>JAITGP010000051.1 GCA_031280545.1 Candidatus Peribacteria bacterium
ATCTGGATCTTCTGAATATTTTACCCCAAAATCTCTAATGTATCATCTACCTGCAATAGTTTGAAATTTTATCTGTCTATAACGAAGTTGAGAGAATCCTTCTCATAATTCCTCAATACTATCTTCTCATAATTCAAATATCTTTCTTGCTTTTGAATTATTGACAACTATTCACAGAGAATATTTCTTTCATTCCTTAAAAATTAAGGCATATTTTCATCGTGAATTAGAAATGAAAAAGTCAGAATATTCAAAATTCAGTTTCATTTTGTCTTGAGAGAATGGCTTTTTCGTCAGATAATTCCTGATTGCATCATAGTATTTTGAAAGAGGAAATTCTGCGATGATACGGTTGATCTCATTGTAAAGGTCTGAAAGCTCTCCAGGGATTTTATCTGCCTGCACTTTAAATACTTTCAAAAATCTGAATAAAAAGAGTGCTTGATCTCACAGATTTTTAACACTGTTTTTGAGGTCTTTATCAAGAAAGTTCTGTATCCTTTCTTTTTCTTGAGTATAATTTTGTTCTGTAGTTATATTTCCATCTTTATCTTTTGTTTCATGTCTTGGTTTATCGTAATAGTGATTTAAATCATAACTAATTAATGAAATCAAAAAAAATCGATTATTTATTTCTCTATCTGGATTTCAACCCCTTCGTTCTTCTTCTAAGTGAGATTTGAAAAAATAATTCTTTTTTTCTTTTTCAATACTGTCTTGATTTACATACACGATAGCTTCCAAAATTTGTTTTAGCTCTGATAAGGAAACATATTCTGGAATGTTAATTTTTTCATCACCTTTTTTGTTTTCTTTGAAAATCTTCAATTCAACTCATTTTTCATTAAAAGCATATCGATTCTTTAAGTAACGATTCGACAATCGTGAAAGATTATTTTTTGAAACCCAAATTTTAGCTAAATCTTCTTCATTATTCAAGGCATTAGTTATAATTTGTATTATTTGTGGCAGATATTCATCACATGTTTCAATAGTCTTATTTATAATATGTTTTAACTCTTCATCATTCTCAATAAGTTCAAAAGGAATTGTTTTTGCCTTTTTAGAGCCAATACATTTATATAAAAATTTTAATTGTGGAAGCTTTTTTTCTCAATGAGGAAGGTGTTGGTTGTTTTCATTTATTTTTTGATTTATTCCTTTGGAAGTTCTTTCCCCCTTTTCATTCTTTGTTCAACCAATAAGCTGATTATAGGTATCTATTCCCTCTTGTGTAAGACATTGATTGTAAAAGCTGATATCAAAAACTTTTTTTTCTTCATCTGAAAGATCAAGAACGGAAAGTTTATCTTTCAAGAGTAGATTTTCACAAAAGAAAATCAGATTTTCATCTACGATACGATGAGCTACCGCAGTAGATTTCTCTTCAGCAGAATAGTAATTTTCACGATTTTGATTGAAACCTGTGAAGTAGGTAAAAAATCCCTTAAAATTTTTGATTACTTTCTGTTTTTCTTCATCATCTTCATATTCTTTTTCGAGAACCTCCAAAATTGCACTTTCAGTCAGAATTTTATAGCCCTTTTCTTTGAGAATGGGATACTGTTCTTGCCATTGTGAAGCGGTTTTTTCGTATAAGGCAACGACTTCCTTTCTCAGAGAAGCTAATATGGAAGAAAATTCTGCTTTTAGATCAGCTTTCTCTTTGTCTGATAAGGCTGAATCTTTTCTAATTTTAGGTTTATATGCCTCATAAAAAATAAAAAAATCTGACCAATCAATAGCACTTTTCTCCAAGGATTGTGTTATAAATTTATCATGAAGAGTATCAAAAAGTGGCTTAATCGCTTGATAGTCCTTGTCTCTCTGGTTATCTCTTTGGAGAATGCCTTGTTCTTGCATTTTTGAAAGAGTTGCTCCTTGAGGAAGAAGTGAGAAACGAAGCGTCTTAGAAAGGGGAAAGCTTCCTGAAAAAGAAGAAAAGAAGTCAGACATATTATTTGAAGAAAAGAAATAAAGACTAACTTCTTTCTACTGATTTTCCCATTCTAAACAAGAGAAAAATCCCTCCAACCACCTCTCCCAAACGAGTTTGGTAGGATCTTCTTTTGAGAAGTCTACTTTGATCAAACAGAATGATACCTTTAAGACAAGAAATATGCCAACACATACAAGATGGCAATATGCAGAGGATAGAAAACGTAGAAGAAATACTTTCGTCCTTTTCCTTTCTGACCATTGTAGAGCAACATAGGAATAGCTGCAAAAATCATTATTCGTTGGATATTAGCTCAATTTTCCGGGTTATGACTGAGGAAAGATAAAAGGCTGATTACCGCCAATACTGCCACTTGAGCCCAACGCCATTTTCTGAAGATATAAAACAGGAGTCCCATTATTACCGCAACAAATCCCCCTTCTACCAAAAGGAGTGTTGGGATCATCATTGCTACAAATGCAATTAATGGAATAGGAACAACCAGTAATCCTAATACAACAAAACTTGCAAGTATTGGTACAAGCATTCGTCCAACAGCACTCAGAATTTTTTTTGTAGATTTTTCACGGATACCGTCTCTCAGCATATCGTAGAACACAATATATAATCCTGTGATAAACAAGGTCTTAAAGACATTATTCATCAGTGCAATACCTTCTACATAAATTCGTTCCTGCAAAAGGTACATAGCGATATGCATAAAAATACTTGCTCCGAACAAGAGCAACAAATACTTCTTTCTACTGCGGGTATGGTGCATCCCTTCGGATAGCATAAACAGAAAAAGCGGTAAAACGGGTCTTCCGAGCATGCTTAACCACATGGGGTTGAATCGTGCAGGCATCGTGAAATTGATGAACATTTGGTGAATGTGGTCACAGACCATCAGGATAATTCCGATGAGTTTGAGTCTCGTTCCGTTCATTCGGCTTCGTCCGTGGGTTAAAAGGTGTTTCATAGTTCAGAGAAAAGATAAAAAATTAGATTTCTTTTTAGAACAAGAGAAATGGTATGGTAATACAAGCTAAAATCAAGGAAAAATTTATTTTTTACCTATTACCTATTCATACATACTCTTATCAATCAAAAAAAAGTCCTCTAAAATTTGCAAAAAAAAGGAAATCTGACTACAATTGAACAAACAGCTTTTTATTTTTTATCTCTATGACCCATGACTATGAAAAAACTTTTAACTTCTTTGGCAGTACTAACCTTAGCTGCTAACACCTTTACACTCCCTTTTCAAGCGAACGCGGACACTCCTCCGTTGAGCCCTACGATGAGTTGGACGTGGACAGTGACAGACAACAGCACGAAAACCGTAAACTTTAGCACCACAAACAACAGCACACTCAACGTGGATTGTGGAGGCGGAACACTCAGCAACGGAACGAGTGCATTTACGTGTACATATGCGACGGGAGGAAATTACACCGTCAGTATCACAAATCCTGAAACCCTAACCAGTATTTCTGGACTGACGAGAGCAGGGATTATCAGCTTTCGGGGAGGAAATGCAAGTAATCTGCAAGGAAGTCTCAGCCTGAGCTATAATCAAATTTCTCAAGTAGCGGTTGGAGCTTTTGCGAAAATGACGAAACTTTCTGGGCTGGAAATGGATAATAATCAAATTACCAGTATTGATGACGGAGATTTCTGGGGGATGAGTCAGCTTTCTGAACTCAATGTCAGTCGAAATCAGGTTTCCAACATTTCTGCAAATGCCTTTAAAGGATTGACGACATTGGGGAATTTGCATTTGGAGAGTAATCTTCTCAGAAATTTGGATGTGAATACGTTTCAAGGATTAACAAATCTGACCTATCTCGGATTAGATAGAAATAACCTCGTGAGTTTGCCAGCAGATATTTTCAATAGTCAGACTTCTGGTAGTTTTAGTGTTTCACTCTGGGGAAACTGTATGGATGTCTCCGTGACGTTTACCAATACAAAAATTGATAACAGCCGAAAGTCCAATCAAAGTGTCTGTGCAGCAATTGTGTACTCTCCGACTACGTTGACCTCTGGAGACGTGATTGGAACAGTGATTTTGACGGGAGGAACAGCAGACAAAAGAAGTCAGATTGATATTTCTAATTTAGTACATACCCGAACGGGAAATGGAAACTGGACGTTTAATTTGTCTAGCGTGCCATGAGGATGGAATTTGAATGGACAAGCATTGATTGGAAATGTGACATGGATTGACAAAATTCCTCCGTATATCACGAATACTACCATTGTCCCTATGGATAAGGGAACTGATGCGGTAATAACGATTGAATTGAGTGAACCGATTCAACCTTTGAAAGGGCGAATGGGGCTTTCTCCCACAAAATTTGTGAAATATTTTTATGAAAATGGAGATATATCTCTCGTTTTCTATGACATTGTAGGAAACCAAGGAAGCGGAGATATTCAGATAAGTGGAATTAGCAATCTTCCTACGGATTCAACAGGAACAACAGGAGATACTACTGACGCTGGAAACGGAGAGGAAACTCCCGTTGAACCGATAGAAAGAAGTGACACCGGTGAAGGAGTGTTTGTAGACGCTTCTAACTTCTATGATAATACGCAAGAAATCATCAGAATAGACGTGGGAGAGGGAACTTATGTAGCTGCTCCTGACTATTATGACAATACTCAAATAGTTGAAAAATCTGATACAGGAGAAGGATTGTCTGTGGACGGGTCTCAGTATTACGACAATACGACCTCTTCCGTTCCTCCTACCGACCAAGGAAATACAGGAACACCTGATACTACAACTGGAAGCTCTACCAACAATGGAACGAGTACGGGAAGCACCGGTAATATGACAGGAACCACAGGAGATACCACCATAACGAACAATACTGGAACAACAGAAAATACTGAAACAACTGGAAACACTACTGGGACACCACACAATGAAGACTATGAAAAAGCGTATAATCGATGTTCTGCAAACGGACTTACTTCCGCAAAAAATATTCTCGAAGCAAGAATGCACGATGGAATTACTAGAGCCGAAATGGCTAAACTTATTTCCTTGTATGTGAAAAAATTTATGAATAAAAAAATAGAAACTGTAAAAACTGAATGTGCTAATTTCTCCGATATCAACCAAGTAAACGGAGAATTGCAAGGATATATTACTGAAGCTTGTAATTTAGGACTAATGGGATATTGGGCGAATGGAGTAGATATTAAGCCAGCTTTTTCTCCTAATGAAGTCATCACCAGAGCTGAAGTAGCCACGGTACTTTCGAGAATGCTCCGAGCTAACACTTATGCAGGAACAGAAAATTATTGGTATCAAAGCCATCTTTGAGCTTTGGTAAAAGCTTGAATTATTGTCAATACTATTAGTCCAATGAGTAAGGAAACAAGAGGAGATGTTTTCCTTATGCTG
>JAITGP010000008.1 GCA_031280545.1 Candidatus Peribacteria bacterium
ATTGATGCGGTTGTAAAAGCCGAGGAAGATGCAGAAAAAGTAGAAGAAGCTAGAAAACAACAATTAGCCCAGAATCAAAGAAAAACTCGTATTGCTAATGTCTAATATAAAAAACTAAATCACCCAAACTCTCTCCTACTTCGGAGGGAGTTTTTTCTCTTGAACTTTTTCCCTCCTTGCATACACTATACTCAAGTCTTTTATCTCTCAAGCTGAAATTCCCATGCTCTCCCCTATCACGCTCAAATTTTTGGAGGCGGTTAAAATCCATAACAATACCACACGAATGCATACCAATCATGATCTTTATATACAAGAAAAAGAGAGATATTTTGCATTGATTGACAGCCTTTTAATTCAAATGAAAAAAATTGATCCACAACTGGAGGAGATAACGACTAAGGATTGTATTTATAGGTTCAATAAAGACATTCGTTTTTCCAAAGATAAAAGCCCTTACAAAACCCGATTTTGAGCATTTATGTCACCAGGCGGGAGAAAATCGCCAATACCGTGATATTACCTCCATATTCAACCCGACAACGAAAGTGGAATTTCTGGGGGGACTCGGTGTCCCAGCCCTGCTCAAAGAGATACTATCATTCTCCATATTTGGAAAAATTGGAATCAACGAGAAGAAATTGTAAAGAAGCCAGCTTTTTCTAAATATTTCGGAGGACTAGTAGACAAAAATGAAGTAAGCCTAGAAAGAAGACTAAAGACAAGTAAGACAAAAAAACTTCTCGAAACACTCGGCAAAACAAAAGCAAAAAAAATTCTCGCTACTCCCGAAGCATTGGAGATTTTACTTTACCCGAGATTCTGCGTACGACATACGATAAAAGACGACGAAATCGTAAAAGAAAACTTTGAACAAGAAGTGATAAAAGGCTTCAAAATTCTGAAACCATTTAATGATTTTTTGGGTGAAGTGATAGAATAGTTAAAAAAAAACAGACAACCAATATGGTTGTCTGCCTGATGTTTTAAGAACTAGAGGAATCATAATCTCGCTTTCGAATACGAGGCTTTTTTGTAGTTCGAACTATTTCAAATCCAACACCAGCTTTTTTTGGAACACTGAGATGATCCGTAATCAGTTGTTGATGAACGGAGTAGTCCTGTTTTGTGAACTTTGGACCTAAGTCCTTAACCGTCTTGGTTCCTAGGAGTAAGTTTATTTCTACCTTACGAAGCTGATACTCTACTCCGTCCGCGAGAAATCCCACTCGTTTAGGAAGCCACTGCTTCCAATCCTTTCCATTTTTGTCTTTTGCCATGGCTTTTAATTTTTGTTTTTAATACCATTTTACCCTTAGAGGGTATTGTCAAAAGAAAGACTTGGAATCCATATTCCGTTTATCTCTTCTAAAAGAAATAAGCGTCCTCCTTTTTCCACCCTTTCGCACATCTCTTTGCGAGGGATCTGCCACCCGGAAGGAAGCACTTGTAAAGCTTCTTCTAGGTCTTGCCTCAACACTTCGAAGACTACTTCTTCTGGTTTGAATGCTCCTGGAGCCTCCTTCCCGGTAAGAATTGTTTCCACGCTACCAACTAGCGTTTCTTTGTCGTCTTCATAGATGAAGAGCAGACCAGAAAGCGGATGATTTACATGCCCTTTTAGGTACCTCCGCGGTGTGTGCTGTGAGTCTGGGAAAAAATCCAAGATCACTTTTTCCTGCTTTCCCTCAAAAGAAAGCCAAATGAGTTTTTTGAAAATTTTTTTTCTCATGTGTGTTTTTTTAACGTTTAACAATTTTTTTATTTTATAAACAGTAATACCATTTATATTTTATATATAATTATTTTTGTCCATATATCAAGTAAATTTCTATCAATTCTTCCAATCTCTCCAAAATCCCTCTTCAAATTGCTGGATCAAAGAGGAATCTATTAACATGATTCAGATTTCTCTATTATTGTCTAAAGAGTTATCCGAAAGGTTCATAGAACCCAGTAAAAGGTACTTTCAATCAATAAGAATCATTTTAGTGTGATTGTAGCGAGAAGAGAGCTTGCGAGCAAGTGCTGGCCCGAAATAGCTCACCACTTCCGTGTTATCCACCGTATCCGCCACGATAATGTGCAAATCAACCTTTTCAGATTGCTGACGAAGAATATCCAGAATCGCAGGATCGAGAATGTATTGCGTCTGAATGATAATTGACTCCTCTGCCTTTGTCAGCATTGCTTCTATCACGGCTCTACAATTAGTAGGACAAAAGACCAAATTTGGATGAAGTTGATCAGCTTTTAGAGTTTCTCCTGCCCAATCTTTTTCAAAAAGTTGTTGTAATGACTCGCGAACCACCTGATTGGAAGAGTAAAAAAAATGTTCACGATTGGACTCAAAGCTGGATTTGGTAAGGTTTGCCGTCTGAATCCAAAAAGCCTCTTCATTCAGCATTACTTTACTGTGTACGTAGACCGTCCCCATCGGGTCATCAGACTGAATTTTTATAGGTTGTTCACCAGAAAAAGCGTTTTGCAACTGCTTAAAAAAGTTCTGATAGGCATTGTAGATATTATTTTCCAAAATAATACGAATCGGGAGTCCTTTCTTCTGAGAAAGCTCTAAAAAAGCAGATTTAAAAGGCTGATAGGTAATTTCATAATTTCGCAGATGGAGGAAAGAATTTGTGTTTGCTAAGAAGTTTTGATAAGTTTGCAAAACTTTAGGATTGGGTCAAATAAAGAGAGTTCAGGTAATATTTTGTAATCAAGAAAAAAAGGCTGACGGGTCAAAGGAAACATCTTTGGAATCTGGAGCATGATATCCCGACCCAAAGTCTAGTTTGACGAGTAGAGAAAACACGATAAGAAAAATCAGGGAGAGAGATCGTAGGACAGTTTTCTTCATAAAAGATTGACAAATTAAAAGGTTTTGAGTAGTATTATATGAGAGATATAAAAAAGTGCTTGTGATTTACAAGTTTTAAATCTATTATTTCATCTCATTATGACGAAAGAAGATATATATATGAGAAGTTATTGATATGTACAACTACCAACTAAGTTTAACAAGATAGTAAAAAACCTTGAAAAATTTTTGATGATAATTATAAGCGGTAGTATTATAGGATGTTCCTCACCTGATAAAAAAGAAAGTAATATTCTATCTAGCTCCTATATCGGCAATTATAAAGCTGATTTTAATGACCTCTTAAAAGATTATAAAGATACTGCCAGAAAGGTTGGAATAACTCCTATAAAAAATCGCAAAGTAGCTGAAACTAAGAAGAAAGATCTTGTAGAAATTAAAAATGGGAAATATTATGTGATAGATCCAGAAATGAATCGTTCTATTCCATTCCTCGTCCCTCATGCAAAAAATTTATTGGATGAAATTGGAAGAGAATTTTCCGATTCTTTATCAACTCTAGGATATCCAAGATATCAATTAATCATTTCTAGTGTATGGAGAACCGAAGAAGATATAAAAAACATGAAAAAAATAGATCACAATGAGAATGTTTCAAAGGATTCTCCACATCGTTTTGGAATTGCTTTTGATCTTAAATATCTTTCCTTTGAAAAAGTAGAAGGAAATGATAAAGATATTGATCCCGAGGAGTTGCAGAGAATTTTAGCATCCGTACTTCTTAATTTCAAAGAAGATGCTTGGATCACATATGAAACTGAACAGGCATGTTTTCATATTGTATCTAAAGGGACTTATATTCTCTCTCCCAGAGACCTTTCTACTCTTTCAGCTTACACTGTTGAATGAGGGAATACTCTGTGAAGTAGTATTGAGAACAAAGCTAAAGAATTCTGATTTACGAGTGAACTTTCTTGGTCCATGAAAAAAGAAATTATTCAAAAAATTAAAATCTGGAATCCTAATTTGGATATTGATCATATCAAGGCAGGAGATGTAATTTATTGGGATATCAAAGAAATAGAAAACAGTATACACCAACGAAAAAAATAACAAATATTTTTACTTTATTATTATACTACTATGTTTAGCGAAAACTGACTACTTCAAACACCCCTTCCAAAAGAAAATGAGGGATTGCAATTACCAAAAGGAGTTAAATCTCTAGAAATGAAACAAGGAGCAACTTTGAGCTCCCTAGTAGAACCTCTTCTGAAAGGAATTTTAGATGGATATCATTCTGTGGACGCAGAAGGGAAAGACCATCCTATTGATCAGGAATATTACAAAGATTGGAAACTAAAAAAGGAGTGTATAGATCATCTGGTAATGATGACAAACGCTCTAGCAAACAAGGAAATTATTTCTGACCCGAATAACATTATAGCAGGGACTAAGCTTTACTATGACGAAAAAATCGTTTCTGGCATAGTTAATGATTATTTTATTCAAAAAGAAATTGAGAAAGAGGTAAAGAAAGTGAAGGAAGATGTTGCAAAATAAAGTTTTTATCTATTGTAAATTAGTAGTATGAATACTCCTAAATGATGATTAAATATGAAAATGATTGCTAGAAACTTTTTTGCAATTCCTGCTTTAGCTCTAATACTTTTTGCATGTGAACAAAAAAAACCTTATATAGTGCAATCTGGAGATAGTTATCGAAAAATTGCAACTGCAATTGCAGAAGGATTGTGATATGATAGCCTGACTAATGCTCAAAAAAATACTCTTGTTCTACAATTGCAAGATTGGAATCCTGAGCTTAAAGCTGAATCTCTCAAAACATGAGATACCGTTAATTATGATGAAGATGAAATAAAAGCTTCATTAAGAGGAGGTGATAAGGTAAAAAAAAATAGTCCAGACAAAAACTCTGCTCCAGATAAAGGATCTACATGACCAATTAAAATAAAGTCGGTAGAAGAATTTAAAAATTCTAAAAATTATCTTGTTCATAAATTATACTTAGATAACTATCATGACAAAAGAAACCCAAATGCCCTATCTAATAGAGAAAAAATAGAAAAAGCTTTAAATGAAGGATACTCAATTTATTTTTTCCCAGAAAGAGAAAATACGAATTCTCCTATTTTACATTTAGAAGATATTATAGAAACAGAAATAGAATCGACCTCTCTCCAATGAGTAAAAATTGTATTAGATCCCTGACATTCTGGTTATGATCCAGGAACTATCGGATTAAGATCTTATGGACCAGAAGAAAATAAAGAAAAAACATTAGTATACGAAAACGCTATAGCTATGGATTTATCTTATAGAATAGCACAATGAATTAGAAAACATTCAGGGAACGTAGAGTTTACTCACTATTTTAATAGGAGATGAATAGTTAATTGAGAAGAAGGGAAATACCTTCCACCAGCTACTCATTACAAAGATAAAAATGGGAATGAACAATACCAAGATGTATGAACAGATGATATTAAAAATGGAATAGTCCCTCAAGGTGGTATTTTTCCTGCAGATAAAACATGATTAGAGAGAAGAGTAAATATTTCAAATAATAAAAAATGAGTCAATCTCTTTATTTCTATACATGCAGATGGTGTAAGTTCTAGTATTGAGAACTTTGAAGTTCAATATTATAGAGATTCCCAACCATCTAAAAGAATAGCTGACCAACTATTGGCAAATGGAGCTGGATATTATTATCAGTGAATAAAAAGTAATGGAGTTGATCATCATACTACTGGGAATGGAAATTTTGTAATAAAAAATACAAAGAGTCCTGCAATATTGATAGAAATATGAAATACTATGAATATTCATCAAGCATTTATCCTAGCGACTCCCGAGGGAAGACAGATGCTAGCGGATTCAATTATACAAGCTTTAATAGCAGTATATAAAAAATAGTTTACTGTTCATCATAATCTCTCATGGAAAAACACACTTCCTCCTCATCAAAATCAACTTCTCTATATAAAGTCCTTTCAACACTAGCTATTGCTTCCGTATTTTTTTCTTGTAATCCTAAATCAGATACTTCTACTACTGGGCATTCAGATACACTCCCAACAGATGTTCCAGAGATTGTTGTTCCCGAAAAATTTGGGACCCCACAGAAACTTCCTGATAATGTAGCCACTAGAGTATATAAACTCGGCATTGCTTCCATGAATGACGTATACCTTGACTTTAGAGAAGCACAGGTAAAAATAGAAACTACTCCTGCATTGAAAGATCTGTTTACTCACCAATTATTTATATTTGAAGATATCTTACCTTTGATCATCAAAGAAAGCCGTATGCAAAGTGATGCCGTAAGCAAATCAAATGCAAGGGGATATACTCAACTTCGTTCTATAGCTATCGAAGAAGTATACAGAAAATATCCAGAACTAAAAAAATTGAATTTGGATGTAAATTGTGGAAAAGATAATATTATTTTGGGGTATGTATATCTTTGAATTATGAGAAATAAAGTAAAAAAAATTAGTGATCAGCTTTCTCTAAATGATAAGGAAATTCAACAACTTATTACCTTTAGCTATAATGTAGGAGAAGGAACCTTGGAAAAACTTTTTAAAGCTTCTAAAGCAAAAACCTTGGAAGAGTTTCGAAAATTTTGTGTAAAAAAAATTGGACTTTCTTATAAACCCATAAACCAACATGATGGCACTTACAATGTAGACTATACGGATATTTTGGGAGGTAGAAAACTTTCTGGATCTACAGACAAAGAAAAATCAAAAATTTTTGAATGAGTGAGATATGCTCATATCATTAATGCCTTATCAAAAGTGCTTAAAACACAAAAAACTCTCTTAACTCTTGGAGTAATTAAAGTGACTCCAGAGAATACTCTCTTTTCACAAGTGTTAAAAGCAAGGGATAAAGGTATTTTCAAAAGCAATGCAAGTATTAAGGAAATCTGTGACATTATTTTAAAATCCAATGGTATTGGAGAGGCTAATGCAACCGATAAAATGGAACTTTTAATAGTCGTCCCATTTTTGGAAGAGTATCTCACTACCACTTCCTACCCTCAATAAATCAGACTTTTCTATTTTTTTCAGTCTTACTAAGTAAATCCCCTCTTGCATTTCATCTCTAAATTTTTATATAAGTGAGAGTATAACTTTACTTTCCCTTTTTTGGTATGAATCTTGAAAAACTCTTTGGAAGCAAAACAAAGGTAGATATCCTCAAGTATCTCCTTTTTCGTAGACAAGGAGTCAGCATGAGAGCATTGGAAAGCGAACTTGAACGAACCTTCCCCGCTATTAAGAAACAAATCGATTCTCTAGAAGAATCAGGGATCTTGGCAATAGAAAAAGACTCTGCAGGATTTTCCATCAGTATGCATCCTGACCAATATGAGATATTCAAACAGTTCTTTTTTAATGCAATGAAAATCCAGTTGAGTCAGCTTTTTAAAAGCTATGCTGTCATGATCAATAAATATTTTCGAGGGAAAAAGTTTGGAGTACCCTTAGAGATGGATCTCATTGTCGTCTATCAATATATGGAGAAGCCACAGATTGAAGAGCTCAAGAATGCTATCGCTGATATTTTTAGAGGATTTTTCATCGAAAACGTCTCCCTCGTCTTTATGTCTGCCGAGGAATGGGAGAGAAGATACAGAATGGCAGATAAATTTGTCCTCCAAGTCATGAGATATTTCCCTGATACCAAATAAGGTCCCTTTATCTTAAAAAAAATAAAATCATGAAAAAATTTGTCCTTCTAACCATGCTCACGCTCCTCTGCTGATGGTGAACTTCTTTAGCAGACTCTCCCCTTACAGGGACTTCATTTGAAAGTCTTGAGAAAATCCAATCTCTTTACTATGGATACAAAGAGCTCCCCTCTCCCATCTATACCTTAACAGGAAGCATACCCAAGGGAGCTGATGTCATAAAAATTCAACGAAAAAATGGGAAAAAAGCTGATTCCTTTTCTATTAATGCAAGTAATTGGAAAGAATTTTCGCTTACTTTTAGCTTGGGATATAAGAATCTCGCTCAGGGAGATAATCGCTATAATTTGAGTTTTTACCAAGGAGAAAAACTCTTGGGTAGGGGAAGTTTATGGCTAAAAAGCAATTTTGAAAGGAGAAGCTTTGCTACTACTACCCTCTCTATTGATCCTAAAGCAGAAGTAGTGAGAGAAAATGGAGATATCGGTATTTTCCCTAATGGCAACGTGTATGTAGTAGAGGAAGGGGGAGAATTTTCTTTGCTCACTACACCTTTCGTTTACAATACGGGAACAGAGACACTTTATACCACAAAAAATCTCCACGCCCTCGATAAAAAAAGGAATTTAGGAGATTTATATCTTAATGGCACATTGATCGCGGAGCAGGTTCCTGTTTCTTATCAAGATGCTGGAGGCGGAAATGCAATCAGCTTTTCTTATGAGCCTCAGCGTAATTATCTAGAGATTAGCTATGGAGAAGGTGATGGTTGCGGATATAGTAATCATATCCAAGGATACACGCTTTCAAATAAGGAAAAGTATTTGGAGATGGCAATTTTTAAGGATTGGATCCCAGATAAAGCTGATTGGAACGAAGAAATGGGCAGTGAAGGGGTAAAATTGGAATATCTCACTAAAAAGCTGGAAGTGTACCCAATTTTTGCTACAGGAGAAGATAAAAATCTGGTTTCTCTCAAGTATCGTTATTTTCTTCGAGATGGAGAACAATGGAATTTAAAGATTGAGAATTTTATTGTAAAAGATCAACCATTCACGAAAGATGTGGAAAAGGAAACATGAAATGTGTGTGGGAAAAATCTCTTTTCTTATGATTTTGATCTCAATATAGGGAGTTTGATTATCAAAAGGTCTCAAAATGTTGGTGAAAAATCTGAGACATACACTTGGAAAATCGCTCAAATCCCAAATTACTATAGGACTCGCCCTTAAGTTAGGAAAATCTCTTGCAAGTGGGTAGGAAATAACTACTCTAAAATCAGAATCTTTTATTTCTTTATTTCATTATCAATGAAAAAAACTTTACGAACTTTGCTCATTATCCTCGTTATCGCAGGAGGTGTAGCGTATTATGGAAACCAACAAGGACGATTCTCAGCTGGAGAAACTCCAGAAGAAGCTGTTCTGAATCCTTTGGCAAACACGTCACGAATTCTGAGAGAATTCGATGGACAAGCTGTAAATGGAGAGTACAGATTAGACTTCTCTGACACTAGTGTAAGTACTCAGCTTTGTAATAGTATTGGTGGAGAATACACTATAGCAGAAGGTGATGGAACTATTCAAGGAACCTTCTTCCAGACTCAAATGTTATGTATTGATGAAGAAAAAACTCTTCTCGAAAATGCATTTGATCTTAACGGAGCAACTTTCACTATTGCAAGTACTCGTATGGTAGGAAACAATGCTGAACGTTTGGCTATCACTACGGTAGCAGGTAATGTCTTCACTTACAGTAAAGCAGAAGCAGTAGACGAAACTCTGAATGCTCCACAAGTAGAAGATCCTAATTTGATCAGAATCGGAGGAGAACAAGATGAAACTACTACAAGTGAAGCTAACACAGAAGCTACTCCTACAGAAGCTAACCTTCCTGAGGGAGAAGCTCCTACTATTAATCAAACTGAAACTGGTGAATAATTAGAAACATCTACAATTATAAAGAAAGAGAGGACGTTGATTTCCTCTCTTTTTTGTATGAAATATTTTTGGATTATGGTGTAGGTGGTGTGGTTGGAGCAGGAGCTGGGGTTGGCGTTGGTGCTGGACTATTAACTCACCATTGTCGCTTAGATATTCGGTTGGTTTTATTCACATTTCTGTCTTGCAATTCTTGAAATTTGAAGGTAGAAGGATCTTCATGGTGAGCAGTCCATTTTATGGTATTCCCTTCATTTACTAATACATTTCCAATAGAATCTCTTGCATTACAAAATAAGTTTCGAGTAGGGTTGAGCACGGCTCTAACAGCTCATTCTAACATAGTCCCTGTGGCTATAAAAGGGCTTGCTATTCCATTAACAATCTTTTGGTACCATTTTCCTTTACCAAAGGCATTTTTGAAAACATTTTTGGTATGGATTGTTGTATCTGACAAAATTTCAAAAATCTGTTTTGGATAATTGAAGGTTGTTTTGAGTGCATCTAGCCCTCCATATCACACAGTCCCAATACTTCTCGGAGCAACTCCAGCAGTATTTAGGGTCCTATTTCGCAGTTTTAGAGGCATTTTATATGTGGTAAGTAATAAATATAATTCCATTATATATATTCCATTTTCAAAGTCAAGTATTTGTTGATTTTTTATGCCATATTAGGGTACTAAATAGTGTCAAATTTTGCAAAAAAAACGATTTTAGAATATAATTAGCTATATTTATTATTTATCCCCTAGCTCTATGGCTACTTCCACTTCCTCACGTAATGCACAAGATCATTACGCTAATCTCAAAGACAAGATCAAGTTTTTACCTGATGATTTAAAAGAAATCGTTAGTGCTAATCTTGCAACCTCTTTACAAACAGGTTTTTCTGCCCTTTCTCCTACAGAGATGAAAGAGATGAAAAAAGATCTCTCCGCTCTGATAGCAGATCCCAACGTCTCTGAACCCGAAAAAGAAAAATTTAGACTACTGGAAACAGAAATCGCAGTACGTTATCCTCCTAAGATAGAACTCACAGGAGAGATGAGTACCAAACTCGTTTCTAGAGATAATCTAGCAAAAGCAATTAGCGAAAATAGAAGAAGTAAAGAAGATGGAATACCTTCTGGGACGATCACATTTTCAACAATCTTTCCTGCAGAAAAATTAGAAAACTACCCCCTCTATACAGAAATGGAAGCAAAGTACAAAGAAGCTGTTGAGCATAAAGATGATAAAAAATTAGAGGAATTAGATACCCAGTTCGCAGAAAAGATTATCCTTTTCAAAGATTTTTATATCCAAATTAATAATGAAAAACTGGAACCAGGAGCTACAGATTATAAATCTGGAGATGAATTGAGGAAAGAAGCAATTCAATGAGTACGTGGTTTGAAAGGAATCGGTGAAGAAGTAGAATATGTACAATTATTTGACCAAACTACCAATAAAGTATATTATGTCCTCAGAAGAAAAAAACAAGAACAAGAGGAAATAGAAGAAGAAAAATTAACTGAGATTCTAGATATAAAACTCAAGGGAAAGGAAGTAGTAACTCTAAACATAGGAGATGACTACACTGATGAAGGTGCAGAAGCAACCCTTGAAAATAAAAAGACCAAAGTAAAGAAAAAACTTCCTACTAGCGAAATTGATGTAGCTGTTTTTAAGGACCATCAATTGATTGGAGATTTAGATAATATGGATACTAATGAACCGGGAGAATATGAAATCAAATATACCGTTGAGGCAGAGGAAACCTTTGAAGGGGAAGTAAAACCTCAAACAAGAGAGGTGACAAGAATTGTAAAAATAGAAGGAGTAAAAAATGAAGTAGAAGAAATTGAGCATACCCTCACTCTTGAAGTCCTTGGAGATAATCCAGCTACTCTCCAACAGGGAGAAACCTTTGTAGATGAAGGAGCTATTGCAACTTGGGATGGAGAAGACGTGTCGGAGGATATTAAAGTAACTGGAACCGTAGACACCAATACGCCATGAACGTATGAACTAGTATATAGCATCAAAAAGAAATACACTGATCATGAAGGAAAAGAAAAAACAAAAACCAAAACAACAAAGAGAAAAATAATCGTAAAGGAAGAAGATACCCCTCCGCCACCTCCAAGACCAGAGCCAGAAGAAACCTTTGATATCTCTGGAGTGCTTTCTAATGTGAGCCAATCTTATGAAGATATGATTTCTCGTGAAGTCGAAAATGAGCTCAAAGACGAATGGAATAATATGGCATGGTACAATCCGAAAAGATTTACACGTTTCTTCAATAGAGGCAGACTGAGAAGAAAGAGAATTGATGAGAAAAAGAAGAACTACGGAAACGATCCGTTCGTAAATAATGCAAATATCAACGATGAAATGAGTGCTCAAGCAGACAGACATGAGCTTGAACTCCAAAATAACGTCGGAAAAGTTGAAAAGAAAACTGCATTCAAATTAGATCCAGCTACTGCTACTGGTCTCAATCAGCTTGGTAAAGATTTTATTGAAGGGAAAGTGAATGCATTTCAGTTTCAAAAAACTTTCAACGATTTATTGAAAAACGATGATACGGTAAAACAGAATAGAAAAGATCTTAAAGCAGACTTTATTGGAACTAATATTCTTGAAAAGCTGAAACATTATAAAGCAGAAAGAGATTTGAACGAAGGAGTAAAAACCTTGCTTGAAAGTTTAGCTACTGCAGGAGACAAAAAATCTGTAGAAGCACAGATCATGAAAAAGATTTCTGATCATGTCCTCGCTTTCCAAAAAGATCCTCGATTTAGAAAGGAGCTTGAAAAATCTGGAGGAAAGATTGATGATGCTCAGCTTTTGCTCCATTTGAAAGATAAAATCGCAAAAGAGCAATTAGCTCTAGGAAATCTGAATATTAAATTGGATTTACTCGACAAAGGAGAAGGAGCTTATCAGATTAATAATAAAGATCGTGAAAACTGGGTCTATAAATTTGGACATTGGATGGATAAACTTCCTCGATGGGGACAAGCTCTAGTAGGTGTAGGAATGTGAGGGATTATCATGGGATCAGGAGGACTTGCAACAGCTTTGGGAGCTTCTGCTGTAGTTGCAGGAGGTGTAACAGCAGGAGCATCTGGAATCGTGGTAGGATTTAGGACTTTTGTAAAAAAATGGACTCACCATACAAAAGAACAAAATACTCATGAAAAGGACACCACGAGAGATTTCACAAATGTACAAGCAAAAATGGCTCAGTGGAGAGCTGAAAAAGATGATAAATCTTTGAGTTGGTGGAAGAGATATAAAGCAAAAAGACAATATGAGCTCTATGAAACCACGACACAAAGTGCAGAAAAATTCGCTGATACAAAACAGCTTTCTGACACTATTATGAAGGGACTAACTTTATCGAATCTTTCTGAACAGGAAAGCGATACCTTCAATCTTGTGATACTTGATGCTTATGCAAGACTCGACTTTTATAGAAGTAAGGGACATAACTTTTTGAAGTCTGAAAACGCAAACCAAATTGAGCAGGATTTTCGTGCCTTGGAGAAGTCTCTCCAATTGGTAGCCGAAAGACAAGGAGGGACATTGACTGATATTCCAGCATTGATCCGTGCAAAAAATGTGGACGGAAGTGCAGTAAATTACAATGAATTGAGAGGTGAATTTGAAAAAGATTATCAAAAAGCCAGAACAAAATTCTGACAAGAAAGAGCACGACTTGCTACAAAATGGGGACTTACTGCAGGAGCATTAGCAGCTGGTATGAGTGTGGCTTCACAGTATTTTACTCATTCTGGACTCTTTTCAGAACAGACTAAAACTCTGGATCCAATGAAAATTGGTGAAACAAATGTAGGATTTGAACATACAGGATCAAAACTGTATGAAGATACTGCTGGAAAAATCGCTGGAGATACTCAGAATATCTTTACTGGTAATCCAAATCTAGCAAACGCAACTAAAATTGATGCAAACATCGGTTCATGAACAGATTTAGTGAAAGTGATCCCTGGTGGAGGTAGAGCAAATTTGGCAAATTACAATAATGTCTTTGATAGTGTGAAATCTTATGTTGATACCTTACCGTCTGGTGCAACCAAAGACAGTGCTTTGCAATTTTTGAAAGATGCCGAATGGATGAATATGACAGGAATGAACAATGAGTATCTCAATGGAATGAGAGCCTTGAAGACCTTTGAGGGAGTTTTACAGGGATATACGAGCTCATGATCAACCATTCCTTTGGATTTCCATTATGTCCCTGATTTAGCGTCTACTACTACCAAAGTGGGGCAAGCAATCTTCGATGCGACTTCTACACCTAATAACGGTTTCCCTATCGTAGACAGAGTTTTAGCAAGTTTTATTCCTGTAGTAGCTGGACTTACCTCTAATACCTATAGAAGAAATGGAAAGGACATTGAGAAACCGAACTATGGAAAAGATACGATTTTGGTTCGCAATAATAAACAAGGTGAAGTCGACCTCATCAAAGTAGATACCAATAATAGACCTCTAGCTGGAGCGAAATTTATTGTAAAAGATGCAAATGGGAAAGTGATAGACTCTTGGGAAAGTACCGACCAACCGCATAAAATTACAGGACTCAATGCTGGTACTTATACGGTAGTGGAGACCACTCCACCTGCTGGACATCAGCTCAGTGATGAGGCAATTGAACTTACGGTGGATAATGAAGGAAACGTGACAAAGAGAAAAATCGATAGAAGTCAGGTTCCCGTAACGGTGGAAGAGAAACCGGAGAATATCAAAGGAGATGACTTGGGTAAGAAAGAAACAACTAATGAAAAAGATAAAGAATCCATCGAAAAAGTATTTGGAAAATATCCTCAATTAAAAAAGCTCTATAGTGCTCTGGTTGACCAGGGGAAAATTAAAAAGTTGTCCTTGGATACTACCACCTTTGTCTCTAAAAACGATAGAGATGACGGTAAAGGGGCGATTATCACTTTGGGAAGTAAATATAATGAAGGTATGCGATATCAGCAGGATACACTTTTCAAAAATCAGACTGATGACTTGGCTCGTAAGTTAGCTCATGAACTAATGCACAGTGTAGTACCTACTGTAGTGATGAAAGAAAATTCTCCTATGGAAAGTTTGTTTACAGCTTTAAAGGATGTAAGAAAACACGATGAAAAGAAAGGACTCTCTATGCTAGTAAGTAAATACTTATGAACCTATCAAGGAGCTGGATTACAAGCGAACGAAGATATGACCGAACTTTTTGCAATGTATGCTATTGATCCTGATCACTTGAAAGAGTATCTCACTAACTATCTCGTAAATATTTCTGATGCTGAAGCAGATCGCCTCGGTCTCAAGAAGCTTTCTCCTGAAGTTGGACTCTACATCTATGAATTGGTAGACAAAAATCTCAAAGCAGTAGTGAAAGGAGATTTATCGGGGATCGACAAGCAAATCGATAAGGTAAAGCTTGGCATAGAGCCTAGAGGTGAAAAATCTGAAATCTTCAGCCCTGATGGGAAAAGGAGGATGACCTTTAATGAAAAAGGGGAGATAGTTTTTGCGGATGTGAAAGATGAAGATAGTGAAGCTGCAAAAAAAGCTGAAATCGAGAGAAAAAAAAAAGAACTTAATAAAAATACCATCGAATCATTAAAATTTACAACCCCTCATCTACAACAAGAAAAAATAATGATTGATGGAAAAGAGTATCCTCCTGTAGTTAAAATCCATGATAGACCTGTAAGTTTGATAAATATATGATGAACAATTGTCCCTTTCTACATCACTACAGGACAAGGAGGAAAAAATCTCAAACCAGGTTGGTATCCATTCTTTGGATATGGCAAGGACGGCTGGCTCAACAAAACCCATTGAAAAGATATGGCAAATTATTATGAAGAATTTGTTGGTCAAGAAGTGGCAAAGGTTTGGGAAAATATTGCTAATGAACTGGCTAAACAATATGGAACAGATCCAGAAAAATTTCAGCATACCTCTTTAATTGAAGGGTCAAGTCGCCCTGTCTCTGAGTTCGCAGATAAATTTGAAGATTATCTTAATGATAAACTAATGGTTACACCTGTAAATAACAATGGAGATCCAACAGAAAATATAAAAAAAATTGGAACACAGATAAAGAAGGATTTGAAATTTGAAGAGAAAGAGGATAAAGAAGAAGAGGAAAGAAAAAAACTCACAAGACTTAAAGAGATCAAAGAAAAAATTACTAATCAGATTTTTATTGATGCATTAAAAGAAACAACAAAAGAATCTGAATCGCTTTCCCTAAGAGGAATAGATAATAAGGACTTAAATAAAAATCGAGATACTATCATAGAATTATTGCCTAAATTGAAAAACTTAAAAATAGAGGGAACAAAGTCAGATCAACTTTCTACGGATTCCTTAGCTAGAAACAAATTAGAAGATAATATTCTACAGTTCTTTAGGGAAAATATTGAGACTTTAGAATTGCCAAATAATTATTTCACCGATCTCAATTGGTTGAGGGGTGAATCTCAATTAAAAAAGATTGATCTAAGTGATAATGGAATCACTACTATAAATTATGATGATTTTCAGGATTTACCAAAAGGCTGTGAAATCATTTTAAAAGGGAACAATCCTATTAGTCAAGAAACCTGAGATAAGAATATCGCAAATAAATTGAAAATTATAAAATAAAAACAAAAAAAGCGACTCTCAAATAAGAGCCGCTTTCTTCTATAAGATAAGAAATTTCCACTATTCAAAACTAAATACAGTTTTGGGGTAAATTTTTGGGATTTGTTCTTCACAAACATCATACCAAGCTTGTCGTTTGGCTTCGATTCCCGTAATAACACTTCGTGTAATCCTGAATCTTACTTTTTTAGGATAGGTGTCAGTAACTTGGAAGTACTCACTAAGGTCTACTTCTTCACCTGCGTATTCATAGGCAGATAAGCCTTTCCTTTTGTGCTCCATTAAATCTGTAGCTATTTCGACGACAGTGTACGGTTTTTTGAAGATGTGATTCAACTGTTCAAATAATAGTGTCTCAGGCATTACTTTTGGTGCCTGAGAGAGAAAACTCTTTGCTATTTTCTCAATACTTTCAATATCACCCTTTTTGATGGTTTTCTTCCCTGGTATTTCGTTATACCCGATCGAATAAAGATCAATAGAGAAATCGTTTCCTCTCTTAATCCAATCCAGATCTTTTTCATCTAGGATTTCTCCTAAATTAAATTGACCATTCCAGCCTTCCGTGATGTCCACGGCAATGGCATAGGATCTAAAAAGGGTTTTACCAACTTTCCATGCTTCGAATTCTTTTTTCAAAGATCTAAGCTCTTTTTCCCCGGTTTGTTTCCACCATTTCCGGCGTTCTTCTTTAGTTTCTTTTTCAAAACAAATATCTTCCGTAGAGAAAACCTTTTCAAAATTACTGTTACGGGCATCAATGCCACGAAAAGTGATAGAAACTGGAATTCTTTTCCTTAGTTGTGTTTCCATATCGGGCAACTGAGGGGTCTCTTCCTCACCAGTTTCCATATTCGACAACCAAGTAAAGGTTTCCGTATCAGCAATTGAGTTTTCTTTACTATTATTAAAAAACACAAGTGCACCAATCCCTACCGCAACAATTGCGATAAGGGTTATTATCTGTTTTGTTTTCATTTTTTATTAAAATAAATTATTAATCTTTTGATACTTTGGTAACTGTGTATTACTTTTTATACGGTCGTATTCTTTATTCGCTTTTTGTTCAAAAGTAATAACAATATCTCTACAGAGATTCATTGCCTTTTCACATTCATCCAACTCATCTATTTGGGGTTGAATTTTTTTATATTCTTCTTCCCATTGTTTCTTTAGAGCTGCTTTATTAGCATTATAGGTTTTTTCAACCTCTTCTACCGATGCTACACCTTCTTTCTGAGCTTTTTCTGTAAAGTTTTCCACTTTACGAATAAGCTTATCAGCTTCTAAGCGTATCGGATAATGCAACCCTGAATAGGTAAAGAATTCCCAACCACTCAGGATTAAATTTACTGCAAATACAATTATCGTGATACCTATCGCCATTTCATTTCCATCTCGTAACGGGAGAGCAAATTTGGCTACAGTTAATACTCCACATAATCCAATTGCAAATAAAATCACACATTTCATAATCCAACTCCTATAGGAATAACTTCCCTTATTCTCAGATACTAATGGAAATTGTTTTATCCAATTAGACAATTGACGATTGGAGGTTAACTCACTTTCATTAAATTCATAAATTTCTTTCCTAATCCGAACATCTATTGCCAAAAATTGACCAGCAAACATCGCTAAGAGAGAACTGGCAAGCCCAAGCAAACCATTTACTCCAACAATGGTCATCCATCCGTCAAAATATTCAGATAAGCTGGCATAGCTTACAGCCATTTCTGCCAAAGTAACGAAAACCATCACAAACACACTACTTGCTTTCAATAAGGAGGACTTTAGATCAGAATCCGTAAGCTGATTTTTTACTTGAAAATCACGCAAATCATTTTGCGCAACATTCAAATATTCTTTCAGTTTTCCTCTTTTTTCTGCCCCATTTTCAGCTTTTTCTCTTTCTGCTGAATAACTAGTATTCAGGGTTTCGAGTTTTTTAGCCGTCTTATTGTGAAAGGGCAAAAATTTCTTAACGACACGCACTGCATCGTTGAAAGTTTGTTTAATACTCGGGACAATGGTATTCAGTTCATTGAATCCAGTATCCTGTTGATTTTTTTGAATATCCGCATTTTCTGCTACACTCAGGGATTCAACTTTCCCTTTGATTTCTAATAATTTGTTCAACATTTTCTTAATTGTTTTTTGTCCCACGACTCTTTTTTTGATTTTTTCGGAGATTGGGGAGATTAGTAATGTTTAATTTTTTGATTTTTTAAAAGGAAATCTAACCTATTTGCGAATACGTCGTCACAACAGCATTAAAGATCCCTTTAATAGTATCTTTTCCATCTGCCGACTCAACGGATGCATACAAACTTTCTGGTAATACATATATATATTCCTCTTCGAAAGCAATAATTGTCGCTTTTAAATCAGAATATTGTTTTTCAGAAAGCTGTTTTTCCATCAGTTTTTTTTGCTCCCAAAAGGCGACCTTCTGTTCTGCAGAAAAACTGATGAAGAGTTGCAATAACTTATCTCGATAGGAAAAAATCTTTTTTTGCCGTTTTACAAATTCGGCTGAAAATCTTTTCAAAGAGAGCGTTATCATTTCAAATGACCAACTATACACCAGAACAAAAACATGATGATAGCCCAGATATTTTTCAAACTTTTTTTTAGTACACAGATCAAAAGGATGACCCGTTTCCATAAAAGTACAAATTTCTTGGACGCTATCATATGCCTCACTGGTAGATAATTTTTCATTTTTCATCCTAGAGATGTACTCTGTAAGCATACAAAGTACTTTTCTCTGTCCTGGTGGTGGCAAAGAAAAAAACTTTCGTTCACTTTCCTCCCCAAGCTCCAGAGCCAGAAAAACCCTCGATCCTAAGTCTTTGTAATTTAAAATCATATTCCCATTAATAAATTTTAACATGTTAATGACCAACTTCATCACTCATAGTGATATTGATATTATAATGATTTAGATATATATATCAAGAGAATTTTTAAAAAAAGTCAATATTTAGTAAGATTACTTCACAACCTAAATTATTTATACTTATTTTTAAGTTGACTTTTATTGGGATATATTTATACTCAAATAAATTAAAATAATAATAAAAATATGAAATTGCAAAGAAAAACAAAAGTAATAATAGTAATAAGTCTCTTACTACTCTGTTCGGGATGCGACCTAAAGAGAGAAGATAATCTAAAACGATTAGGCTACACTCCTCCCGTATTAACTAATTCTGTAAGGTATGGAATTTCGCAAGAAGAATTTCAATCTACAGATTATGAAGCTCTAAGTTTCACCGTAAATTGGTACCATAAAAGAAGACCCCTTTTGAGAAGGAACTATAAAAATGCAGGGATTCCAATGAGCATGGCAAAAACAGAATTCCAATACTTTCTGCAGGAAAATATCCAACTAGAGGTTAAATTGGTGGAAAACTTACGAAACATCTCAGAAACATTAGGTGGTTATGTAGTTATGCAGGAAATGACATCAAGAGAAAAGATTACAAGAACAGTACGACACGGGGAGGTTATAGAAAAAGTCATCGAACAAAAAGAGGAAAAGACAATAAGTTTTAAAGAAATGCTTATCAGTGCAGAAAATACTCCCTATTGGGGGTCAAGCTTGTATGACCATCCTCTATTGCTTACCATGATTCATGAACGAACACATGTCTTCAATCTTCAAGGTCCACTGCAATTAATCACTCAACGAATAGAGCAATATCGCAGAAATAATAGAAATTTTCTGCAAAACGGAAATAGTCCAGATAAATACTATGATGATCCTGATGAAATTAAATCTCGTTTAATGGAAGTCAGAGCATATCTATCAATTAACCCAAAAAAGAAATTCTCTCTACAAGAAGTAAGACAACTGCAACAGGAACAAAGTCCTCATGATCAATCTTGCCTCATAAGTAGATATACCGCGGACTTTCTCTTATTCTTATTTAATGAAGTTGCTTAGTTCATCCTATCCAAAAATTCGTTTTGGTTTATCAGAACGAATTTTTATTTGCAAAAACAAAAGAAATTATTACTGTAGATTTGCATTAGATTTTTTATTCTCTCCCGTTTCATTCCCATGACTACTACTTCTGCAGAACAATGAGCTCACATAGCTAGTGATGAGGCATTTCTCGATGAAACCCTCACCCTCGCAGGATTCGATCCTGAAAGAGATGACTTTGATCTCCTCAAAGAGGAACTTCGTCCCCTGCTTGAAGAGAGAATCACCCTGAAAATTTATCAAGCATTACCCACCGAAGAAGACAGAGCGAAATTTGATGAGATAATGACTTCTGATGATGAAATAGATTCTGAGGTAATCGATAATTTTTTCACCTCCAGAATTCCGAATTTTGATGATTTTTTAGCGGAGGTATATATTGAGTTTCAAGATGAATATTTAGAAGCAATGAAATAAACGACGTGTTGTAAAATTATTAGTTTCCAAGCTCCCATTTGATGATTTTCAAATATTCTGCGAAGATTCCGTCTTTTTTGTGGGTTCCTGTCCAGACATCGTTTTCATACCCTTCTCGAAAATATTTCGGAGAAGCTGGAGTAATTTTTCCATAGACGGTAGCCCCGCTAAGTCCATTATAGAGAGCTGAGAATCTCAAAAGATCTGTTTGAGTAGCTCCTGTATAACCCAATCCAATAGTAAGTCAGTCTGCTTTATTTTTTTCGTTATATCGATTGATTTTAGTATTTGAAAAGTCTAGAAAATCCTGTACGGTCTGAAGGAAAAGCTCTTCGGTGATTTCTCCGGTTCCGTAGTCTTTACTCACGATTTGGAAAGGTCCATCTCCATTTTTAGGCAAAGCATAACTACAAGTGGACTCTCTATATCGCACCGCAATCGTCAACGCCGTTGGAAAATTATTCACAAAGCTGAGATTATCGAGCGTATTATATCGTCCGATACAATTACTAGCTACTTTGTCATCAAGTAAAAGTTTACCCTCATACGTTTCTAGGAATTCAGCTTTTGCTGTTTTAGTCTGCTGGATAAATAGATTTTTTCTATTAGTAATTTGAGTAAAACTCCAGTCTCTCAGACTCGTAAGCAGATAACTCAGTCTGGTATCATGTCCCTCTACTGCTTTTTGGAGCTTAGCGAATTGCTGATAATAGTTCCATAAATCTGCGTTATTGGCGGAAGAGAGTGCAGTTTGGAGATTAGAAAGCTGTTTGGTGTCAGTATCAGTAGGAGCATAGGCTTGAGTATAGGCAAAAAGTCCAAATCCCAAAACAAAAACAGAAAGGAGAATTTTTTTCATCAGCAAAACAGATAAAAGATAAATCTCCTTAAACTTAGGAATATGAAAAAGAAATGCAAGCATAAAGAAAAACAGAGAGACAAAAAGCCCCATGAAGGGGCTTTTTATAATTCTTATATCAATTAGATATATCTTTTTTTATAGAGTTTGTATCCTCCATAGATAAGCAGAGCGATAACCACCATTCCTAAAGCATCTTCTACAGGTCCAGTTTTCGGAACCTCTTCAATCTTTGGTGGAGGTGGAAGCGTATCATCAACTCTCATTGCTTGCACAGGATAACGGATTTCTTTTCCTCCATCTAGTGGTCTAAATCGGAAAAGATGTTCTCCATCTCGCGTCATCGTATAATCATATCTTTCATCAGACATTCTTACCGTAGCCAGACGAATAAATTTTTCTTGTTTGAGATCAAAGAGCAATAAGTCTGCAGATCCACCGTTTTCTACAGCAGTCCATCTTAGTGTGATCGTATTTCCTGTAATAGTATGAGTTACATTTGCTAAACTCCAATCCGTGGAAGCTGCTCCATGTTGAGCATAAGGATCTGTAGTCTCCTCTCCATCAGTAGAGAGAGTTGGGATGGTTTCTGCTGGGGTTGGAGTAGAAATAAACATGGTATCAAAATCTCTACAATCCTCACCACTACCATAACGAGCCTCTAGGAGATTGAAACAAAACTGCTTTGAAGGGATTCCGATTTCATTTTTATCATTAATTGCTGGAGAATAGTAAGTGGTAAACGGTGTAACCACAAGATAATAACTTTGAGTAGACACTACTCCATCTTGTACTCCCAAAGAAAGTTTCACTTTCCCAGCAGTACTGATGTCTGCACTCGTGGAATGGAAATCTTTCCCTGATAATTCCAGATAAGCCTGATCTACATCTGCTATAAAAGAAGGACTATAGCTGATTTTGTAATCTCTCATAGCCTCCCCATACTTATCATTGAGAAGTGGTGTTTCTAAAACGATCTCAGAAGTATCTATTGATACAAAAGAAACCTGATTGACCCCAGTATATCCATGAGGCAAATCTTTAGCTAAATCTGATACAGCAGGCATTGACTGTGCTGTTACGAAAGCGAAAGCTCCTACTACTAAGGAAGTAAGGGAAATTGCTAATTTTTTCATTTGTAATACATAAGATGATAAAATAAATACTACAAATAAAGTATATTCACAAAAAAAATAAAAGCAAATTTTCGAGGACATTTTTTACAAAAAACCTCCCATTTTAGGGAGGTTCTGGATAATTATAAGGTATAACCTAGGAATTTACATTATGATACACATGATCAACATCGTCATCTTCCTCTAAGGCATCAGAAATTCTCTCAAATCTCTCCAAATCTTCTCCCGTTAAATTCACCGTATTGTCTGCGAAATAGTGCAAATCCGCTTCGGCGATATGGTATCCTAACTCAGCAATCTGCTTCCTTACCGTGATAAAGTCAGCTTTTTCAGTATATACTTCAGCAATCCCATCTTCAATACTGACGTCGCTGATAGCGAGTTCCATCACGTCCATTTCAAGTTTGTCTGCATCGAAAGACTCAACCTTTTCCATTTCTCTTCCTTTGTCTTCATATTTGATACTCACTCCATCAATCACAATCAACCCTTTCTCCTGAAACTGCCACGCAACAGCACCAATTTCCGCCATCGCACCACCTGCTTTCGTCAAAATCGTTCTTACGGCACTACTCGTTCTGTTCGTGTTAGAAGTAATCGTTTTGATCAAAAATGCTGAGCCATTCGGACCGTAGCCTTCATACATTACCTCCTTCATCTCTTCTCCTTCCAGCTGTCCAGAGCCTTTCAAAATAGCTCTATCAATCACATCTCTCGGCAATCCGTGGTATCTTGCTTTTTCAAGCACCATTTCCAAACTAGGGTTCATTTTAGGGTCTGCACCATTTTTGGCAGCCATTTGGATTTTCTTTCCAATAATAGAATAAATCCTTGATTTTGCAGCATCCCCGCTGGCTTTTCTCGCCGCGATACTATGTCGTCTTCCCATAGGTGATAGTAATAAAGTTTAAAAGTCTGACTTATTTTTATTGATTCGGTTTCTGATTTCCAGAGGAAGCTACTCCCTCTTCCCATTTAATACGTCCTTAATATCCTGTAGCCTGTGTCCCTTTCTCATCAGCTTCTGAATAATATCAAATCCATCTACGCCTTTTTTCTTGTAGTTCTCAATTTCTTTCCTAATTCCTGAGGCAATTCCTTCGCTCATATCAGCTTTATTTTCTTCAATAAGCTGGTCTAAAATCCCATTATCAATCCCTCTTTGTTGTAATTTCTGCTTAATCACGAAAACAGGTTTCCCCTTTTTTACCACTTCACTGTAAAAATAGCTTTCCGCGTATTTCAAATCATTGATAAAGTCGTTTCTTTTCAGGCTTTCCATCGTTTTTTGCACGCTCTCCGTGTCATAGCCTTTTTTATACAGTAAAATCCTCATCTCCTGCTCCGTCTTGGGATAGCGGGAAAGATAAGAAAGTGCGTATTCCATACAGTTCGCCATAGGGGTATTCAAAATAATACTAAAAAGAAGTCTGATTGTAGTATGGCGATTTCTCCTGCTTTATCAAGGTAAGATTTATAGTGCGTGATGAGTATTGTTTCTCTATTGGTATTTTTGATTTAAAATTTACATTTGCATATTATTATCCTTTCTTCATACTGCTACGTAAATGCTTAATAAAATTTTCGGTATCTCAAAAATAGTTTGGATAAGCCTGCTTTAAAGTTTTCAAGGAGTCCCCAGAAACCAATACAACTTGTCAGGCATATTCATCTTGAAATTGTCTTTCTTGATTTCAATAATCTGTCATAGCTTTATCCAATTCTCAGCGTTGATATCAATTGATTTTCATGGAGTTCTCTTTTAAGTTCAAAATTAAAAGATAGTATTCATAAAAAGACTTCTTTTTACTAAGTTTATTTATAAAATTCAATCATTCACTATACACTTGCATTTTAGAAATAACATGAAGCTCTTTTTCTTTTTGTTCTAATATCTTTTTTAATTCTCCTACATCACATCATTTATGCATATCCAAAGGTTCACATCATTCTGTTATAGCAAAAAGAGAGCTAATCAAAGCAAAAAAATCTAACCAATCTTGTGTTCATTCATCAGATTTTAAAGACTTATTTAAAACAATTCACATGGTTTCTACTGCTGTTGCCCAAATATGTTGAAGTTCAGTTCTTAATTGAATTTCTATTTGCAATCATTTATACTCAGGAGCATAAGAATTATCATATTTATACACTAAATGTAGCGATCTGTATCCAGATTTTTTTGGTGCAGAAATATAATCATCAATCCTAACCAACTTATGATCAAATTTACTATTTTTAATATCATCTCCTAGTTTGTACACATAATCAATTTCCCTTAAAACGACCCTTAATCATCAAATATCTTGCATTCTAGATAACATCATATTAGGATTTCTTTTTAGTTTTCACAGAATAGAATGAGTACGTTTTAGTCTTTCCGCAACGATAGCCTTATACTTTAAGGTTCTTATTTTTCATCTAAGAAAAGACTGAAAGGTATTTAGTGGATAATCATGGACAGCTCTCCAATTATTCAAAATAGGGAAAGCCTCTTCTTTTTGTTTTTCAGAAGATTTTTCATCTATGAGAATTTTTCAAGCCTTATTAATTTGCTCTTTTGAATATTGAAGATACACTTTTTTTCATTTCCCAACCACAATTATATCATTTAAGAGATAAATCTGTCCTATAATACCTTTTTTTAATCTCTATTCAAGTAATAAAGATGAAAACGTATCTTTTTGATTTTTTACTAGTTCTAAACTATTGATATTCAAAAAAGATAGAGTTTCATCCCTTAATATAAATAAGTAAAAGATGAAAACACATCTTTTTGATTTCTTACCAGTTCTAAACTATTGGTATTCAAAAAAGATAGAGTTTCATCTTAACGGTATGTAATTAATGCTCTCAAACATTGCTCTTGTTTTTTTTGGCGATTTCTCCTGCTTTATCAAGGTAAGATTACTTATTCAGCTTTTTCTGTATTTTCTTCCTTAATATCTCATTTCTTATCCTTTCTCTTATGATAATGATGCAGAACCCAACGAGCAATCGGTTGTGCTAACACTGCTTCCACTCCAAAGGCAATCCCAAAATTACGTGGTCGACGATAGAAAAAATGCGTGAATGCATCCATATTCACTTCCCCCGTCCCAATCCGCGTCGCCACCACAGTCAGGATAATCGACATCAAAAGTACATTACACAGGGTATTGATCACCATATGAGCATTGAAACTATCAGTAGGTGCGATGATTTTATTCGCCAGTCGCTGTGCAGGTTTCTGAGTTGCTAGGACGAGAATAATCACGGTAATCCAGATAAAAGGCAGAATTTTTAAAGTATGTTTCCAGACTTCAAAACTAAATTCCACCTCAAACATACTGATTAAAGGAGCGATAATGTTGACGGAGATGAGAGAAATAATGAGCATAAAAGCCAAAAATTCACGCTTATTGCGAGGGAGTTTCATATAAAATTCCATAAGATATTTTTAGAAATATAAAAAATAAGTATAAAAAACTGACTCGAAATTTCAAGTCAGAGTTGTATGATATAGTACGTAGTAAGTAGGATTTCTTTGATTTTTAATGATACTTCACTCCTTCTTGGTCTAAAATCACATTCAACAAATAGTCATTATATATCGCATCTCTCATTATCGTACCAATCGTTTTCCCACCTCCATCTTTGATATACAAATCTCTACTTCCCCCGTGTTTACTGGTCGGAACAAGTTCAGCGATTTCGTCCCAAGCAAACGTTTCTCCCTTAATTTCTATTCCCGCTTTGCTGACTTTCAGACTTTCAAAATCAATACTCTCACCTTTTTCGTATTTCTCTAGCATTGCGTCTTGTCGGTAGTCTCTGTGATGTTCAAGCAGACTTTTAGAAAAATTGAGAAAGAGATTATTTTCCTCCACGCTCAGCTTAACCTGCTCCTCATTGATGAGGGTCAATGTAATATTCACATTACTTTCGTGGGTAGGACCATTGCTTCGAAGCGACCTCTGAATGTAGCGAATATCCTTATACTCATAAGCATATTCCTTCTTCCCAATCTTCAGCCAAAAGCCTTTTCCATACACTTCTGCTTGCACACTTTTCCCCTCACCCAGACTAGAAGCATATCCCAGAAAAGCACCAAAAGGGATTAAAAGCCAGAGCAAACTTCGCTTGTTCCTTTCAATGAAGAGGTCTCGCCCGAGAAAAGTGTATTTGTCCCGAAATCGCCGTATTCCAGCGATAGAAATCGCCAAACAAACCAACGTTCCAATTCGATTTTGGATTTTGGTTCAGGTGTCTTTGAGTTTTCTTCCCTCAGGAGAAAAGGTTTTAAGCGGGCTTCCTCGTGCTTGTTTCACTTCATCAGCGGGAAGTCCAGAAAGGGTATACGTTGTTGTCATAATAGAGGTAGAAAAAAAGTAAAAGTCTGATTTTTATGAAAGATTTCCTATAATAACCATAATGATTGCAAAAATCAATCCTAATACCGCAAATCCAAACAGTGTAAAAAGCTGATTAACGACCTTTCCCAGCAAAGAAACAGGTCTCTCATAGAGTTCATCTCCTACTTTCCAAACGCCTTTCTTCCACCATAAAGGTAGAATAGGTAGCCGGAAAATTGTGAGAAAAAGATACTGATTTCTCCTCTTTGCTCCTTGCATTTCCATTTCCGATTGCTCTTCCCCATTAGAAAAGTTAGCTAATGCAAAGAGTACCAGCGTTTTATATCCGATAATAATCATAAGGGCAAGATAAGAAATAAAATTCTGTCTGAAGTTTCAGAGCTTATTCCTCAAAAGTCGTTCCAGCTTTTTCTTCTAGCTTCTTTTGAAACATCATTTCTACATAGAGGAAGGCTTCGTAGTTGTCAGTGAGAAGTTTTTGCAGTTCCTTAAGTTCTACATTTGGAAAATCCACATTCTGAATTCGGTACACAAAATGCACTTTCTCACCATTGAACTCAAATTCTAGCACTTCACCCCCGCTCGCTCCAGAATGTACCATCAAGTCTTTCGCAGTTGCTTTTTTCAGGGTAATATTCATCAGTTGAGATAAAGGAAACACCTCATTCACCGCCAATTCGTGATGCTTATCAAAAGCGAGATAATGCAGATTTTTATCGGTCAAAACGAGGTAATATCTTCCAACATCAATATACGTTGCTTTCACACCCACCATAGACCAAAGCACCTGTTTTCCAGCGGTTTTAGCAGCATCTTTCGCAGCACTTCCCAAAGTCTTGTAAGGGAAACATTGCCTCAATCCGATAATTTTCTCACCTTTCATCTCAGCTTGGAAAGGATGGAGTAATCCCTCTTCCCCAAAAAGAGAATCAAGCAAAGCTTGTTTTTCGGCAGGCGATTTCTGATCTATGGCGGCAAATTGATTAGACTTAAAAGCATTCCCTTTATTCTTCACTACTTTCGTCACGACGAAGTAGAGAATGAAAAAGACAATCAGTCCTGCAGCGTAATAGTACACCATTGGTGGTATTCCAGGTGCAGTGTAGCTGTACACTTCAGGCGCAGCTGCAACATCGTCTGCACTAGGAACGTCATCAGCATCCTGAGCGAGGACGAAAGGCGACACTATCAGTGTCAATGCGAAGAGAAGAGAGAAGAATTTTTTCATAGATAGATATGATAAGAAGATAAAAAACTTAGTTAAGCTTGTCTCCTGAGAGCTTTTTTCTGATAAATTTTATGATATTCCAAACTATCGCAATAATAAAGATAGCTCATAGCCCGTACCCCAGCAGATTTTCTATCTGAAAAGTTTCAACAAAAGCTGGACGGGTAATATCGGTTTCATAGATAATCTCTCCATCTTTCGTGAGTTGATAAATGGGGATAGTTGTCGTTCCTAAATGGGAAATACTATACCGCCATTTGTGATAATTCTCTGCATCGTTCTTCAGCATTTTAACTTCTACTACATCTTTTTTACGCAAAGAAAGGTCATTCTTTGTCATTCACCGTCAAGGAATACCCAAGGCGAAAGTTTCTTCTTCGGTATAAAGCACGAAATAATCGTTAATAGTCTGTCCATTCCTAGTCTGTTTCATATGGTCAATCTTCTTAATAGTGAAGGTTTCTGTGGTAAAATCCGCTTCCGTCCTCGCAGCAGCTTGTTCCATATTTCGAAAACCATATCGAAGGATACCTCCCATCAGTCCAAAACCTCAGAGAAAAATCAGAATCCCCAAAATAATTTTCGTTTTCGTTGAGAGTGATTGCATTGGATATAGGAGTAAAAAGATAAAAAGCTACTTTGTCAGCGAAATCTTCACTACTTTCCCATCAGTTTCAAAATCTGAAATAATGTCTCCATTCGGGCTTCCTGCTTCTATTCTGCCCAATAATGCCTCTTTCTTGAAAAACTCAGCAAACTCTTCTATCAATCAAGTCAATCCGTTATCTGTAGTCTCATACGTCATCGCAACTCTCGCGTCCACGGAGAAATCAGCATCTTTTCTCATTTGGTTCAAAAATCTGGAAATCTCACGAGCAATCCCTTCTCTCTCAAGTTCGGGCGTCAATTCCAAATCCAACTTCACAATCGTATTCCCATCAATCGCCACATCGTCGCCGTCAAGTCCTTCATACACGACTTCATAGTCCCCCTCCGCAAGTTGCCGACCCTTCCCATTCAGGTCGAAAACTTCAATTCCATCAGCATTTTCTCTGACATTTCCTTGCTTTCCGTTGGCGATAATCTGCCCCGTATCTTTCCCAAATTTAGCAGAAAGCTGACTTCCGATTGGTTTAAAGATTTTCACAATCGGCGTGTCAGAGACGAAAAGTTCGACTTCTTTCACGTTGATTTCTTCTTTGAGAATGTCACCATATTTTTCGAGTAAGGTTTTGAGAGTAGGCATGAGGTATTTTCAAGTAAATAAAATTTAGTTGAAATATAACGAACGAGATGGTAATTGCAAGAAAAATCTCGCTCAAATTTTGACAGAAAGAAAAATTTGATTACAATTAAGGAGTATTTTTATGTAAGAATATCACAATGGCTTTTGGAGAAAACTGAGAAAGGAAAGACCTGATAGAGGCAGTAAATACTGCGAATCTTTCTCCAAAACCAGAAAATATCCCTTTACAAAAGATCAGCCCGAACTTAGATACCAAAAGAATTCAGCAAGAAATCCAACAACTTCAAACTGAACATCTAGAAAAAATCAAACAGGAACTGCCTGCCTTGGCTGAGCAAATCAAACATTCGGTGACATTCAATGCCTATATAGGAGAACTAGAACAAGCAGTACTGACAAAAAATCAGACTAAAAAAGCTGAAAGCATTAAATACTTCAAAGAACATTCTGATCTAAAGAGTACATTGGAACAAAATGTTCAAAAACTCGCTTCTAGCTCAAAAGAAAGCTATGACAAATTGGAACTACTCCAAATTCAGCTGTATGGATATCTTTTTTTGGATGAAGGAATTGCTATTGATGGAAACAAAGGAGTACAAACTAATCTCGTGATTGAGGCATTACAGGAGAACGAGAATATGAATTTGGAAGCATTAACCAAAAAAATTACTAGGATTCTCCAGCGTTATAGCAAAAGTTCGATCAGAAAAAACGTTATCTGAAAATTATTACAAACTGCTAAACAAAAATTTAAAAATACAGAATCTTCAGAAGAAGATCAATGGAAAGATAACACCCAGCTCCAGCAAATCATTCAGAAAAAAAAGCAGAAAATGAAACTGACTACAGAGGAAATTGTAATGTTCCAGATCTATGGAAATGTCTTTTTCGATGAAGCCATTTTGGTAGATGGAATTGAGGGGACACAAACCAAGGATGTTGGAAACATTTTGACCAAACAAGGAACCCTGAGCGAGAGAGCCAAGGAATGGAAAGAAAAAGCTGAAGCCAACCAGAAAGAAAAAGCCACACTAAACGCTCAATCTTCTAAAGAAATTTCAAAAACCAGCTTTAAATCCCCTCTTCAATCTGTGAATATTCCTGCACTTCTAGAACATAATCCCGCCCTAAAACATCTCGTAGCCAATACAGGAGAAAAAGCAGAAGAAGCAATACAGACCATACAACAGGTATTTTCGTATTTGACTAATTACCTTGATACCACGACCCCAGAACAGAAAAACTTTCTCCAAGACTTTACGATAGATTTTACCAAAGGAATACATGTAGTGGGGAGCAAAATAGAAATCACAGGTTTTATGAAAAATGGAGCCTATAAAGACACCCCAATTAGCTTTTCTTATGATATGGATTCTAGAAATTTTGCTATCAATACCCTCTTGGAACAGAACGCAAACTCCAACACATTCAATATCAACCCTACTCATCCCAATAAAATACTCTTTCAACTTCCTCAAAATTTAGACACCTCAAAAGGAACAAGGCCTTTGGATATTTCTCCGATCACTCAACATAATATAGAGCTCAATATCGAAAAAAATAGAGCAATTTCTACGATGTTGGATCTCTTTTACTTGGAGAGACAGCCTCCTGAATATACAAAAAAGGATTCTAAATGACTCTATCATATGTTTCAAATATTGGAAAACAGTCTAACAACGCTGGAAGATTGTAGAAATTTCAGAGAGGTGATACAACATTTATCTACCATCATCGGAGGAAAAATACAAGAAACTCCTCCAGAAGAAATAAAGGATCCCTTAAAAGAAGAACATCATGAAGAGCTAAACATTTCAAAGCAACAGGATGAAAAGCTGGCCAGTGCTTCCTCTTTATTGGGGACTCTCTTTAATGCCCAAAAAAGACTGCAAGATAGAACTGACCTCAAAACACAAGACGGAACTAATAATGGACTCTATCTTTTTCTGAAACGTGCAACTCCGCAGATCACAGATTTGAATTCCACTGCTGAGGGCGAACAACAAAAAATCAATATCAAAGAAATTTCAAGCTATCTTGCTGCGATTGAGCAAGGTAAAGAGAAGGAGTATCAAGGATTTATTAAGAGAGGACTTAAGGGGTAGAGAAAAATTAGGAAAAAAAGTCTGTGAAAAATTGACAGATTTTTATTTTTGAGTAGTATTAAAGGGACTTTATTTTATAGAGATTTTGCAATGACAGAGAGTTCGGAAACGCAAGCAGACCGCAAAGACATCCTGAATATACAAAATACAACACCAAATGGTGAAAGCAATTTGTGAAATAAAGAAAATCTTAAGGATGAAAATCTTAAGAGACAACAAGAAACAGCAAAAACAAAGGAAGAAGATGAGAAAAATACTCAAATAGAAGCCAATGAAATAATTGCAGAACTAGGAGAATATCCTAGTCTACTAGAGTTGATCAATAAGATCTCTGATAAAACAGATAAAGAATGGATTCAAGACTATATCAACACCTTTATAAAAACCAACAACCTAGGCTCACTCTCTGATCAGGAACTTTTAAAAAAGTTGGGGAGTTCCCTCTCTTTGGAACAGATTGGATCAAAGGATATGAGCAAATTTATTAATCTAGTGAAAGCTAGAAGAATCTTTTCGCATCTCGAGACCTGAGCAAAAGTTCCTAAAGAGAATATGATTTTTTCTTCTTTACAGAAATATATAAACGCTAAGAATCGTAATTCTCAGTTTGAGACAGCATTATTTTCTAATGTAGATGTCATAAAAGCATTTGAAGATTTTCAAAAGAATAAACATATGCAGGATATCTTTAAAGCATTTGTAAAAAATAATCATCCTGAAGTCCCCGCAGCAAAAGTAGTCCAAGCATCAGAAGAAGTAATGAAGGAGTTTTTTACTTCACCTTGGCATCAAGAAGTTTTGGTGCAGATGCTGAATAGACAGAAAGATGAACAGACAGAAATGGGAAAAGCAAAAGAAGAGGGGACAGAAATTAAAAAACCACACTATACTGCCAAGTATATGAGAGACAATATGTATTATAGGTCTATAATGCGGTTAGACCTACAAGAAATGGAAATAGATAAAAAGAAAGCATTAACCGCTTCACAAGAAAATGGTGAAGAAAATCCAGATGCCACAGAGCTTATACAAGAAAGATTTGAAAAACTTAAAGCTGATAAAGAACATTTTGCAAAATTTTCCAGAGCAAAAACCACTATAGTTAAAGATACAGTTAAGGAGAATAATGGAGACGTATCTGCCGAAATATCTACCAAAGTAGAAGCCCTCCTCAATACTGAGGTAGAAGATAAATTTGGTAAAAGAACCTATAAAGAAATCCTTAAGCAAGGAGATCTTATTAAATTTTTTGGGAAAACCATCATTGGAGCTATCAGAACCAAAGAATGATTTGATGGAGAACCCATATTTGAACCTGAAACGAGAGATGGGGATATTACAGATATCCAGCTCTTGGGATACCTCTACGAGGTCGGAAAATATGCAACCGTTGAAGAGAAATCTGAACAAAAGTTAGAGTTAAACATTAATATGAGTAATGATGACAAAGATTTTCTGGCCATTCTTAGAGAATTAAAAATTGGTAGAGACACAGAAACTAACGGTACAAATAGCGACAAAATAAAAAACAGCAAACTCTTTGCACAAATGCAAGCAGCTCAGAAAAGGATAGAACAAGAAAGTGCTCAAAAGCTAGCCATACAGCAAGAAAGAGCTAAAAATTTTAAATGAGGAAAAAATAGATTTGAATCAGGACATCAGGAGAAAGATTCTTCCAATCCCTCTACGCTAAATTCAAAAGACAATCTATCAAAAGCCAAAGGGAAAGATGTAGTAGCTGGGAATGCTTCTATAAACGCCTACTTAGATGAACTTCAAAAGGGAGAAAGTATAGATAGTAAAATCTTAGAAAAATGGAGAACTACGGGAAACACTAAGGCGTTAAGCGGATATATTGCTAGAACTACGGGGATCCCCTATGAGGAAGTTAAAAAAAATTGCTTTCGTGATGAGACACTAAAAACTGATGAGGAACTCATAGCTTTTCTCAAAACTAAAAACCAACTTTCTGACAATCAAGCCACAGAAATCATAAAAGGAATTAAAGAGTTTACTCCTACCCAGGTGGAAAGTATTATTGAGGAGAAATCAAAGCGTTATATGGATAATAACAAAGAGATTAAAGAATTTGCACTAGGAGGAGTCTTTGACTATATCAAAGAAAGTCTAAACGTGACAATAAAAAATGCTACTACAGGTAGCCCACAGAATTTCGCAGAAAAATTTTCTTTCGATGATAAGGAATCTGTAAAGATTGAGAATGGAGAATTAGTTATCAAAGGAAAAATAGACGGTGTAAGTACAGATTTTTATTACAATTTAAACAAGGGCGGAATTTATACCACTCCTAACATAGGAAGAATAGGAGACGTTTACCGTATACATAACAAACACGACAATCACAACTCTGAAAATAATTCAGATCATACGAGAATTGCTTTGATTCCTGACTTTCCATCTTTTGATGGAGTGATAAAATTGACAAAAAAAGGTATCTCTAGGAATAAAGTAGCATTTGAAGAAGCCAAAAAATTATCCCCCACAGAAAGAGGCTCAGTGATACATAAATTATTTCATTCTTCTTTGGAAAATAACAGCCTCTTAAGCGATGTAGATCAAAATAGAGAAAAATTCCTCAAGCAAGTAGAAACAGATCAATTTATGGAGTCTTGTTTTACTACTTTTCAGATAAAATTTGAGGGTAATAGTGTAGAAAAGGCTAAAGATAAAGATGCTTTTCATCTTCTTCAAGTGCTAGAGCAGAGCACTTGATCAAAAGAAGAGGCAAGAAAGGGGCAGGAATGTATCTCTCTTCTAAAAAGTTTAACTAATATAAATGCTAAATTACAAAACACACTCCCCCCAGAAAAATTAGAAGAGAACTGAGTATGATCTACACAGGCAAAAGAAAATGTACAACAAGCCAATAAAAAAGATATCGTTTTAGAAAATTTATTCTCCAAAACAAAGCTAGAAGAAAATCACTCTAGAATTGCAATATTAAATAAGTATCTCTCTGCATACAGTACTAATACAGGAGAGGAAGAAAAAATAAATTTTGATAAATTACTAGGAGATTTAAATTCTATCAGTAAGGGAGAAAAATATGATGAACCAGCAAAACTTACAGCCATAAAAGAAGAAATAATAGACCCTCATCCAATCCCCCCTGAGAAAGATAAAAAATATCTCGAAGCAGTTTTTAATGCTTATGAACAAACAGAAAACAAAGGAATAACTTCACTAGCATAACATCTCAAACAAAAACATTTACTCCTTAGCCCTACTAGCATGCAACAAATCTTCAGTGCAAAAATCACTACCTTCGCCATCTCCAATGGCTGAGACCTCACAGTCATCTTAAATGCAGAACAAGCCGCAAAATTTGGAATCAGAGAAAACGATAAAATCTCTCTTATCCGTAAGGGCGAAGAATATATCGTGGACGTTGCCCTTTCTTCTGATTATGTAAAAGCGAATGAAGTCTGAGTGACTCATGATTTTTTGAAAAAATATCCTATAGAAGAAGGAGACAATGTCCTGGTCACATTTCCTAAAAATAATCCTCTCTCCATGCAAGCGATCAGAAAAAAAATGCTCGGAGAAAACATTAGCGATGAGGAAATTGACGCAATAGTTGATGATATCCAGAATAATAAACTTTCTGATCTCGTACTCGCCTACTATACGGCGACCAGTTTTTTCTATAAATCTGATCCTCATGAATTGGCCTACACGACTAAAGCAACAGCTTATACGGGAGATATGTACCGTTTTCCAGGAAAAGTTGCGGGAAAATATAGTATTGGAGGGGTACCTGGGAATGAGACCACAATGATCATTATTCCGATTTTAGCCTCTTTGGGGATTACAGTGCCCAAGACTTTTTCTAAAGCTATTACCTCCCCTGCTGCTACGGGAGAATGTGTAAACGTATTGATGAATATTAGTTTCAAAAAATCTGAAATCATCAGAATGACCGACAAAAATAAAGCCTGCTTGGTATGGAATGAAGGGTTGAACCTTGCACCAGCAAATGATAGAATTATCAAAGTTTCTTCTCCGCTCGGAATGGAGCCCTATGCAAGAATGATTTCTTCTATTATGGCGAAAAATTACGCAATGGGAATTAACCACTGTTTGATTGACATTCCTATGGGACCTACTGCAAAAGTGGCAAGTATGGAAGACGCTGAAAGAGTAGCAAAACATTTTAGAGATATTGGTGAATATTTGGGAATCAAAATGGATGTGCAAATCACGCTCGCCGACCAACCTGTAGGAAGAGGCATTGGAGCCTGTTTGCAAGCGAGAGAAGCTTTGAGGATACTCCAAAGTCACCCTGATCAGTCAGAAGACCTCGCAGAAAAAGCAGTTTTTTTGGCTGCTAGAATGGTAGTACTCTGCGGACTCGCCCCAACTATGCAAAAAGCTGAAAGAATGGTAATAAAACAACTTAACAGCGGAGCCGCCCGAAAAAAGATGTCTCAAATTATTGAAGCTCAAGGAGGAGCAGATCCTGATATTAAAGCTGATGAAATCAAACTAGGAAAACTCGTTTACGAAGTAAAAGCTGAACAGGAGGGACACATTAGTAATGTCGATATGAAGTATCTCAATATGATTGTGAGAACACTTGGAGCTCCAGCAGAATACAAAGCAGGAATTTATTTGGAGAAAAAAGTGGGAGACAAGATAAAAAAAGGAGATCTCCTTTACACCCTCTATAGCGAGTCAGAGACAAAAATGGCGAGAGCCAAAGAGATGCTGAAACAAGTGGATTTCTACACATATGAGGTAAAAAAATAGTCCCTAAAAAAATCTGTTCCTTTTGTTAGTTTGAGAGAGTTTTTTGTGAATTTCTCCTTGCAAATCCCTCTCCTTTATATATGCTAACGAAAAAATGAGATCAGATTTTTTTATATCGTCTAATCAAGAGAGTATACAATGCAACTCCAAGAGACCAAACTTCAGTATGTGGACGAAGAACATATCTTTTCGTTCCAAGATACATTAGCAGATGAGATAAGCTTTAAAGTATATGTGTCTTGTACTACAGAAAAATTCCTTCAATTTCAAAAAGATATTTTGGAAGATTTTGTAGCAGAATTTACCACTGCGATCAAGACCGCTGAGGCTCTCGATATCACGGATATCAAGTCTTTTTTTGAAGAATCTTTGCAGGTACTCAATACCAAGCTTAAGCAGTTTGCTGAAAAAGTTCGTGATGTGGAAAGATTCCAGCTCAAGGGAGTAATCCAACTCGTGATCGAAGAAGCTTTGATGACTTCAATGATTGGAGACGTAACGCTGATGATTATGAGAGACCATAAGGTCCTCTATACACTCGCCAATAGCGTGGATTTGAGAGCGAAAATTGATCTGTTTTCTGATTTTATTGAAGGAGCTTTGGAAAGAGATGATCAAATTCTCTATATTGGGACGAAGATTTCTGACGTAATGGATCAGCATGATAGAAAAGAAATGGAACTTCTCTTGGCAAATGAAGAAGAGGAAGAAAACGGGATGGCATTTCTGGAAGAATTACTGACTACGAGAATGAATAAAGAGAATATCGGATTTATCATCACGTATACGACCAAAGGTCCTTCCTTGCGTAATATCAAATCCAGAAAGAGAGGAAACTGAACTTTGGTGGCCAATACTTCTGCTTATTTAGAGAATCTAGGAAATAAAATCCATGAATCTGATTTGGTACAAAAGATCAAGAAACAGTTTTTGGGGAATAGATACTATTTGGTAGCATTGATTTTGGGATTGCTGATTATCTTTATGATTTATGCTTTAACATCTCAATGGACTAAAGAACAGAGTAACGAAGAAAAATTTCAGACTTCTAGTGGGACATATGTAGATATTACCATTGAAGATATTCAAAAGGAAATGATGGAATTCCAAGCTTTAGAAGCTGGAGACAGTACTAAAGCGATTAAATATTCTGAGATTACTCAGAAATTGAGCTTCCTAGAATCCAAAGGGAAGTGGCTTGAAGATGTAGAACAGCTTAGAACTATTTTGCAGTCTGAATATTACAAGGGATTTAATATTGTATATATCAAAAACCTTAATCAATTTGATGATAATACCAATGGTAGAAATACAAAAATTCTGACTCTCAACTCAGCAGAGATCACCAGACTCGGAGATCTGCATTCTATTCAAGTCCCTCAACGTATTATGATTGGGGGTACTAAGGGGGCAATTATTGATACGGTCAGTGATGCAAGTAGAGGAACATTAATCGAGTACAATACGGGAAAACCTTTGGAGAATTGTGAGATTTCCCTCTTGAAAAATGGATTGTATTGTTATACTACTGCTGGCGAGATTTATGCAATTACTAAATATGGTATTGAACCCGTGACGACTACCGATGGCGATTTCAGATCAGGAATTGGTGGAGTGGGTACCTTTAGTAAAAATAATCTCTACGTTTTCCAGCAGAACCCTTCAAACCTCGGTCAATCTTTATTAACCAGATACCGCAATACTCAAGGCTCTCAAACCCAATACCAAGCAGGAAGTTCCTATGAAGTTTTGCTTAATTCTGGAGTCAACTTAGGAAATTTTTCTAGCTTTGCTATTGATGGATCTTTCCTAGGACGAAGCAATGGAAAATTGTATCTTTTCCGAAGGTCTGATAACGCAGGATCTGCTCTTTCTTATCGTGAAGTAAAGATCGTGGGAGGAGATACGGTGACTCAAGGATATTCCTCAAATGTAAAAATTCTGACTTCTTCAGCGACGAGATATATTTCGCTCTTTGATAGGGATAATCAAACATTTACCGTATATGATACCAATGGACTAAAGACTGCTCAAGATAATCGACCAACCTACCAAATGAAATATCTTTTCAGCTTTAAGTTTGATCTCGGAGCTAGTAAGGTGTATGATGTAGCAATCCCAGAAAGTACTGCAAATAAACCTGAACTCTACATCTTAAGCTCAGATGGAGTCAATAAAATCGCTCTCTACGAATTTATCGAAAGTATCAATCAAAAAGGACAATTAAAAACGGTGAATTAAATTGACCGAATTATTCTAATTTGGTATTTTAATTTATTTTTTTCAAATCAAATAACGGAAGATATAAGGAAAAAGTTTCAAACTTTGGAGTACTTTTTTGATATTTCTTTTGGGTTGAGTCACTACTCTTCGAAACCATTCTAATTTCAGAGTCCTCACGAGCTTTGGAGCTCTTTTTTGAGAGCCTGACCATCGATCAAAGAGTCCTCCAACATTCATGACCAGAAGGTTATTTGCTTTGATTTTTTGATAATTTCTCAGAGTCCGCAACTCTTGGAGAGGAATTTTTGGAGTGGTCATGCCGACTAAGAGAATATTGATCGTATCTTGATAATCCTCTAAGGCAACTGTGGCTTCTTCTCGTTCAAAACTTCTATATCCATCCTGAAAGTAGACCACATTGAACCCTTTACGCGTCATATATTCAGATGCTTTTTGAATATTTTTTGGGAAGGCTCCATAGAGCAATAGACAAATCTTTTGGTTTCCATATCTCTTTTTGATTTCCTCTAGAAAATAAGGAGTAAAATCTGTCCCATTGAGATTTTCGAGTCGAGGTTTAGGAGAATGAATCACACGAAAGAAATTCGCTAAAAAATAGAAGATTTGCAAAGCAATCCCATCGGGAAGGAGATAATCGGATTTAAGCAGAATTTTTTTATATTCTCGCTGTTTTTCTGTGAGGTCTTTTGATTCAGAGAAAAGCTCCTGATTGACGATCTGAGCAAAATACAGGAAATTTATGACCGCAAAATGCTGATCTTGATAGGTATCGAGGAGATCATCGACGAGCTGAGAAGCAGTCCCGGTGTAAAATTTGGTAAGGATAGATTTCATTAGATGGAGATAAATAAAATCTCTCTGTACTGAAGAGAGTATACGAATTCAAGGGACAGTTGCAACAAAAACTATTTCTGACACACTATATGGAGTCTTTAAAGAAAGTATATATATATATCAAATTAATTACAAATAAAAACAACTCAAAGTGGCTTAAAATCTGCCTTATTTTTTGCAAAATTTTTCATTTAGGGGTATACTTGGATATAAAAAATTTTTATATCTTTGTATTTGTAAAAATGAAAAAATTGACTGTATCTCTTGTTGGTTTAGCTGGTATTTTAACCTTGGGAGGAATCACTTGGCGAGAGTTTTCTCCCCAGCAGGAGAAGGTGATTTTATATGATATCATTGAAGATTCTTGAACCGAGCAGGAATCTGATCTTTTAGAGAATGAAGAGATTGTAATCGAAGAAACTATTATTGATCCAGTAGTAGAGGAAGCTGACACTTCTTCTGAAGAGGACCTCAGCGAAGAAATCCCTGAAAAAGATATTTCTGAAGAGGAAATTGTAAAAGATAGTCCAACAGAGGAAGCAAGTGAAGAGGCTAAAGCTATCAATGAGTCTCACCTTAAAATTACATCTTCTAATAGTGATAATTATTATATCATTTACTCTAATGATTCTAACTATCCTCAGGGATGTAATACTGCTGGATTAAATGATCCCTATACTAATTGTATTTTGGCAATTCCCAATGGAATAGGGTATGTCTATGTTTCTCCAGGAGTTACTAAAATAGTAACTGGTTATGATAATGCACAAATTTATTGTGCTAACTTAGATTTAGGAAATGTAATATGGAAAACCCCTCCACAGAATTGGTATTGAAATGGTGGAACACTTATCCTCAATCAGAAAAGCAAAATATCTTGGTATAATGGTCTCAGTGGGCAAGTATTAGATTCAGGTAGTTCTACCACAAATGGAAACAATAATAATCATATGTGGAGTTCAGGTGGTTCTTTCTGTAGAACAGATAATCAGTCGAATTGTTGAGGAAGTTATCATTCAAATAAAGCAGCTACCCGTTGTTTTACTGAAATAGAACCACAATTTTATACACCACTTTCCATTTGATACAATCCAAAAACTCTCACCACAGGAGAAGTGATAGTGACGGTAACCATGAATGAATCAGGAACTATTGCTTTTACAAGTGCAGGACGAGCTACTACCGATAATATTACCTTTACTAAATCCTATAGTGATAATATCACAGGAGAATCTCTAACTTTTGAAAATGCTTCTGGAGATAGTATAGAAAGTTTTATCAATATCACGAATATCATCCCTATTACTACCCTTTCCTATACTCCAGTAGGACCTACTCTTACTACAGGAAGCGTCAATGCTACCGTAGGTTTTAATAAACCTTGAATTACAATAACAAATAATGCTGGTAGCGATACCTATACTTTTACAGAGATTGGAAGCTTTCCTTTCGAATGGAAAGATGCATATGGTAATACAGGATTGATAGTTGCAAGCGTTGACTGGATAGGTGATGGGATATCTATTCAGCCTACTATAACCTATACGCCCCCGGAAAGTGATGGACCTACTGAGGGAACTGTTACTGCAACTATTAGTTTTAATAAAAGTTGAGTAATCATCACAAATAATGGAGGGAACCCCAATTATAGTTTTTATTCAAATAAAAGTTTTACCTTTACCTATAAGGATAGATATGGACAGACGGGAAGTGCTACTGCAACCGTAGATTGGATTACCAATCCTCCTGATACTAGGCGAACATGGAAAGCTTCTGCAGGGCAGAATAAGTGTTTCTATCGTAATACTACAGATACTATTACCATAGATTGGGGTGATACTACGTCTTCGGAATCATTAGCTTGAGGTTGGGGATCTGCCTGCCATACTTATAGTATAGCAGGAGAGTATGAAGTACAACTCTCTGATCCAGAAAATCTAGAATATTTGGAAATTTATAATCAACAAGCGACAAGTTTTTGGTGAGGAATGGCAGAAAATTTGAGAGATCTTTAT
>JAITGP010000023.1 GCA_031280545.1 Candidatus Peribacteria bacterium
GTATCTACGGAAACGTAAGGCTCTACGATTGAACGGATTGCCTACAATTCACGAAAAAATAGTAATCACTGACATTTCTATTTTTGGAAAATTACTGACATTTCTATTTTGCTGGTACAGGAAGTGATGATTTTTTTAGTCCTCATATCCCTGCTCTTCGAGGGTCATTCCCACGATCGCATCCTCATTAGAAATCTCTGTAGTATTGGAAATTGCTTCTCTATTGATATAGACCCAAGTGAGCATAAGCATTGGTACTCTACCGATAATGTTAGTAATATGATCTCCTAAAGCATCCTTAACGTTTCTAAGGTTATCTTTAACATCCATCCTTTTTTTGAGATTTGCATTATACGTAGCTCTAGCAAAATCTACGATTTTGGTATGAATATTTTTCACTTCAGAAGAATACACAAATCCGCGGGACTCAATCTGGAGATTCCCCACGAGTTCATGGGTCTTGGTATCCACTTTGAAAATCAGAGTGACCACTCCATCCTGTGCCATAATAGTTCTAGCTTTGATTACATATTCTCCTGACAAATGTCCTTGTCCTTTTCCATCAATCATCACCGTATCGAGTTTCAGTTTTTTGTCTGCAACGAGCACAGCTTCATCATACAACTCAATAGGCTGACCATTTTTGGGGAGCAAAATTTTTTCCTCAGGAATCTTCATATCTAGAGCAATTTTTTTGTGAGCCACTCTCATCGTAGATTCTCCATGGATCGGAGAAAAATATTCAGGCTTGAGCAATGCCATCATTTCTTTCATATCTTCCTGATAGGCATGTCCAGAAGTATGTAAATCTAAACTTGGATCGTCTATGAGATCTACTCCTAAGTCTACCAGATTATTCATTAAAGCACCTACAGCTTTTTCGTTTCCTGGGATGGTGTGAGAAGAGAGAATTACACAGTCTCCTGGTCTGAGCACAAAATCTTTAAACGTATTGGTCGACATTCTTACCAGAGCAGAAAATTCTTCTCCTTGAGAACCCGTACATAAAATCATCACTCTTTCATCAGGCAACTGCTCAATATCAGAAGAAGTCTGTCTAATCATATCTTTAGGGACATTGATATATCCCAATTCCTGACAAAGCTGAACATTATTTACCATAGAACGCCCTGCCAAGAAAACAACCCTGTTTTGGCGAACAGCACTTTCAATAATTTGAATAATTCTTCCAATATTAGAGGCAAAAGCTGAAACGACAATTCTCTGTTTTGCATGCTTATTGATCACCATGGCGATATTTTCTCCAATGATTTTTTCTGATGGAGTATGTCCAGGGGTCCTAGCATTAGTGGATTCTCCCATATAAATTTTTACACCTTCTTGTCCGATTCTAGAAATCTTTCCCAAATCAGCAGGTCTATCAATTGCAGGCATAAAGTCGATTTTAAAATCTCCAGAATGCACGATTACACCTTTTGGGGTATGAATTGCTAATCCCATACTTTCTGGAATAGAGTGGTTTACGCGGAAAAATTCTACGGTAAATACTCCAGCTTTCACAATATCCAAATCTGGATCTACCAATTTGTATCTAAAGTTTCTCTGATCTTGATCATTCAGACTTTTTCTAATCAGTCCCAGGGCCAGAGGAGTCGTGTGAACGGTAGGATATTCAAGTTTCCCGATAATATCTTTAATCGCTCCGATATGATCCAAATGTCCATGGGTAATAAAGATCCCTCTGATATTTTTCTTTTTATTGATCAAATAGGTGATATCAGGAATAATATAATCTACTCCATGCATATCATAGCTGGCAAATTCCATTCCTGCATCAATAATGATGATATCATTTTTGAATTCCACAACCGTCATGTTGATTCCGATTTCTTCTAATCCTCAGAGAGCAAAAACTCTGACAGGAATTTCATCTTTTTTAATTAGCTTTTTGAGATCTGCTATAGATTGAGTAGCTTGAACTTCTCTATGTTTGAGAAAGATTTCAGAAGTGATTCTGTCACCTCCTCTATTTCCAGCATTTCTCCCATATGAGCTTCCTCTAGAGCTGTTTCCTCTGGAAGGCATATACCTAGCAGGGGAATGGCTAGCAGATGTGGAAGTCTTTGTAGGAGCAGAAGCGGTCGCCGGAGCGGTTGCAGAAGTCGTAGTGCTACGTTGAGGAGTAGGGACTTTGTCTGCTGTTCTTACATAAGATCTAGAAGGATTGTTTTTTCTCCCTAAATCAATAGAAATGTTTCACTGCATGGGTGCAGGAGTTTCGTTTGTGTTTGTTGTGGTCATGGTAATAACTATATAAAGTATAAAATTTTGTTTGGGATGTTCGTGATTTTAGTTTTTTTCTTTTGGCTGATGATCAGTTTTTTATCTCAATTGAGAGCTTCTTGTGAAGCTAGACGTATTCCCTTGATTTCTCCTGAAACGCAGGAGTTTTTAGAACAACTGCTAGAGCGTAAACGTCCAAAAAATATCTTAGAAATCTGATCAGCAGTGGGATATAGTAGCATTATTATTGCAAACCATATCCAGAATCGATGAGGACGTGTAGCAAGCTTCGAAATTAGCTATACTGCTTATTTAGAGGCTTTGAAAAATACCACAACTGCCAACACCAAAAATATCACGCTGTATCCTTTTGATATGAATGAAATCACGTTAGAAAAGTTCTTTTCACAGAAATTTGACTTTGTATTTATAGATGCTCAGAAGAGCCAATATGGAGACTATATGCAGAAAATACAACCTTACCTCTGTCCAGAAAATACGCTTTTACTTGATGATGTCATCAAATATCAAAACAAACTAACTTGATTATACTCATTCCTGGAGAAAAATCAACTTATTTATCAGATTTTTGAAACTGAACCTGGAGATGGGGTTATGCTGCTGGAAAATGTTAAGAATGTTATTCATACCACATAAAAACTCTGGAAGTATTTTCTTCCTTCATATCGCGTCAGAGAATGGTACTAGAACTATCTCTATAATAAAGCTGAGCTTGCTGATGTTTCTGATTTGCAATCTGTTGAATCGAGAAAAGACATGCGGGACAGTCTACATCCAAAATTCTAAAATCTGATCGGATTCCGGTTCAATTTTGCAGCGTTTGAATGCTGATTTGATCATTGAATCGAGCGGTAGCTTCAGGGAGATAATGGGAAAAGTCTACGGAGGCAATGAATAATTGTCATTCTGAACGGCTTGGTCGCCCTGTCCTCAATCCACATTCACTGGATTTCTCGTTTCACTCGGAATGACAAAAAGACGGTTCTCTATGGGTGGGGAGCACCACTGGGATAATCGATTTCGTATCAGGGAAGTATTTTTTAATCCATACCAAATGTTCGCCAATCCCATGTTCTTTGGTGGTGACAGCATTCCCAAAAGGGAAGAAAATATGTTCATCACAGGCGACTCTAGGAAAAGGGGAAAGCAGATACGACTGATTTCTGAAGTAGACTTCGCTCGTTTCACAGAGAGTTTGTGGTGTGGAGGAGTGAATGTTAAAATGATTAGGAGCAATGAGGATAATCGTGTCAGGATCGTGGTCAGCGTATCGTTGGTCTTTGAGGAAAGCATAAAACTCGTCTACTTTTTCAGAGGCAAGCATAAAATGTGGGATAATGGCAAGATGTTGTTCAAGAGGTTGTTGGATAGAGAAATATCAAAAAAGAAAAATTATCCCAAGTCCAAGGAGAAGAAAAAATAAACGATATTTGAAAAAAACTGTTTTTTTCATGATAGAAATGATACGAAAAAGTTAGTAGAGTTCAAGCTACTAACTTTTGTATATATCTATTTTTTATTTTGCACTTCTCATCAACATGAGCCGAACCCATTGCCTGAGCTCTAGTCTAGCTTCAGGAGCATCTATCTGAGTCAAGATCCCTTTTTCTTTCAGAGCTTGGAGATGATTACTATAATATACCTTACCACCCGCATAAGTATTCCCAAATAAAAGCCTAGAGAGGATAGTACCAAATTGAGCTCTACTTACAACAGCATAAGGTTGGAAGTAGTCCATATCCATCCCCATTAAACCAAG
>JAITGP010000038.1 GCA_031280545.1 Candidatus Peribacteria bacterium
TCTCACCGCTTACGAATGGGCATATCAAAACGGAATCACAACGATGGATACCTATGAAAAGGCAAGAATCATGGATCCCATTACGAGAGAAGAAATGGCGAAAATGATCTCTGTGTATGCAACGACATTCTTAGATAAAAAGCCAGATTTAACTAAATCTGCTTGTAGTCAGTTTGAGGATCTTTCTGTCACTACGGTGGAAATGCAACACTATATGACACTTTCGTGTCAGTTAGGATTGATGGGAATGAATGGTGATGGAGTCGGAGTACAGCTTCGTTTTAATCCCTATCCATGGTTGACGAGAGCAGAAGCAGGAACAGTTCTCTCCAGAATGTTTCGAGGGCTGCAGTATGCAACTCAACTTGGTGATGAAACGTATTATGGTAAACATTTACAAGCATTGAAAAAAGCAGGTATTATGAATTATATTTCTGATCCGAGTCTGCTGGAACTTAGAGGAAATATCTTTATCATGCTGATGAGACCACAAAAAAATAGCTAATAAAAAGGGAGGGTTAGTCCCTCCTTTTTCCATAGAGTCCTCGATAGAGGAGTCCTATAAAGATTGCTCCGCCGATAATATTTCCTATAGTCACGGGTAAGAAATTATGAAGAAGCATTTCTCAGATGTTTGTCTCTAGCCCTAACAGGTAAGCATAAGGCAGATAGAACATATTTGCGACACTATGCTCAAATCCACAAGCTACAAACGCCGTGACGGGAAAGACGATTCCTGCAATTTTATCTACTGCTCTTTTTCCTGCTCGGGCGAGTCGAACTCCTAGACAGACGAGAATATTACATAAGATCCCCAAACTCATGGCTTGTAAAAATCCGTAATGCAATTTTTTTATTCCCAGGCTGAGAATGGTTTCTGTGATTCCTCCGCTATTGAAGGTATGCCAACCAGCAATGAACAAAAGCCCAATTAAAATTAGAGCTCCGATGAAGTTGCTGATCCAGATGAGGCTCAGATTTTTTATCCATTTTCCGAGAGAAATTCTTTTATCTAGCCAAGCGGTAATCATGAGTGCATCTCCTGTAAAAAGCTCTGCTCCTGCGATCATCACCAAGATTAATCAGATAGAAAAAGCTAATCCTGCAATGAGTTTTACGAGTCAATAGGGGAGTACTTCAAGTCCGCTGATAGAGTTGATGGAGAACATCGCTCCGATTCCGATAAACATTCCAGCAAGGATTCCATTGATTAGGATTTTGTAGAGAGGTTTATTCGTTTTTTCTACAGCTACTTCGGTAGATTTTGCGGTGATCTCCGCGGGGGTAAGTGTTTCGTTCATTGGAGGGATAATTAGTTAAAATTAAATGACAAATGGTATTATCCTCTGATAAAGACGTTATCTGTGTATTCATTCAGGATTTTTTTTACAGTTTCTAATTCTTCTATGGTACTGGCATGGAGCCCATCTAGAGGGTAGTCTCGACCAAGTTTATCTCGCTTGCTTCTTCCTAGGTTGTGGTAGGGGAGGAGTTCGATTCTTTGGAAATTTGGTAGAGTTTGGAGAAATTCCCCGAGGAGTCTGATATCAGCTTCTTGGTCAGTTCGTCCAGGAACGACTACGTATCTTATTCGGTAGGTTTTCCCTTGCTCATCAATGTATCTCACAAAATTCATGGGGTGTTGGTTGTCTAGTCCTGTGAGTTCTTTGTGTTTTTCAGGATTGGCTTGTTTAATGTCGGGGAGGAGGTGATTGGTGTACTTTAGACATTCTTTTACGTCCTCATTTAGCAAGTATGCATTCGTATCAATACAAGTATGGAATCCATTTTCTTGCAAGAGCTTCAAAACAGGAGCGAGTTCTTTGGCTTGTAAAAGTGGTTCTCCTCCAGAGAAAGTGATTCCTCCTGTATCGCCAAAATATTCTTTCTGCTTTGTGGCGAGTGCTAAAATATCTTCGGCAGACATTAAACCTCTTTGCCTTTCGGGCATTCCCTCTGAAAGGGGCAAACCAGAAGGTATGGTATCAGGATTTTGACAGTATTTACAACGGAACATACATCATTGCAAAAAAACAACAAGTCTGATTCCTGGACCGTCTTGGGTTGCAAAAGTTTCATAAGAATGTACGTGTAGCATGGGTAAGATTACAGATGTAAAATCCCGAACCTTCGGGAAGATTATGATTACAGAAGATTAAATGACGGGCTGTGGTTTATCCGATACTGCCTTCCATTTCAAGCTCGATGAGATGATTGAGTTCACCAGCGTATTCGAGAGGGAGCTTTTTTACGATGGAAGAGATGAAACCATTTACTAGCATTGCCATTGCTTTTTCTTCACTTAGTCCTCTACTCATCAGATAAAAAAGCTGAGCGGTATCTATTTTTCCAGCAGAGGCTTCATGAGAAACAGTGGCATCATTGGTATATACTTTAACGGTTGGAATCGTATCAGAGCGGGAAATGGTATCAAGCAAGAGAGCATCACATTTGGTGGAGGTGGTGGCATTGTGGGCGGAAGCGTGGATTTCTATGAGTCCTCTGTAGGTGGAGATTCCTCCATCTTTGGAAATGGATTTGGAAATGATCTTGGATGAAGTATTCTCTCCGATGTGGATGACTTTTGCTCCAACATCTTGATTCTGATTTTTTGAAGCTACTACCACAGAAATGTTGTCAGATTTCGCATTCTTCCCTTGGAGGATAGAGCAGGGATAAAGCATAGTTGCACCAGATCATAGGTTTCCTCAAATTCGTTCCATAAAACTATTTTCTCCTATAATGGCACGTTTGGTATTGAGATTGTAGGTATTTAAGGATCGATTTTCTACGGAGGAATATCTCATTTTTGCGTTTTTCCCAATGAAGATTTCTACGCAACCTGCATGAATGGACTTTTGATCGAATTTTGGAGCAGAACATCCTTCGATATATTCAGCTTGAGTGTCTTCTTCTAGGATGATAAGAGTATGCTCAAATTGTCCTCCTTCTAGGGTATTCATACGGAAATAGGCTTGTAAGGGATCTGGCAGTTTTATTCCTTTTGGGATGTAGATGAACGTTCCTCCGCTTCGTACTGCTCCGTGGAGAGCTACAAATTTATGGTCTGTTGGCGGGACGAGTTTCATAAAATGCTGACGCACGAGTTCGGGATGTTCACGGATGGCTTCAGACATATCTTGGAAAATGATTCAGCTTTTTATTCGTTTTTCTTTGAGTTTGTGATAGATGACAGTGGAATCATATTGTCCACCCACTCCAGCGAGGTACTTTTTTTCTGCTTCAGGGATTTGGAGGCGGTCGAAAATGTTTTTGATGTTTGTGGGGACGTTTTCTCGGGAATCTGGTGTGGTCCCCCCCTTGTCGCCATTCGGCGACGTTCCCCCTCATAAGGGGGAAACCATACTTGGACGAGCATAGTAGACGATATTTTCTAGGTGGAGAGAGGAGAGATCTGGTCAAAATTTTGGATCTTTGGATTGCTGAAAAACCTCCAGACAATGCAGTCTATGCTCAAGCATTCGATCTGGCTCGTGGAGGTCGGCAGAAATCTTTCTGATGGTGTCTTCGGTGAGTCCTTTAAGAAAGATTTCATAGGAAATGGTATCTGCTTTCTGAAGGTAATGCACGGGGTAATTGCAATGATAAAGTCTGATTTTTATAAGGTTTCGAGTTGGTAGCCATGAGCGTCTGCAAAGGTTTTTTGTACAGCAGTGAGCTCGGTATAGGCATTAGTAGTAGCATCTGCTAGGCTGGAAAGTTCGCTTTCTAGGGTGAGATAGCTAGTTTCTTGTGCAGGTGTGAATTCTGCAAGGTCTTGGTAAGCGAAGATTGCTTCTAATTTTTCTAGGTAGGCTACTTCGGTTTGGAGGTAGTTGTTGCTAGTGTCTCTGAGCGAAGTATCATTATCGAATCCTTCGAGCTTCGCGGTATCAGCTTGAGCGTCTTTACAGGTTTCTGTAGCTGTGGCATGAAGCGTTTGAGCTGTGGTGTAGCTTTCTTGGTCAATGGCATCTCGCATGAGATCTTCGGCAGTAGTACATTTTTCTACTAAGTTTACTAATTTTTCGTTGTAGTCAGCACTGGTATCTTTTCCACATCCAGAGAGGGAAAAAAGGCTGAGAGTGAAGAGGGATACTATGAGAATTTTTTTCATGAGAGGATGATCAAAAACTAAAAGCTCTAGTGTTTCTTACACTAGCTATTTGATGCTGAAAATCAAGGGATAATCTATTGAGGTTGTATTTTTGTTTTGTAAGTGTTGGGTTTTGTAGCCCCAACAGGATTTGGATAGGATTCGGATAGATTCGGACAGGTACAAGACCTGTCCCTACGAAAGGTTTGGGTGTGATATTATTGTATTATTGTGGAGTATTATTGTGGAGTATTATTGTGGGGTGTTTTATGATTACTTTATCTCATAGCTTACACTTACATTTACGATTACTTCGTTCTCTCCTGCTTCTAGACCAACACTATTGTAGGCTTCTTCACTTGTGTCGTTAGAGAGGACTTTGGCATTTGCGTAAACGGGATAGTAGCCTCCAGCACTAATACTTTCTGAAATTTGGACAGCTTTCCCTAATTTTACTCCTGCTACATCGGCGAGTTGTTGTGCTTTGGCTTTAGCGTTTTCGAGGGCGAGGGTTCTGGCATCTTTTTCTCCTGTAGCTTTGTCAGTGACAGAGAAGGTGCTACCGTTGATGTTGATATTTCCGACCGTAGGTGCTGCACTCAAGACTTTTTGTCCGAGTTCTACGAAGTCTTTTCCATTGAGGATTACAGTAATATTTTGGCTGGCGTTGTATCCATCGGGTATTTGTTTACTGGTTTGACTATCTCGGTAATAATTCTGGTATACAGAATAATTTGAAGTCTGGATCTGTTTTTTTCCTACTCCTAGTTCACCGATTAGGGTGATGAATTTTGAGCTGATTTCGTCGATTTTTTTCTGAGCTTCTTTGGTGGAGTCAGCTTTTTCTTGGATACTGAAATTGAGGGTGAGGGTGTCAGGTTGGACTTTGGCGATCCCTTTTCCAGAGACGCTGATTCCTGTGGAACCATCTAGGTTGTGGTCGGGTTTGAAGGTGTAGATGAGCGTGGAGCATACGATGATGATCGCGAGGAAACCGAGGAGTCTGTCGGTGGTGGTCATGTGGAAGTGATTAAAAAGTAAAGATGTAGATGTAACGAAGGAAGGGGGGATTTTGTGACGGAGATTAAAAAAAACTCTTGAAATATTCTAATGAAAGTATATAAAAGTGTTGTCAAAATAATTATGTTTATCTCTTCTAATACTATACTTATGATTACTACAGAAACTAAAAAATCTCAAAACAAAATTGCAATTTTTGAAGGGAACGAAATTAGAAAAACTCTGTATCATGAAGAGCGACGATTTTCTTTGGAAGATATTGTTCTTGTCTTGACGGAAAGTACTGATCCAAAACAATATATTAATAAAATGAGAAATAGGGATGAAGAACTAAAAAAAGGGTGGGTACAAATTGTACATACCCTTGAGATACAAACAAAATGATGAAAACAAAAAATTAACTGTGTGAATACCAAAGGAGCATTTAGAATTATTCAATCTATTCCCTCTCCTAGGGCTGAACCTTTTAAACAATGGTTAGCGCAGGTGGGATATGAAAGAATTCAAGAAATTGAAGATCCAGAATTGGCCATGAAGAGAATGATAGAAACCTATGAAAAAAAATGATACCCTCAAGAATGGATTGATATTAGAACTCGTGGAATTCCAGTCAGAAAAGAATTAACAAAAGAGCGAGATCAAAGATGAGCAGAAAATGCTTACGGAATTCTTACAAATGAGATTTATAAGGCATACTCTGGTATGAATACAGCAGAATGGAAAAACTTTAAAGGCATGAAAATTTGAAATCTTCGTGATGGAATGAGTCCAACAGAGTTGATCCTTACTATGTTAGCAGAGCAGGCTACTACTGATATTACTAGAACTCGTGATGCAGAAGGGGTTGAAGAGTTAATAAAAGCGAGTAAAGATTGAGGGAAAGTAGCATTTCAAGCAAGGCAGGAGTTGATTCAGCAAACTGGACAAGATCCTATTACTCATAAAGATTTTCTAAAAGAAATGAAGGAAAACAAAAAAATATGAAAGGGTAAGTAAATACTTTCTCCTTGACAAACCCAAGAAGATGACTATACTATATAAAAACAAAAGTATAGAGAAAATACTAAAAAACAAATTAAAACAAATAAAAATGAAAACAAAAATTTTTTGGTTCGCCCTTTTGGCGATCCTGTTCTCAGTGAACAATAGTAGCTGGGCACAAGACTATGCAGGGAGCAAGACAGTGACTTCCGCGGGGAATGTGGATCTTTCAGAGTGGATTGTCCCGACAGGCCAGTTGAATCAGAGATATCTTTTGAAAATTGTTGCAGAACTTGTTGATCCTCAGTTAGTTAAGACAGGAGTGACTGATTGGACATCTGTAAGTCGTTCTTTCCCTAATAATTATCCTGATCTCTTGATATGGGTGAATGAACAGTGGGCACCGAGTAGTTTGCCTGGTCCATATGTGATTTATGGAGATGGTACTGTAGCTTATGATGTTTCTTATATCTCATGGCCTGAGATATGGGTCAATGGCGTTAAGGTCGGGAATATTGCTGACAATGGTACAAGGTGGATTCCGACAGGAAGTACTACGTGGGGACAAGTGGGGGAAAGTGGAGGATATGTAGAGATTCGACCAGCTTCTGTTACAGATGTGGTAGAACTAAGATTAAATTCTTTTTTTGCTGGTAATGGTGGAAATAATCTTTTACGTCTGAATAATGTTATTCAGACTCCATATAATCAATCAGTGTATGTTTTGAGTAATGGTATTTTCCAGCTTACAACTTCTTCTGGTGGTTATGGCTCAAATAATGTTATAGACTTTTCTGTTCAATTCTCTTCCTCTCCAGTACAGTATACGATTACTACTACAGTTGATCCCAATTCAATTCTTACTCCTAGTGGAGAAGTCAGTGTAAATGTTGGTGGAAGTCAAACTTTCATAGCTTCCTATAGCAATGGGTATGAACGAAATCAATTGTTGGTGGATGGAAGCACGGTGGTGAATGCTAATACGTATACGTTTACGAGTGTTAGTGCTAATCATACGATTAGCCTGACTTCAAAAGCGATTGTGTATAGCATTACCTACCATGCTAATGGAGGAAGTGGTGCTAGTAATAGCACGTATACCATCGAGAGTTCAACAATTACTTTACCTACTCCAACTAAAGAAGGTAATACTTTCAAAGGTTGGTATGGTAATGTAAGTTTAACAGGGGAGGTTGTTGTTTCGATTCCATCGGGAAGTACGGGGAATAAGGAATATTGGGCAAAATGGGAAGCAAATGCTCCTACGCAGTATACGATTACTGCAACGGGTGATTCTCATGGTTTCCTGAGTCCAAGTGGGGTGATCACGGTGAATGCTGGTGAAAGTAAAACCTTCACCACTTCATATGATCCTGGATATGAACGTGATAAACTTTTGGTGAATGGTGTTGATGCAAATGCAAATACGCATACGTTTGTAAATATTCAGGAAAGCCAGACAATCACTCTGACCTCTAAAGCAATTGTATATAATATTACCTATTACCTCAATGGAGGAACTGGTGCAGAAAATGTTACCTATACTATTGAGACGGGAGCTATTAGTTTGCCGATTCCTGAAAAAGTGAATAATCACTTTGAAGGGTGGTATGATAATACGGGTTTGTTGGGTGATCCTATTGTTGTGCTTCCTGCGGGAAGTACGGGAAATAAGGAATACTGGGCGAAATGGTCTATCCCTGATGGGATAGAGGAGATTGAGAATATAGATTTTCAAGTCTATCCTAATCCCGTTCAATCAGTTTTATTCTTTACATCGGATTCTCCGATTAAGCGAGTGGCTATTTACGCTCTCTCGGGGAATAAAGCTTTAGAAAAGGTAGGAGATACTAGAGAAGTGGAAGTTTCTTCCCTTCATCCAGGGGTCTATATTGTGCGAATTGTTTTGGGAAATGGGAAAACTATTTCCCAAAAACTTGTGAAATACTAATTATTTAAACCGTGGAGGATTTCTCCACGGTTTTTTGTGTGGTTTATGGATGATCCCCCTAAAAAAACCTTAAAAAAGACTTGAAATTGCTCAGGATTTTTATCATAATAGGTATAATTATTTGCCTTCTTTTTTTTATTTCTCTTACCTCCTGTTTATGTCCACCTCATCACTTAAAACCCTCTTGCTTTCCTCTGCAGTAGGACTTTTTGCATTGGGGGTAGTATTGTCTCAGAGTGATATTTTACAAATCCCTACTAATTTTGGGACGCATACTCCTAAGTTAGCAGAAATCTATTTGGGGACTACTACAGGAGGGCAGGTGGTGCGTCTTGGGGCAAATAAAGAAGTGGTGATCCCTGAGGGATTAGTTGCGGGACAAGCTTTTGGGACCAGTGGAAATATAATAGAGTCAAGAATTCTGAATGCGACTATTGGAGGAGGAATCAAAAATACTATTTGAGGATTAGCCTATAATTCAACGATAGGAGCAGGAAAAAGTAATCTTGTTGTTGCCAGTAATGCTTCTATTGGGGCGGGACTGTTAAATCAAATATCTTCTGCTTCTGCTGAAAATTCCTTTATTGCTGGATGAGAAGAAAACGAAATTTCCAATAAAAATTCTGTGATATGAGGAGGAAAACTTAATAAAATTTATGCTCAGTATGGAGTGATTCCTGGTGGATCAGATAATAAAATTAATAGTACTGCAAATTATAGTTTTGTGGCTGGACAGAGAGGAGTTGCGAATAATGTGGGGACGTTTATTTGGAGTGATTATGATGATCTTGAACATAATCTTATACAAGGTCAAAAAGAATTTCAATCTACCACCAACAATACCTTCCTTATCCGTGCACTCAATGGGATGGCGATCAATACCAATACCGTGAATCCTGGAGTGAATGTAGCTGTCAATGGGACGATCTCTCTCGGATCAGAAGGGAAACTTGCTCAATCGTGTAGTGGTGCCAATGGAGCTCTGCTTTCTGGTACTCTGGAGTCACGAAATGGATGTATGTACTACTGTGATGGTAAATATCGACAATTGCTTAATCGTAAAAATGATGAGATAGTCCAGCGTTGTGGAGAAAATGCACCTGGTACTTATAAACCAAATATCGCTTATAAATTCTGTATGTTAAAGGAAAATATCGATGGTAGTATTTATAGTATTGAATATGAGCCAGGGGAAACCGTCGTTGCCTATCCTCAGAGAGTTGCGAATAGTTGTACGAGTCAGGTGATTACTTGTAATCAAAATGGTCAATGGACAGCACATCCAACGGGTGGAGAGTGGTCTATTAAATGTTTAGCAGGTAGTGGAGCTTCTACTCCTATTACGTATGGTTGTATAGGACATGTCCCAAATAATGCTGATGTGTGTGCGGGAGATGAAGGAGGAACTTTTACTACTGATGTCTTGAGGACGATAGCGACGACAGGGTGTACTACTGCTAAAAAATGTGAATATACCTGTAAAGCAAATTATCATAAAGATCCAACTAGTCAGAATTGTCTTCCTGATATTCAGACTTTTACTTGTGGAGTTAAACCTGCAGGTAGTGTTTGGAATATGGGAGTAAATAATGGAAGTTATCCCCAGACACGAAACGGTAGTGCTTGGATTCCAGCAAATACGAGTCCTACCTACAATACTACAGCTAGTGCGAGTGAATGTAGATATAAATGTCCTGTAAACTATACGCGAAATGGTACTAGTTGTACGATACCTACTAGAACCTTTACTTGTACTGCAAAGCCCGCATCCAATACCCAGTGGAATACTGTGAGTAGTTATACTCAAACTCAAATCAATGGTGTCTGGACTCCTGCTGATTCTACGACTCAATATAATTCTGAAGCGAGTGCTACTTCCTGTAGATATACTTGTGCTAGTGGATATATTCGAAATGGATCTTCCTGTCAGAAAAGTTCGTGTGATGCAAGAAGTTACTCTGTAGGTAGTCGTACGTATACTCTTCCGAGTATAGGTCATGGAGAGGCTATTACTAGAAATCCAAATACTAATCCTGTAGATAATACCCCTACGAATGGTAAAACTAGTTATTCGGCGATCTTTACTTGTTCTTATGGGACATGGACGTATGAGGAGGATGCAGTGGTTACTTGTAATAGTGGGTATTCTCGGAATGCTGCAGGTGCTTGTGTACAAAAATGTTTGCCTGCAAATAAAACGGTAAATGGACGTGATTATGCATTAGGAGAGACTGATGTCGGAGATACTCATAGTGCTATGTCGACGAATAGTCCTTTGATTGGATTGCCAGCAAATGGAACTTCTCGATACAATATGACCTTTATGTGTAGTAATGGATCTCGAAGCAATGGTCCAGTTGAACTCCCGAATTCACTTGATTGTAGTCATTATGATCAGAATAATAATTATGATGATAGTCGTACTTATGATGTTTATAATAGTCAGGGCGGTGTATATAGTAATGGACAAGAGGCAGTTTCCTTTTGTTGTAATAAGGGATATGAAGTATCTGGAACTACTTGTCAGCCAAAGAGCTGTCCTGGACAAGCAAGAACGGTAAATGGACATACTTATACGGTGATTACTATAGCTCATAGTCAGACTTATACTACTTCTCCAACAGGAACTCCATGAGTGTGAATACCTACGAATGGTTCTACCTCCTATTGGACGACCTTTACTTGTAATTTAGGAAATCGAAGTAATGGTACGGAGCAATCATCAGTGAGTTGTAATGTTGGATATACTAAAAATGGAAATACTTGTCAGGTAAATAGTTATACCCTAACCGTGAATCCAGGAGGATCAACTTACAGCCAAAATTATAATACTACAAAATCAGTAACAGCACCAGCAGGAACCTCCTATACGGTATCCTATAATGTGAATGGTGGGACATCTACTGTTCCAAGTAGTAGTACATCAACAAAACCGTTCTCGTCTTGGAGTTTAACAAGTGGAACATGATCCTTATCTACTACTACTTCAGCAACAACAACCTTTACCTATAAAGCTGGAAACGGAACGATAACAGCAACGTATGGAGCACAACCGACGGTTACTTTACCAGCAGCACCTACTAGAGCTAATTATACCTTTAATGGACGGTATACTGCTACAAGTGGTGGAACAAAGAGAGGTAATGCTGGAGCTACTTATACTCCAACAGCTAGTGAGACCTTGTATGCACAGTGGACGGCGAATGCTACTGAATGACCTACAAATGTTTGTGTATGACCGTCTTACTATTGTACTAGTCAAACAACACAAAATGATTGTCTGTATAATAATAGTGAAGATGAATATGATCATCCTAAAAATTGTACATGGATCCCTTCACAATCAACCTATTATATTGAAGCATGAGCAACAAGATCATGTAATGTCTGGTTTTCTAATTTCAGTGATACAATGTGGTCAATGTCGTATCCTTATCGAAAAACTGGTACACAAACTTATTCTAATGGAACCTGGTCTGCATGTAAATTAGAGGCATGATCAATGTGTAGCTATACGGCAGGAGCTTGTCCTTCAGGATATTCTTGTAAATCTTGGGAATTTGGGGCTGGTAGTTCTCAAAATGATTGTTATAATAAATTAAAAAATTCTGCAAATATGGTAGCACAATGAAGTAATCTTTATTATAAACATCCTAATGGCTATAAAATTTGGTTAAGTTACTATAATAATAGGTGTATTTCAATTTATTATCATTGTGTACCTAATTAATAAACAAAAAAGAGCGACTTAATCGCTCTTTTTTGCTCTATCAAATACTACGGATAGGATATCTACTTTCCCTAAAGATTTAATAAAATTACTTGCAATTGGAATAAAAACCTGTATATTTTCCTTGTCCGTAAGGAATAATCTTGTAAATGTTTCCTTATGGATATTGCTTAATAAGGAACAGCTTTTTATCTCTTATTTCTCTTCAAATGTTTCAAAAGATGATCCTAGAAGGACAGGCAAAATTCAATACGCTCCAAGTCAAACAGAGAGCTTACCAGTGGTATGATGATTTCTGGAAACTCAACAAAATTATCAGTTTTGTTTGACCGAGAAGAGTCGGGAAAACCTATCTGATGATAGACTTTGTGAAAAGACTGATTCAACAAGGAAAACTCTCGTGGGAACAGGTGGTTTTTATGGATTTTTCGCTTCATACGGGAGAAACGATTGATCCTTTTCAACTTTTGGAGTCATATCATTCCAAATACCCCAATAGTCAGCCTTTATTTGTGTTAGATGAAGTGCAGGATATTGCGAATATGCAAGAACTCATACTTTTTCTCTATAACCAAAATTACAAGGTATTTATCAGTGGAAGTAATTCAAAATTATTATCTAGTGAATTAAGTACCCATTTTAGAGGAAGAATCATTGAATATCAAGTGTATCCTTTGACTTATCCAGAATTGCTTTCGTTTCGTGATATTTCAACTGATCAACCTTTCGCGAGTAGAGAGAGAGGAATGTTGAAAAATCTCTATCATAATGTGTTTACTTTTGGAAATTTCCCCGAAGTCGTTCTTGCTGACCACGAATTTGCACAAAGAGAAACTATAAAAAGCTACTATAATGTCTTGTTGTACAGGGATTTATTAGAAAGGTATCATCTGGAAAACGAAGTTGCTGTGCAATATCTTCTGAAAAGTTTAACGCTTTCGTTTACTAAAGATGTAAACATTCATAAAATCTATAACAATCTCAAATCACAAAATGTAAAAATCTGAAAAGATACCTTGTACAATTACTATGAACATGTGAAGAGTATTTTTCTTGGATTAGAAGTAGAAAATCTCTATAATCCTTTGAACTGAAATAAAAAATTCTATCTTTATAACCTTGGATTTCATACACTTCTCGGAGTTTCTCCTGACTTTGGTCAGAGTTTTGAAAATATCCTCTTGTTGGAACTAAAAAAGAGATTTGATCGTGTATTTTTCAAAAGAAGCGAAAAAGGAAAGCAGACAGAAAATGCTGACTTGGTTGGGGAAATCGATTTTTACATTGAAGCGAAGGATACCCATCCTTGGAATAAGAATTTCAATATTCAAGCTTGCTATCAACTAACTCAAACAAATTTCGAAAGAGAGGTTGGTCCTTTGAAAGAAGTGGAAGGAGAGAAGTTTTTAGTGTACTTTGAAAAGGAAGAAAATTTACCTAATATTCCAAAAGGGGTTAGATTAGTTGATTTCTTTTCTTTTGTACAGGAATATTGTAGTCAGGTGTTTTAAATGGGTTACTTTCTCTTGAAAGCTTGAGGAAGAACGTTATGGTAAAACAGATTTATTTCTTTATATTCTTTACTATGGTCACTATTCGTACGAGAAAAATTATTATCCGGGTTATTGTGGTATTATTTTTACTCTCTTCTGGACTTACCTTTGTTTCTTATCTGATTTCTCCTTCTGTTACTCCACAACCAATTGAAGATCCTTCCAATCTGGGGGAATATATTGATTTAGAAAATAATGTGGAGGTGATCACTCCTAATGAGGAAATTAATGTAGATGCACCAGGAGATAATGATGTGCAGGTCGTCTTGAATGAAGATGAAACTAAAAATGAAGAAAATAATAAGACGGTTGTAGTGACTCTGCCTGATGGTTCTCAAGAGAATCTGAATGAGACGGATCTTAACGATAATTTACAAATAAGTAAATAACTATGAAACTCATCGTGAATACTCCCCAGCGTTATGCGAAAATGAGGGCACATACTGCAACCCATCTTTTGCATGCGGTGCTTCTCAACTACTTCCCCAATACCAAACAGGCTGGATCTCTGGTAGATAGTGATCTGGTTCGTTTTGATTTTTATGCGGAAAGTTTGTTGACGCTAGATCAACTTCATGAAATCGAAACGCAAGTGAATGCCTATATTTATAATGCTTTACCCGTGTCTTTGATGGAGACAAGCTTTGATGAAGCGGTGAAACTGGGTGCGAAGGCATTCTTTGAGGAGAAATATGGTGATGTGGTGCGTTTGATTCGTGTGCATAATGGAGATGCTATTGTTTCTGCAGAATTATGTGGGGGGACGCATGTGGAAAATACCAAGGACATTGGGGCATTTACGATCATTTCTCAAGAGGCGGTGGCATCAGGGATTAAAAGGCTGACTGCAATTACTGGACCGAAAGTTTTGGAAAAGATACATAGTTTAGAAGCGATTTTAGATCAGCAAGTTTCTGCTTTCGAAATCAAGTCGTATGCACAGATTGGAGAGAAAACGAGTAAATTTTTGAAAGAATATGATGATATGAAGTCAAAATTGGAAAGTATGGAGAGCCAGATATTGATTCAGCTTTTACAGACGGCTGAAAAAAGAGAAAATGCTGATTTCCAAATGATACTCACCTTGCCGACTACGACCAACTTCAAAACCTTACCTGGTATCGCGAAATCTCTTTTTGCTGATGTGAAATCATTGCTTTTGTATACTGCAGAAGGAAATTATCTGATTCTGACCGATGGGGGAGTCTCTGCGAAGGGACTTGTTCAAAAATATGGTTGGAAAGGGGGAGGTTCTGATTTAATGGCACAGGGGAGGGATGGAGGAGTGACTACGATTTAGTCCAAGAAATTTTTTTCATAGAATTCTCTTGCTTTTACGAGTTGGGAAACTAGTTTTTCACGGTTTGCTAATTCTTGGGGTTTTAAGTCCAATTTAATACTTACGGAGCGGGAATATCAGCTTTTTTTGAGTTTTTTTAAGAAATTTACTAAATCTAAATTTCCATCTCCTGGCATTAGATGTGATTTCCCTTTTTTATCTTTATCAGAGAGGTAGAGTACGGAAATGTAGGGAGCGTAGTCGTCGATTTTTCTCATAAAATCTTCTTCAAAGGCATCCATATCGAGATTGGTGATATCGAGTCCCACATAGGCATTATATTTTTTTACGATATCGATGATATTGCTAAATCTGAATTCAGGAATTGGCAAGGCGAAAAGTTTGCTATCTATGGGGTTGATAATCGAAAATTGGAGGTCAGGATTATTTTTTTGATATTCAGCTAAATTATCAGAGATGAAGTCATAGACTTTGAATTCTGTAATTTTTGGTGGATTGATACAGATAGTATCAGCACCTGTTGCACCGCAAATATCCAATGCTTTATCCATTTCCTTTTGGTTGAGTTTTGCAGAGGTCTGTACGACATAGACGGGTAAATCGTATTGAAAGGCGAGTTTTTGGACATATTCTTCGTCTCGAGCATCAAATCCTTTTCGCATTGCGAGGTCAATCCCATCAAATTTAGCATCTTTTGCGATTGAGAAAATGCGGTCTAGACCATAGTTTGGTAAGGTATCTGTGCTGAGAAGGAGTGCATTTGTTTTGAACATTTTGTTTTGGTGTCAGATAAAATCTTACCATAAGTATACGGATATTTCTCAAAAAAGCAAAAAAAAGCTGATTTTTTTTATTTTTTGTTGGGGGGAACACACATTGGGTGAATTTGGTGGACACCTATTGGGTGCATTGGGTGCATTGGGCGAACATACATTGGGTGCATTGGGCGAACACATAGGTTCGCCCCTACATAAATATTATTCATCGGAACTATTGTCTGAAATCTTTTCTTCAATATCAAACAGACTGTCTCCTTTCTCAGTTTTCTTTTTCTCTTCTTTATATTTCACATTTTCTTCCTTCTCTTCTCGAGGGCGGTAAATGACATCAATATGCTGGTCAACCATATGGTGTAATGGAGTTTCTGGTTCATCGAGACGGACATTATTAGAATGGAGTGTCTGCATACTTCCGTCATCAAATCTGATTCTAATTGCTCCCTCGATGATAGATATTGCCCCTTCTAAAGCCTCTTTTCCTGTCATTACTACTTGTCCTTTTCTGGCTCTTTTTCGGATTCTTAAATCTTCCAGAGAAAGCAGTTTCCCATTCTTGTCGGAATGGATAAGAATAAACGGTTCTTCTTTATGCAAGAAGAGTCCAGCTACTTCATCATGTTCGTCTTGAAGATCAATTGCTTTCACTCCTCCAGCGGTTTTTCCCATAGGTCTGATTTCCGCTGCTGGGAAGAGGAGCATTCGCCCTTGTTTGGTCATGATTCCGATATTATTGGAGTCGGTGACAGCTTCTACACTCAGAATTTTTTCTTTTGGTTGGAGATTCATAATCACCGTTGGGAATTTTTTGAAGGAAAGCACGAGATTTTTGTCTATCTTTTTGATATTGTTTTGGTTGGTCAAAAATACCAAGTGATCATAGGCGAAATGCAATGTTTTTGCGAAGACGATTTTCCCTTTCAAATCAAAGTGTTTCTTCAAATTGATTGCAGGTTTTGCCATCGTTACTCCTCAAAAGTCTTTTAATCTCTGTACGACTAACTCACCCAAATCGGTGATAATGATTAGCTTATCTTGATTTTGTGTATAGATGAGATCCAAGGTTTCCTCAGGGATGATTTGGATTCTTGATTGATATAATACTCTAAGTGAAAAGTCATTTCCGATTCGGCAGATGACATCTTCTTTTACTTTGTCTGCCTGAGCCTGTAAGGCTTTGATACTTCCAGAGATATTGTAGACATCGGTACTGGTAGATACTTCTGTTTTTCTTTCATCTCCGTATTTAGCTTTCATATAGGCGAATTCATCAGCCACTACTTGATCGAGTCTTTCTGGGTTGTTCAAGATTTCTGTGAGTTCGTCGATCAGCCTTTTCTTTTCATCGATTTCTTCATTAACTTTCTGAATCTCAAGTCCTACGAGGGATTGTAATCTCATCTGCAGGATATATTCAGCTTGTTCTTCAGAAAAATCAAATTTAGAAATCAGATTGGCTTTTGCTTCAGTTTTGTTTTCAGATCCTCTAATGGTCGCGATTACTTCGTCAATGATATCGATTGCTTTTTTCAATCCTTCTAAGATATGGAGTCTGTCTTTATATTTCGCTAACTGGAAGGTAGAACGTTTAAAAACTACTTCACGACGGAACGTCACAAATTCCATCAGCAAATCCTTGATATTGAGTAGTCTTGGCTGACTTCCATTTTCTACGAGGGATACGTTATTGATATTGAAATTTGTCTGTAGTTCAGTGAATTTGTAGAGCAAAATCAGGATTGCATCAGGGTCTACTCCTTTGCGTAGGTAGAGAGCGATTCTATTTTTATTTTTATTACTTTCGTCTCTGATGTCAGCGATTCCATCAATTTTTTTGTCCACTACCAATTCTGCGATTCTCGTCACGAGGGAAGATTTATTTACGAAGTAGGGGATTTCATCGATTACGATTACGTGGGCATCTTCAAACACTTCGGTGTGCGTCTTTCCACGAACTACCACTCAGCCTTTTCCTTTTTTATATACTTCTCTAATGTTATCTGGATCGAAAATGATTCCACCTGTTGGGAAATCTGGACCTTTGATGATTTCCATGATTTCATCGATACTGACTTCATAGCTTACTTCTTTCTCTTCCTCTAATCCCATTTCGTTAATTTCTATTCCCATCATCTTTTTCCCTTCCTTTTGGAGAAGAAGCAGAGAAGCGTCAAGTACTTCATTTAGGTTGTGGGGTGCCATATTTGTTGCCATTCCTACGGCGATTCCCATTGTCCCATTACAGAGGTGATTTGGAAATTTTGTAGGGAGCATTACGGGTTCTTGTAGGGTTGCATCAAAGTTATCTCTTCGCAAAACGGTATCTTGTTCAATGTCTGAGAGCATTTCTTCAGCGAGTTTTGTCATTCTAGCTTCGGTATACCTCATGGCAGCTGGGCTATCTCCATCGATAGAACCAAAGTTTCCTTGTCCATCGATTAGTGGATATCTCATTGCCCAAGGCTGAGAGAGACGAGCCATCGCCTCATAAATTGAGCTATCTCCGTGGGGGTGATATTTTCCCATTACCTCTCCGACAATCCTTGCAGATTTTTTGTGTTTTTGATTGTAGAAGTTATTGGTTTGGTACATTGCGTAGAGGATTCTTCTCACTACGGGTTTAAGTCCATCTCTGGTGTCTGGTAAGGCACGAGCTACGATTACTGACATTGAGTAGTCGATATAGGATTGAGAGATTTCCTTTTCTAATGCTCGGTCAGTTTCTTTGTTGACTGGAAGGATAGGATTTTCGTTTTCTGACATGGAATTCATATATACATAAATAAAAAGTCTATATTACTATATCTGGTATTTCTTTTATTCTATTTATTAGCGGCCACCATGCGTTGTATAGTGCAGTAGTGACAAAGTCGAATTTTTTTTTCTTTTGCCATATAATTTTAATAAAAAATTAAAATTCTGATTTTATAATACGAAAAGTACTGCCTTTTGCAAGCATTTGCTGGTTGACATATAGAAATGTGATGTATGATATTTATTGAAGGTTTATGTGTTCTTTTTACTAACTTCTAACCAAGGTTTATTGCCTCCATTTAATTTTTTCTTTTCTTCCATGAGCTCTTGAGTTAATTGTAGAACTTCTGGATCAAAGCGATATTCATCCATATAGAAATCAAATACTTCTTTGTAAGCTTCATGCGTATCTGCTAATTCACTCAGCTTTTTAAGTTCTCTGTAGGAGAGCATTTCAGTTTCCTGTCCCTCTAGGAGATATTTTTGGAGAATTTTAGGAGCATTTTTATCTGTTCAAAAATTTTCTAACATATCCATAAGGGTATTTTCTTTTAGAATGTTTCTTCATGAAAGACTAGAACATTGTTCGAGATAAAGTTCTGAGAGCTTTGGATCGTATCACATGAGTAGAGGAGTACGAGATAAATATAAATAGTATACATATTGATTTTATAAAATCAAGGTAACTTCCTGTTAATATCTTTTATATCAATGTTTTAATTTTTTTTTAAGTCCGGTGATTTGTGTTTGATTTTTCCTTTATGCTGAATCTAGGGGTATGATATTTTATGAAATTTCCAAATTGGCTTATTCTTGCTAAAAAATACTATTGACATTCGATATATATATATCTGTATAATACTATCATAAATAAATTCATTATACAAAAACACAAACTCAAAAAAAATAAAAAAAGTATGGAAACAACTGAACAAAAAAAAGAGCTTCGGACGCTGACAGAAAGAGAAGAACAAATTTTGAATGACGTAAAATTAACTTCTGAGCAACGGGAGAGAGTTAAAATGCTGTGGCGTTTGCATCCAGAGGAAAAAGAGGAAGAAAAGAATTCGCAGCCTAAGTGGGTGAAAGTACTTGAGATAGTGGCACAAAGTTTTATTTATGCTTTTCTTGCCCTGCTGCTCTTGCAATACTTTGATGTTGATGTTAAGAATGGTTTTGTAGGAATTCTTTATACTGTCTCTTTGGTCGTTTATTGGATTTATATGATAGTCATTGCGGTAGTAGCTGTAGTTGAATTCTGGGGTTGTATCCAGGCAGAAAAATGCATGGTACGAGATATGCTTGTGGGAAACTATGAAACTATTACTCCATCCCTATTGAAAGCTATGAAAAAACATTCCGAGGTTAGGATAATCTTTGCTTGTATATCATTCATAGTTCCCACAGTACTATTTCTTGTCTCAGGACATTATTTCCTTTTTTCTTTGCATCTATTTACTAACCTCTCTTTTCTTTATCTTGGTATAAGAATGAGAAAAAATGTGAGAATTTTCATAGAGAGTATTACAAATAAAAATCCCTTAATCCGTTTTGCTACTGCTATGGCATCTTCTCTTTGAAACTAATTTAAACTAATAAACTAATCGTCCTATTTCTGAGGACGATTTTTTTTGTATTTTTAAAATATCTAACAATCTCTAACAATCTCTGGAAATTTATCTACCAAATCTGTATAAGGTTACATATGAAAACATTCCATATTATTACACTCTGATGTCAGATGAATTATTCTGATAGTGCTAGGATTAAAGCTGTTCTGCTTAATTGTGGGTTTTCCTATAGTGAAACCGAAGAGGCAGCTGATATCATCATCTTTGATACCTGCTCAGTTCGCCAAAAAGCTGAAGATAAAATCACGGGAAAAATGCAAGATATCTCCTCAGAGAAAAAAATCTGGATTACGGGATGTATGGTACAGCATGTTTTAAAAAATGGAGGAAAAACTGCTCATAAACGTTGAAACTTCCTCTGAACGGTGCAGGCGGAGGAAATTCCGATTAATGAGGCATTCAGTCCTCTTTGGTATACGCTTCATCAGACGTATCCTAATTTGGAACTATTTTTTCGTATTGATGATGTAGGATATTTGCCGTTGCTTTTGAAAAAAATAGGCTATGAGATAGAGAAATTTGATAGAGATCTGGTGAATGAGTATGAAAAAATTATCCCTCAGGAAGGGGCAAGTATGAATGCTCATCAAAAATCTGCTTATATCCCTATTTCCACTGGATGTAATCAATTTTGTGCGTACTGTATTGTGCCGTTTGCTCGTGGGCTGGAGAGAAATTTTTCTGTGGAACAAGTTATCAATGAAGCAAAAATCCATCTTCAAAATTGAGCGGCTGAGCTTACGCTCTTGGGGCAGATTGTGAATAAACATCCAGACTTTGTAAAGATTCTCAAAGAGATTCTTCAGTTGCCAGGGCTTGAGCGATTAAGGTATACCTCACCGTATCCGACTTATTATACCCCTGAATTACTTGCTCTACATGAAAATGAGGAAAAACTTTGTCCGCATATCCATATCCCGTTTCAGTCAGGTTCTTCTTCTCTTCTCAAGAAAATGTTTCGTGGATATTCAGCAGAGGAGTGCTATGGGTTTATTGATGAGATCAGAAAGATGAAAAGAGCTATTTCTATTACGACCGATATTATTATCGGATTTCCTGGTGAGAGTGATGAGGATTTTGCAGAGAGCTTGAAGCTCGTGGAGTATGGGAAATTTGATATGGTATATATGGGGATTTATTCGCCCCGTCCTGGGACTTTCGCGGATAAGCAATACAAGGATGATATTCCCTATGCGGTGAAACATGCTCGTCGAGAGCAGATGAATGAACTTTTAAAGCAGACTTCTTTTGAAAATAATCAAAAAGAAATCTGAACTACGAGGACGATGATGATTAATGAGATCGGGGAAGATTGAACTTTGATTTGATACACGGATAATATGAAGCAAATTGTCGCTGAATGTAAAAATGGCTTTTCAATATACGACCTCTGAACCATTCTCCCTGTTCATATCACGGGAGCAGGGGAGTTTAGACTGATGGGTGAGGTAAAATAAAAAATCTCTATTTTTCATTTGAAATTCTCTTACAAAAAACTACAAGTAAGAAGATTTATTCTCTCTTCAGCTTTATTATTTATTTCTCATTCTCATGAAAATCAACATTGCACTTTCCAAGCTCGTGGACGTTATTGATATCGCCACTCGTTTTGTGAGCAAAAATTCTACTCTTCCTATCCTGCAAAATCTTTATCTTAAAGCCTCTATTGATACGTTGAATATTAGAGCTACAGACATGGAAAAATATGTGGATATCGAGATCCCTTGTGATATCAAACTCGAAGGAGCCGTGACGGTTAATGCAAAAACTTTTTTGGATTTGCTGAGGACGATTGAAGAAGAAACTGTTGAAATTTCTGTAAATATGCAGACCAATCAAATGTTGATTCGTAGTGTGGAGGATGAATTTGAAATTAATGGGATTCCAGCGAGTGAATATGTTGCTTTACCAGAAATCCCACAAACGAATGCTGTGGTTCTTGAAACGCAAAGTTTCATTACAGGAGTAGAAAAAGTGGAATATACTATTACGGAAAAAAACTTTTCTCCAGTTTTGACAGGGGTCTTGGTCAAGACCAAAAATGAGGATACGGGAAAGAAAATTGTTTTCGTAGGTACGGATTCTTTTAGAATCGCTGAGTACAAAATGCAATCAAATGTGGATACAGATTTTTCTCTGATTATTCCTAAAGTGGCAATTAATGATATTAAAGCTATCGCTAAATACGCTGTAGAAAAAGAGACTCCTGATCTTAAAATTAAATATTCAGAAAATCTGATTGCTTTTGAGTACGAGATTGAAAACATCAAAATTGTTGCGACTTCTCTGCTGATTCAAGGAAATTTTCCTGACTATGAAAGAGAAGAAATTATGCCTACTACCTTTAATAATACGATTCTCGTGGATAAAGCACTTTGTGAAAAAGCTATCAAAAAAATCTGAATTCTGACCAAGGATATCAATAATTTCATCCAAATAGAAACTCAAGCTGATGGAGTCATTATCTCTTCAGGAAAAACGGATAAAGGAGCTGGGAAAACTAAAATTAATGCGATCATTGAGGGAGAACCTATCACTTTTGCTCTTAATGGAAGATATGTGACGGACTTTGTGAAAGCGATGGAATCTGATCAATTGGTCTTTAATTTGGTAGATCATCAAAAACCGATGATTATTACCGATAAAGGGAATGATACCTATAAATATGTAGTGAGACCGTTGATTCAATAACAGCTTTATCTTCTAATTTTCTTGTCGGTGAAACAAAAGGCCTTTACGATTATAGAGATTATGCTGGTGATGATCATCATAGGGATCCTCTCCATTGGGGTAGGGTCTTTTTATGATTATAATTCCAAAACGCAGAGGTATAAAGCAGAGACATGTATGAATAACCTTAATGGAGAATTGCAGTGATTTATGAGGGCGGCGTTTACGAGTAAACAGTTGAGGGTAGGAAATACAGAGGTCTTTCCGAATTATTATAATATAGAATTTAGAGTGTGAGAAGGAGAAAATAAAATTAGGTTTTTGTATAGTACAGGAGCAATAAAATCAATTGGGACAGAATATAAAAGTATAAGTTTAAATGATTATTGTAAACAAAAAGAGGTGAGTCTTTTATTAACGGGGGTAATCCCTCCATTATGATGAGATAGTGGTAAAATGCTTATTATTATGAATAAAGGTTTTCGTCAAGTTGAACCACAGGAGATAACAACTTTTTCTATTGATACTACTGTTGGGGCTTTCACGGGAAGTGTGCAATTTAATATCTGTGTTGAAAATTCTTGTACTAAGGAGCTTGGGAGATGGATCATTGATGCGAGATCTCAAACTATTTCTCCTATTACGTGTCGTTTTTACTCTGAAACCAATAGTAATCTATGTGAAGTTCGAGGAAGTTAATTGATACTCTAGTAGCTCAACCTTATTTGCAATTTTATAATATTATGCAATATCCTGTTCCCAAGGATATGGAATCTTTTTTAGTAGAAAAAAAAAGCTGATCAGCTTCTTCTCATTCTGATTTCTCTCGATCTACTAAACCTTCCTTGATGACAGAATATCTGGAGGAAATCCATCGTCATGCTAAACTTTATCAATCTCTGCCTTTTGTCTCTGAAATCTTTCTTTGTAATTCAATAACCTTTAATGCACTCCATAAGGAGTCGGATATTGATCTTTTTATTATTGCTCAGCCTAATAGAATTTGGTCTGCTAAGTTTTGGGCGATGCTTTTCTTTTTTTTTACGGGACTCAAACGTTCTCTCAAAGGGAAAGCGGAAAAGTTTTGTTTATCTTTTTTTATCACTTCTGATCATCAGAATTTATATGCTCTTTCTCTTTCCAATTTGGATATTTATCTCTGTTATTGGATTCAGCATTTGGTGCCTCTTTATCAGGCAGATAGTACTAAGCCTCCTCAAATGTATAAAAAAAATAAGCGAGTAAAGGGAGTTTTACCCAATTACCCTGAACAGCAGTCTATTTTTCTAGAGAGTCAGATTTTTACTTGAGCTACGAAGTTTAAGGCTTTTATGGAGTGGTTAGGTGGAGGAGTGATAGGAAATATCTGAGAAGCTCTTGTGAAGTATCTTCAGCTTTTTATTATTCGTTTGAAAATTGTATGGGATCCAGAGAGGAATAAGGATGTGATTGTGAATGACCAGATGTTGAAATTTCATCAGGATATTAGAAAGAAAATCAGTTTGAAATATAGTATGGCAATCAAGAGAGAGTAAAAAAACACTCCTTCGGAAATAAGGAGTGTGCTTTTGATAATTGTTATGGGATCGTAGAACGGTGTAGTTTTTTCTTTAACCTCTTGCAAAACAGTTTTTTTTTCATATCTATAAAATAACTTTATTCATTTTCTCTTATTCCTAATGAAAAAATATTTCCCTATCTTTCAGAATAATCCGGGTCTTGTTTATCTCGATAATGCAGCTTCTACGCAAAAACCGAGCCTTGTCATTGATGGAGTGGCAGATTTTTTATCTCGTGATTATGCAAATATTCATAGAGGTTCGTATGCTCTTTCTGAGAGGTCAGAATTTGCGTATCATCAGAGTAAAATTTTGCTCGCTGATTTGATTGGTTGTGAGGCGAAGGAGATTGCTTATAGTTATAATTCTACCTACTGTTTCAATCTGCTCGCTCAGGCATTGGTAAATAGCAAAAAACTCTGAAAGGGAGATGTCGTTTTGATTGGAGTGCGAGAACATCATTCAAATGTGGTGAGTTGGCAGATGTTGAGCCAGATTTTTGGATTTGAAATTCGCTTCATTAATGTGAATGATGATTATGATATTGATTGGATGGATTTTGCTTCCAAATATGATGAAAAGGTGAAGGTGGTTTCTTTCTCTCAGGTGTCTAATGTGACGGGAAGGATTATCGATGTAGCGAAAGTGAAGACCATGCTTCGTGAGGATACGTTTTTCATTATTGATGCTTCTCAATCTGTGCCGCATTTCCCGGTGAATGTGAGGGAAATCTGATGTGATGCGTTGGTGATGACCGCACATAAGATGATGGCTCATACGGGATTGGGAATGCTGTATTTGAAGCACCAATGGATTAAAGAATTGAACCCGCTTATTTTGGGAGGAGGAACGGTGAAAGATGTGAGTCAGTCAGAATTTTTTCTCCAGTGAAATAGTGATAAATGGGAAGCGGGGACCCCCAATATTGTCGGTGCGGTTTCCCTGTTGAAAGCATTGGAATTTATCCAGAGTATTGGAGGAATTTGAGAGATATGGAGGCACGAGCAGAAGTTGGTACAGCTTTCTAATGCAGGCTTCAAAGAGCGTTCTGAGAAGGTGAAAGTGCTTGGTTCGTTGTCGGATGAGGGACGCGTGGGAGTGTATGCGTTTTTGTTGGCAGAGAATAATTTCAATAGGATAGGGGAGGAGTTTGCGAAGGAGAATATTTGTATTCGTGCAGGAGGACATTGTGCGTATCCGTTGCATAAGTTTCTCAATGCGGGAGGAAGTAGCCGTATGAGTAGTTATGTCTATAATGATGAAGAGGATATTAGACGTTTCTTTGAAGTGTTGGATAGTATGTTGTAGTTATCATATTTTGTCAAGGTGAAAGAGCAGAATTCTTATCAGAATTTTGCTTTTTTTTGATGGTCTGAGTATACTTAGAGATGATTTATATCTTTATGAAATTCTGATGGTTGAAACCACTTCTAATGCACTTAAACAAATGCAATCTCTCAATACTGAACTTGCAGATTTGAAAAAGAAATCTGATGTTTTAAAGACTGAAATTCAGCAGAAAAAACTCGAAAAGGCTGAACAAGAAAGAAGAAAAAAAGAAATTGATGATCAGGTGGCTACAATTCAGGAAAAACTCAAAGCTATTGAAGCTCAAACCGAGGAAGAAAAGTCTTACAAGGAGCAATTATCTATGGAGCTTACCAGTATTAAAAGTAGTCTGGCAGATTTGGCGAGTGAAGTGGTGAGCGGTGGAAATGCGGTAGTGCAGACGGATACTCCTGAAAAGAAAAAAGATGAAAGAGGAATTTTTGAAAAAATGGGAGATAATATAAAACTTTTGTGGAATGATGGGCGAGGGAGTAGATTAAAATTAGGAGCGGCAGTTGGTGCTGTGGGATATGGAATAGTAAAAACATTTAAGAGTATTTTCTGAAAAAGGGAGTGAAAAGAAAAAGAAGAATATGAAAAGAAAGGATTTCGAGGGAAGACCCGATCGAATGTTAAAAGATATGCCTTTGGTCCTATAGCTCTCTTTTTTGGATGAAAATGGTTATATAATAAGTTATTATGAGAAGGAAATCCAACTATAGATGCAGATGCAACAGATTGAGCTGGTGAACAATCAAAAGATACAGAAACATTGAAAAAAGAAAATCCTGAAAAGTTTGTAAAGTATCAATGACTAGGAGCTAATATTGATGTGATTTATAATGAAGTAATGCAAAAAGAAATAACCTCTGGACGAGGAGGAATGAGTATTTCTGATGGATATAAACAGTATGTGAAGAAAGAAATGACTGAAGAAGATTTTAAAGCTACAGTACCGATGTGTATTGATAATGAATTTTCTAGTGTAGAAAAATTATTATCAGAAGGAGGATATTATGGATATTTAAGAGCACAAAAATTAGGAGAATGGACAGCTTTATTGAAATGATGGGGCAAAGAGAAACTCAATAAATTTTTATTACCATATTTGAAAAATTTGACTTCTTTTGTTCCCTTTGTAGGAGATAATATCTCTGATGGCATTGAAAAATGGATGCAATCATGAAATCCTGCTGATAGGGTGAATGAAATTCAATTGTTCTTTCGTCAGTACGCCAAGGTTATAGCTTATGTACAGGACAGAAGATCTCGTCTCAAAGAAGAAATTGCAAAAGTAAAATTTCAACAAGCAGGACAAGAGTATGATAGTTTGGAAGATGCAATGGATGATGAAGCATGGATGGAGAAATATGTGTATTCAGATGATACGTATAAAAATTTTATGGGAGGAAAATTACATCAAGCTATTACTGTCATGAAAGAGAAGAATTTATTTGATACTCAAATGTCAGAAGAAATGAAAAAGACGGTAAAAGCATGT
>JAITGP010000040.1 GCA_031280545.1 Candidatus Peribacteria bacterium
GACTTATACTCTCATCTGGTTCTAGTCCTTTTACATTCACTGCCCAGTTACTCATCATCTTCGCTGCCTCTGCTCTGTTGATGTCTCTGTACAGGCCTGCATTGTCTATTGAGGAGACTAAAAAAAGAAAAAAATCTGCTTTACTATAAAGGAATAATTCCTATATTCCTAGCATGTATACTACTCTTCTTGCGACTTTACAATCCTATGCATCTCCAGAAAAAGCTAGAATTCTGCAACGTTTTTTCAAAACAAGTAAGGGAGACTATGGCGAAGGCGATAAATTTCTCTGAATTGTAGTCCCTCATACAAGAAAGGTTGCCAAAGAGTTCAAAAATCTCCCCCTTCCATCAGTAGAAAAACTTCTCCATAGTGAGCGACATGAAGCTAGACTTTGTGCTTTACTCATTCTGATCGAACAGGCGAGAAAAAATGAAGTTTCTGATGATATTATTCAGCTTTATTTGAGTAATACGAGTTATATTAATAATTGGGATTTAGTGGATCTTACTGCACCAGAAATCGTAGGATGCTATTATTTCGACAAAGACCGCTCTCTTCTGTACCAGTTTGCTAAATCAAATTTACTTCGAGAGAAGAGAATTGCAGTAATAGCAACCTTCTATTTCATCAAACAGGGGCAATATCAAGATACCTTCAAACTAGCGGAGATATTGCTAAGTGACAAAGAGGACTTACTACAAAAAGCTGTTGGGCGAATGCTTCGCGAAGTAGGAAAAAGAGTAGATGTAAATCTACTCCGTTGTTTCCTTGATATCCATGTTCTTGAAATGCCTAGAACCATGCTTCGCTATGCAATAGAGAAACTTCCTGAAGAAGAAAGAAAATCTTATTTGCAAAGAAGATAGCCTAAGGTAAGATATTTTTAATTACAAAATCTATTGCTTTATGGGAATTTACATTTGCCATAATGATCTTGTTTTCATCCCAGTATCTAGGGAAGTTAGTAGAGGCGATCACGATAGTTTCCAATCCTGCAACTTTTTTTGCTTCATCAAGCAATACTCCAAGCATAGCTCCATCTAATACGATTACAATATCAGGTTTTTTAGTAAGTTTGGTCACTCCTCTATAGATTTTATTTACTCTCGCAAATTTTCTCTTGTAGATGAGCTGTTCTTTTTTAGTCAATGTAGTGTAAGCATCACTTTCCATAAATTTTTCCATATCGTTGATGGTATCTATTCTTTTTTTGAAAGTAGCAAAGTTGGTCAAGAATCCTCCAGGGATTTTGTAATCTAAATAAGAGAATCCAGCTTTTTTAGCATGGTCTGCTAAGTCCTGAGCATACATTTTCTTTTCAGATACTACCAAGATTTCTTTTCCAGCTTTTTTAGCTTCTTGTAAGTATTCGTGAATGGTATTAATTTGGTTAGCGATAATTTCTGGGTTGATCACTACCAATCCTTTGGTAATCTCCGCTCGATAAGGAGAAGTTTTTGGGTGAGATTCGTTTTTGAGCGAACCGAGGTGGGCGTTAGCGTCCACTACTTGTTGTGCAGTTACTGCCATAATAGAAGAGAATTAAGAAGATAAATCAGAGCGAAAGATTGTCAATCAATTCATACATCGTGTGCTTAAAATTGATTGCTTCACGTTTCACATCTGTGAATAACAGTATATTATATACTGATTTGCTTGGAGATTTCAAGCCTTTTACCGTTTATGACCAAGATCGGAAGATTAGGGATTCGAACCCTAGATACACAGGGTGCATACACGTACTCCAAACGTGCGCCTTCGACCACTCGGCCAATCTTCCACTTCTCAGTGAGAAATAAATATACAGAATTAGAATGTTTTTTCAATTGTTTTTTAGTGGTGCTTGTATATAGTGGAAGTGTTTAGTTCTCTAAAAAGCTGGATGAATTTAAAAGAGTATCAGCATAAAAAGATAGCAATCCTCGGATATGGAACGGAAGGAAAATCGACATTCAACTTTTTGCTAAAAAATGGAATTTCTGAAAACCAAATTACCCTTCTCGACAAAACCCTTGATGAAAATTACTTACAACATTTGGCAGACTACGATATCATTTTCAAATCAGCAGGAATCCCCTATTTCCCAGAGATTCAAGCTGTTGCTGATAAAGTCATTACTCAAGTGCAGTTTTTTTTCGATCATTACCAAGGAAAAGTGATTGCTATCACTGCCAGTAAGGGGAAAACGACGATGACTTCGCTCACTTATGCATTCCTAAAAAATGCTGGCTACAACGTGAAAGTGGTTGGAAATATCGGAAAACCCGTGTTAGAGGAAATCGATTTTGATCAGGAGTATGACTACGTAGTGATTGAGCTTTCCAGCTATATGTTGCAAACATTGAAAAAACAGAATTTTATTTCTCTGCTTGGAGCGATTTTCCCTGAACATCTAGATCGACACGGAGGAATGAAGCAGTATATGCAGGCAAAGTTAAGGATTTTAGAAGGAAGTGAGAGGAATATTGTATTTAGTTCTACGTTGTCGGCAGAACCTCTTTTCCGCTTTGCTCCCTATCCGACAGCTCGGATCCAATCCCCCTTCTCAGGGGGATCCACAACTGGTGTTGTAGGAACTATTCCTTGTTGAAGATGAACGAAGTATGATTGGGATACAGACTTCTTTTATGTTTGAGAAAGGAAAGTATTCCCGTTGAAAGACGTACAATTATTGGGAGAGCATAATTTGTGGAATATCAGTGCGGTGGTAGCATTGGCAGATCTTCTCCATATTGATGATAAGGTGTTGCAACAGACGGTGAAAGCTTTTCAGCCGGTACAACATAGGCTGCAGAAAGTGGAGACATTTAAAGGAATTACCTTTTATGATGATGCGATTTCTACGACACCTGACTCAACGATCGCAGCATTAGATGCCTTGGGAGAGCAGGTGGAAACAATCTTTTTGGGAGGATTGGATAGAGGGTATGATTTCACTCCATTGATAGAAAAAATCAAAAAAAGTCAGATTAAAAATATTGTTTTTTTCCCAGAAAGTGGGGAAAAGATTGCAGAAATGTTGAAAGAGGGCTACAACACCCTTCACACTTCGAATATGGAAGAAGCTGTGAAGTTTGCCTATCAGTATACTTCGTCTGGGAAAGTGTGCTTACTTTCGACGGCTTCGCCGAGTTATACCGTATGGAAAAATTTTGAAGAAAAAGGGGATTTATTCCAAAAGTTTGTACTCCAACAAGGTACTACTTTAGTCTAACGTTATTTATCTCTCTACCTTATAGCTTATGTCTGAAATTACAACTACACGAACTTTCGAGGAATTACTTCCCTCTACGGATCCCACTTATCGAACAACTAAGAGAAAAGAAGTTCAGTTGCTTTTTTCTGATTTTGTGAAGAAATGGGAGAAAAATCAAATCTATTTAACGGATGCCAGTGCCCTGCGTAAGGCTCTGGATGAATACGAAATGCTTCAGGGAGGCAATGGACCAGGCACAGGAGATGATTTTGGAGTCATCGGTGCAGAAAGTTATTATTTTTGGCTACAAAAGCAGATTCATTCTGATCAGGAAGAATTTCTCTCAGGAGCGAATAAAGCCGATGAATTTGCTGTGCAAATGCAGAATACTTTACTCTTCTTTGAGCTTTCTCTTTCAAGCATTTCTCCTGAAAAGCAATCAGAATTTTTGTCTACTCCTCTTTTAGAGCCTTATCGTCATTTTTTGGAGAAGAAATTTGCGGAAGCAAAACACTTACTCACTCCAGAAGGCGAAAAAATTCTGAATATCCTCTCCAAGACCTCCTATGAAAATCGGGTGAGTATGGTGGAGAAAATTTTGGCTGAGCATGAAGTTGACAATCTCTCTTTTGAGCAGCTACTTCATCTCTGTGGCGACCAAGATGAAGGAAAAAGAAAGCGGGCTGAACAACAAGTGCATGAGATTTTAGCTGAGCTGGCTCCTATCGCAGAAAATGAGCTCAATTCTGTGCTAGAATATAAAAAAGAAGTAGATCAGCTTCGCAACTTTTCTTCCCCTGAAGCCTCCAGATTCCTGAATGATGATATAGAGTCTGAAGTAGTAGAGGCAATGGTAAGCCAAGTTAAAGCGTCTTACAGTATTTCACAGCAGTTTTACAAGCTAAAAGCCAAGCTCCTCGGGAAAGATACTCTGACCTATGCAGAAAAAATCCTCAAATACGGATCTCTGGATAAAGAATATTCCTTCGATGAAGCGGTAGCCACTGTTCGCGAGACGATCAATGTGTTAGATCCTGTTTTCTGAGATATTTTTGAAGAGTTTCTGACTATGGGGAAAATTGATGTCTACCCTGGAAAAGGGAAAAGAGGAGGAGCCTTTTGCTCTGATACTACTAAAACGCTTCCTGTCTACCTGATGTTGAATTACACAGGGAAAATTAGAGAGGTATCTACCCTCATTCACGAGCTTGGGCATGGGATTAATGCTATTTTGCAACGTAAACAAAATGCTCTCAACTATGGAGCAGTAGTCTCTACTGCTGAAGTAGCAAGCACGTTTTTTGAAAACGTATTGATCAGAAAGCTTTCTGCGGATTTGGAAGGGGAGGAACTTTTGACGTTTCGTGTGTCTGTACTGGATGATATGGTGGCTACCATACAAAGGCAAGTGGCTTGTTTCTGTTTTGAACAACGTTTACATAAGGCTTTCCGTGCAGAAGGCTATCTTACGAGCCAAAAAATCTGACAGCTTTTTCTCACCTCTATGCAAGAGTATATGGGAGATGCTATCACTTTTTCTGAGGGAACGCAATATTGGCGGATCTATTGGAGTCATATTAGATACTTTTTCTATGTTTATTCGTATGCTTCGGGGGATTTGATCTCCAAATCTATGGAATCACTGCTTCATCAGGGGAAAATATCTATTGAGCAGATAAAAGACTTCCTCTCTGCTGGAAGAAACGCCTCACCAAAGGAGACCTTTTTGAAAATGGGGATCGATATCGCTCAGCCAGAGTTTTGGAAAGCGGGATTAGAAGAGATGCAGAAGTATTTATCAGAGACAGAGGAATTGGCGAAAAGGTTGGGGAAAGTTATTTAACTGAAAATTCTCCCTTCATTTGTTGTTTTCTATAATAGTTCGAAAATCTGTGAGCTTCGTCACGGAGTTTTATCAGAAGTTTGTCTGCTTGATCATAGGTTAACGGAATTTCCTTAATATTCCACTCTTCATCAAAAAAATACACTCTTTCGCCTATAAGATCTACAAGGGAACGAGCCGAACGAGAACCGATAGCAGATTTGTTTCTGGCTTCTCCTTTCCCTAAAGAAATAAAATCAACCATTTCAAAAATCTGTCTGAATTTTTCATTTTCTTCATATAATTTTTTCACTACACCTAGTTGCCCTTTTCATCAGTCGAGAATAAGGACACTAGGGAGAATCGGAACCTCAGGGTTTTTTGGAAGTTTTACCAATCTACGTTCTAATACCTCCGCCAAGGAAGCATAATCATCACTCTGCCCTTTTACCGTCTGAATTTTATATTTACGATACCCTTTTTTTTCAGGCAGTCCTCCAACCATACAGCTCACTCCTCCACTGATCCACCCCCCAGATAAATGTGAAATATCCACACATTCCATACGATAAGGGAAATTTTTCAAATGATACTTTTTTTGAAGTACGGTGAGTAAGTCATTATAAAAATTCTCTCCTTCAAAGGAGGTCGCAACGAGATAACTCTCAAAGAAATTATTTATCATCTGGGATAAGGCTGACTGTTCAGATTTCAAAAACTTCATTCCCTTTGACCATGCTAAGAGATGCTGATAATCCATTTCTATTGTCTCTAATTCTCCTAATTCTATTTCAAATCATGCCAATATATGCGAAAAATCTCACTCCTCCAAGGAAACTTTTTCACGGACTACGTCAATCAATCTTCCTTCATAAAAATTGAGGAGAACGAAAATGGTTCGTGTTCAAACTTGTCTCATTTCTAAGACATATCCAGAAGTATTTTTTGATAATTCCACATGTTGCTTTTCAACTAACTCTGCAATATGGCGATAAATATCTCTCAAATTTGCAGCCCATTCAAAATGTTGACGAGTAACTGCTACTTCGATTTGATGAAGAATTTCTGTTTCTATCCATTTGGTATCGCCTTTGAAAAAGGAAATGAATTGCTTCATAATAGTTCTATATTCATCTTTTACTTCTGTTGGAGGAAATTTTTTGCCTCCACCCGCGTAGATAGGACAGCCAGCACATCGCCCATTACATAACTTTAAATAATAATCTGAACATAAGACTCCTTTCTTAAATTGTACATTTCCGCAAGTCCTATATTGTAAGATATATCTCAAATATTGAAGCAATTTCTTTAATTCATACGTATTATGCTTTGGTCAAATGTAGGTCGCTTTATCGTTTTTTTTCATTCTAGTTGTTATCACTTGAGGAAATTCATGATGAGTAAGTTTTATATAGGTATAACCGTTTCCTCCTTTTAACATACTATTGTAAAAAGGTTTATGTTTTTTAATGAGATTGCTCTCCAAATATAATGCTTCTCCTTCATTTTTCACTACCAAAAAGTCCACAGTATGTGCTTTTACAAGCATTTCTTGTTTTCGAAGAGAACCGGGAGCGAAGTATTGGGACACTCTTTTCTGCAGATTTTTAGCTTTTCCTATATAGAGGATCGTGCCACTAGCGTCTTTGAAAAGGTAGACTCCTGGATCGTTGGGGAGATGAGAAAGGTCGATGTGCATGGTTCATATATACAGATTTACGTTCCACTTGCAAGATACTGAATCAATCTGACGATAGCATAGGATGCAGAGACTAAAAGCAGACCAATAGCAGCGTTGATCATACCTGTCTGAGCGGTTTTTCTTTTAGTAGAATCTCCATCCCTTCCTGACATTACAAAGAGGACTCCACTTCGGATAAATGCCAGAGTGACGATTGTACCAATGAAAAAGGTAGCTGCGAGAACAAGGTCTTGGACAAAGGTGAGGACAGAGGTTCTATCATCAGTAGGGGTTTGAGCTTTCAGTCCGAGCATTTTCGCTACATCCATTTTACATCCTACTCCTTTCATACAATCAGGAGTCATCGTAAGTCAAATAGAAGAGGAGGAAGTTGGTGTGGATGTTTCTTTATAGTTAGCACAGGCTCCATTTTCTGCATGTCTTATACAGTTAGGGTCTGGATCTTTCCATTGGTCGCTTGTATCTTGTGCAAAAATCTGCCCATAGAAGAAAGCTTCAATAAGGATAAGAGAAAATATTCCTATTACTATTTTTTTCATCATATATACAGAGAAAACTAAATACTCTCTAAGTATACGGATAATCTTCAAAAAATGCAAAAAAAAACAGACTTTTTTATGGAGGAGTTTTATTCTCCTTCTTTTCACGATACTGAGCAACTCTCTTCTACTAAAAGGATTAAAACACAGAATATTGACGGAGGTCATGACATTATATAAAGTCAACATAACACAAACATAATTCACAAAAACGATACACTAAAATTTTTATCTCTCCTCTGATAAAAATACACATAAATAGTAGATATAAACCTACATAACTATCATATCTTCTAAAAATATGTCTACAAAAGTCCGTCTACTTTGTCACAAGTGGAAAATTCATTCGTATACGAGATTGTAAGGGAATTTCTCTTAGTATAAGAAAGCAGACACTACTGCTCCACGTATTGCACCACATTTATATTATCTGGTTATCCAGATACTCTATTGGTCGCTTACGCCTCGATATGTCTAAAATGTCGAAAAATGTCTTGCATTTGTGTCTAACTTTCTTATGCTGTGAAATAGTTTACTTCGTGGAGACGGAGAGACGGCCCTGTTTGGTCCAGATTTTGTGACCTTTTATTCTTTTATAAAACAACAACATGAATTTAAAAAAGTTGTTCGCTGCAGTGGCTGGAGTGTCATTGTTAGCAAATACCTTAATCCCTGCTTCTGCATTAGCAGCTGCTGCGGATTTTCCACAGGTATACCAAGATGCATATAATTATGCATACGATCAAGGGGTGACTACAGTCTCCTCAATAGACAATGCAGGCCTGTACAGAGACATCAACAGAGCAGAGGCAGCGAAGATGATGAGTAACTGGGCAGTGAATGTAAAAGGACTAGAACCAGATGAGAGTATAAGTC
>JAITGP010000052.1 GCA_031280545.1 Candidatus Peribacteria bacterium
CGAGAAATTTGGTAACGAGGAAGTGAACGAATGCCTTGAGCTGATTAAATCCTACAATTCAGGAGTGATTGACGGAATACTTTCTAAGCAACGCAAATTTGCTTGGGTATTGATTAAAAAACTGAAACAACTTGAAGCGGTAGAGAGAGGCAAGTATACCCGACATAGTACACTTGAGCTTATCTTGAAGGTAATCTCGGAGAATGAATACTACAGAACAAAAATAACGTCCCCAGAGAAGATACACAAGAGCTTGGCAACACTTATGCAGGTCTGCAAAACCGACATACAGAAGCATGCTAAACCGAAAGGAGTCTTTTAATTCTTAGCTGATAAGATGAAAATCAAGGAATACAAACAGCTTTCTCATATTCACTTGAAGGATGGCAGAATTCTGATCAGTGAAGCGACACCAGCGGAGATATTCGATTGAATACAATCCAATTCACATATCGTTATCGAGGGGGAAGTACACTCTAAGTTCTCAATCGTGAGTGTTGTACCAATGGATATGGATGACAAGGAGAGTTTCATAATCTCCCAATCACCCGAAATAAGACAAAAGTTGCACAAAAAAATCAAGTTCAGAAAGGAGGAATTATGAGAAGATACAAGTATTGAGTACCTTCAAAATTATGTCAGAGAACTTTTACAACATTAACCCAACCACACTATGTGAACTACCAGATACGAAGATGAAAAATGAACTCTCATTGATGTAGTAGCAGGAACTTCCAAAGATGAAGTGATCGTTCTTACTGATGAAGAGGTTGCTCAATACGAGCAAGATATTGAGTTAAAAAGAGAAGAAAAATCAGACTTCTAACCACTATTTAATTTATAACCACTATCACAAATGTCAAAAATAACCCACATTAGCACCAGTAGAACAGTACAAACCAAAAACGGAGAAAGAAAAGTATACGAAGTGATCGTAGACGGACATCAGATTACTCTCTTCCGTGCCGTGAATAAGATCGTCAATGTTTGAGACGAGATAAATATAGGAGAAGGAGAGTATAACGGACATAAAGTCCGAAAAGAAAAATCAGAGAAGGAAAATAATTCTGAGAGAATCGCCAAGCTTGAGGAATGACAGAAAGATATACGGGATCATATCAAAAAAATCAGCGAACAACTAAGAACGAGAGTAGCCGATAATAAGGAGGTCATAGACAAACTTGTATCATCTAGCTTAGAGGAAGTAAAAAAAATAGAAGAGAAATCTGAGGTTGTACCTTTGCAAGAATTGCAACCAGAACAACCACGAATGGAAGATATAGACTTGTTGAAGCACGACGAAAAACTGAAGGAAATCAAAACGTATGAAGAATTAAAAGCACGAACGGTAGGATTGAAGATGAATACGGTAATGTTCTATAAGTTCTATACCCGTTGGCTATCCTTCCACAAGGATACAAGCGAAGACTGTTTACCTTTTTAACAAAGCGGAATATGACAGAAGAACAATTTTCCCAAATGCAAGCGGAGGTGGATGAAAAATGTACCCATCTCCGCAATATCGCCAGATGACAGGCGGACGGAAACTTCTCCCCAACTGTAGAAGTTCCCAAAAAATATGCTCGTAGAAAGCGGAATAGTAAGTTGAGAAGACGGGAAATCTATTTTACCAAAACTCCTCCTAAAGACCCCTACTATTCCGCCAACTACAAGAAGCCAGATTAAGCAACCTCTGAACCTGTATTGAGTGAACATCTTACGAAGAAACCTTTTAAATTTTACTACTTACTACAAATGACAAAAATCACTGACGAAGGATTACTCCCTGCAGAGTACGTGAAGGTCAAGGAGACAAGAGCACCCGACAAGGTAGCAATCAAGGAAGCAATCAAGTCTGGTACTGATGTACCTTGAGCAACAATAATAACAAAGCAAAATCTCCAAATAAAATAACACAACAATACTTTATTCTCCATAACCACCAAATAAAATATCGAAAGAAACATTAAAAAATCATAAAAACATTCACAAATATAAACCAATGTTGCTTGATGATATTGAGGAATATTGGTCAGCTTTATTTATCTAATATATACAATACCATGTCATTAACACTTAACCAAGCAGAAATTAAGTTCATCAAGGAACTTAGAGAGAAGGTAATTAACTTCTTGCCAACTCCCGAGAGGGAACTTACCACACTAGAGAAGTACGTAGAGTACACAGAGGAGCACATCATTATCCACGACCCCGTATGTGGGGACATCACGATGATGAACAAGAACCTATGGTCTGAAGTGGTAGGTATCTGAGAAGATTCATATTGATATTATTATACCCATGAAGAAGCTCTTAAAGCTGTACCAGAGGGCTATCACTTACCAGAATCCCGAGAGCGGGTGAGGGTGAGAGATGTGCTTGTTAGGTTAGGTATTCTTAAGGATGATTACGATTGAGAGACATTCTCAGAGGTACTTAAGTTACCCTTAGCCGGTGACCGTTATCGTGCGTCTGGTTTTCTGAGCCATCAGGGACCCTACGCCTACTACTGGGCATCTACACCTAATGGAACTAATGCCTACAGCCTGTTCTTCAATTCGACCGATCTCTACCCGCAGTACGGCAGCAATCGTGCGGACGGCTTCTCGGTCCGTTGTTTCCAGAACTCTAAGTAGTTCTGAAGCGACGCAATATGATTTATTAAAATACTGAATATAATGACAGAGAATTCAAAGGTTAACACACAAAAAAAATCAGATTACTCTATATGGATAATACTTATAGTATTGATTCTGATGTTATGAGCCTCTATATTGATGTTATTTTCTGTAATAAAAGAAAAGGATAAAACACAAAGCGATAATGAAAATAATTTTATATTATTATGTTATTAATGACAGACACAGAGAAGAGAGCTATAGAGCTTCTACACAGTTGTTTAAATTTGCTTAATCTTCGATTAGAAGAATCAAGAGATTACAACAATCCTTCTATCAGGATACTTATAGTTATGACTAGAGAGTTCTTGGAGAATGTTAATAAGCAAGAAGCAAAAAAACTTAAGTGTACACACCACTTCGACGACAATTACATAGAACAAGGTAAGCCAGTATGTGTATACTGCTGAATACCACAATACTAATCAGAATTTTAATTCTTTTTTAACTAGTTATGGACTACGAAACCAAACTCCGTGGGATAGACGGACTGTATGATATGTCACTTACTCCGTGATGTAGGATATACATTGATGAATACGACAAGCAATGTATCCTTGTTAGAGACCTTGGAGACGCTTTTGAATATGACTGATTTATGAAGAGAGTCGTATGAATAGACTGAAGCGTAGAGACGACCTGAATTCAAGATTTTGAAAATCTCTGACATCCCCTCACTATAGGGAGAGTTATGCAGTGGGGAGTATATATTAGATATGATAGGTATGTACAAGTATGCTGAGAACCCATATTACCCATACCTTTACCTATGAATATTATTACAGATTTGGCAAAGAAGCGATGACTAGACTTATCCCTTACCTTCGACAAGCTACCAGAGCAGAATCAGAAGGATGTGTATGAATTTATATCTCAATTAAGTAAAAATGACTAAAAAAGAATACGCAATATTTCTTCTGATAGAGATTAGCGAACAATTGAATTGACTGCTAGCTCCAACCAAAGCCAAGCAGGAAGAATTACATGCAACTGCTTTAAAAATTAAAAAATTTTTAAATCCTGAAAAGTAATTAATCATTGGAATCCCACCTAATAACGGAGGAATAAGTGGGATCTGTGTTTGGTTTTAGCCACAGAAAGGATGTTCCAACTCCATTAGTTCCACCACTACTCTCTGCTTGTTAGTAAGCATTAAGTGGTGGACTTATGATTTGCTATTGGCACTCAGACTTAATGTCAAGCGGTTTGTTCGATTCAGTTGGTGTTTTCAACAACGATAGGGACTTCTATCTAAGAGTTTCATAAGGTAGAAGATTGTGAATTAACTCCAGATGAGGTGCTCTGAGCAATTGGAGCAGTAGCTACTGTTATCCCGCTCGTGGGTTTTCTCAATACTCCTAGTTCTTGATAATTTGACTCTTTATTTATTTGACTATTTTGTATATGATAACTATAGTATTCAATCGAGAGCTTGTTATTATTATTGTCTCAATTTGCGTCCTAATATTCTGTCACTACCAAAATATTGGCTACAAAAAAATTCCTAAGGATGAGGAACCTGAGCAAAAAAGTAGTGTTATTGGTTTTGATATGTATGTACCAGAAGAATAATTTTTATATTCTCTTAATATAATAATGGAACTCCGAAAAATACTCATCCAGTGCGGACTTGTCAGCACTTACGCACAAGCGAAAAAAGCTATAGAAAGCTGAATTATAACAATTATAAGTAGATATGAAAAAAAACATATATATAAACCAGCATTTATTCCAATGAGTGTATTACCAATTGATATTCAGTTTGGTTCTGACCATGTCGTAGAGTATACTGCGGAAGACTTCCAAGGACTTTACACATCTAAAATGTGTGAATACAAAAAAAACTCTCACAATTTATAGTGAGAGAAAATAACTTTCTATATAAGTATTTTTTTATTTACAAGGTAGAGAGATAACTCTCTGCTGATACCTTAACTGACTTCAGTAGTTCTACAGCTTTTGCGAAATCCGCATTAGTTGTAGGTACTCCATCAGCTAAGTCGAGCATATCTTCAAGTCACTTAATGACCTTACTAGCTCTTACAATTTCATCTTTATTCATTGTAGTTATGGGTGTGATATAAAAGTCATAATGTGAGGATTGATAGACTTGGAGTCTTATCTCATCCCCTGGTGCTCTAGTACCAGATTGTCCTCAATTCTGATTGAGGATCTGTACTTTACCTACTCATCAATTAGCCCAGTAGATACCTATGTGTCCATACGGTGCAGCCATAGTAGTAGAGACAATAATATCTCCTTTTTTGATTCAAGACAATCACTTAACCGACTTGAAGAGCTTAGGATACTTCTTAGGTAATTCTACAGGTCGGTCTTTTGCATTCCGCCTTACCTGTTGTCGATCTATTCAGAAGACCTTCATCATATAGAGATAGATAAGAGATACACATTGAGGTCACTTACCGTTTGCTACCTCGAAGAATTTCCCATTGTATTCAGAATACAGTTCATCTAGTGTCATTAGATAGGAGGATTAGCGGATAAATCTTCAGTGGATACTTCTTCCACTTCTGCTATACTCTGTTGCTCTGGTAGTTTTTTTCTAATATCTGATGTATTATTATTAGTTTCAATAAAATGTTTATTACTGAAATAATCTTTAACTATGTTTGTAGTTTGATTACCGGCAAGCATTATACTCATAGAAAATATTGCAATAATTTCTGCCTCAATTTTAACTCAGTTTGATATTAAAATAATAAGTCATATTATAGATATAATACTTATGAGACAAGTTGATACAACACCTATAATCATTGTCAGTTTTCTACTTCTCATACTTTTTTTAAAATAAATGTAAAATTTTACTCCCTAGATATGCAAAGACTGTACCAATCACCGTCCACACGATAGCCCACAGCCTATTCACTGATGATTTACTTGCATACTTCTCATCCAAATTTTCCGAAAATGCGTCAAATTTTTGCTCTAGTCTTTCTAAAGTTTTTTCTATAATATTGAGTCTGTATTCGGTTAAAGGTTGCTGTTCTTTCATTTTATTACAACGTACGAAATAAAACCTCTTTATCTCCCTTACACGTTATCACCGTACCTGATGACTGACATATTAGATACAGTTCTACTTCACTTTCATTGCTAGGGGAAGTCGATACAATCTCCGTCTCGTATCCTGAGTCTTGCTTGTATCCATCTCCAAGTAGATAGTGCCCTGTGAAGAATACTACCAATGCAAGTAGGGAGACCAACAACAAGTAGAGAATGACGCTCAGCGTATACTTTCTTCTCTCTTCTCTCTTCTTCTTAAGGAAGTTCTCGCAGTCGTGCCATTCCTTCTCTCTTCCTCGCTTGAGGAATCGTCACTTGGGGATAAGCTTTCGCTTGTAGGTGTTGGGTTTAGTCATCATTATATTATTAAATTAAAGTACTTAAGCTTTTTATTGGCTTATCAATTCAATGGGGATTTATTGATATAATCTCATCAGTATCTACGTCATAGATACATCAATTTACATTATTATTATCCGAATAAAAATATATCTTGCTTGTTCAAGAGAATCGCAAGTTATATAAATAAGTACTAGATGAAATATTATATTCTAATTTTTTAAATTTTTGATCTCATTTTTTTATCATAAATAGATTATTATCCGATCATCCCAAGAATACAGGAACACCATATTTATTTTTTATGCAAATTCATGATCCCTGGGTATTTAAAGTGACATCATCAATTTTTTCTAAATATCAATTATTATTTATAGTACAACATAATAAACCAGTTCAAGAGCGTGTGTATCATAACACTATTCGCCCATCATCATTTGTAATAGATTGTATTTCTGAAATATAGCATTTACTGTAGATATTAGATATGGAAATAGAATTACCAGTAGGAGGGAAAGAATCTCCTCCTACTATTCATGAAATATTCGTTGTTCTGTCATAGCTGTAGGTGATATATTTTCATCCCCGAATAGGGAAAAATCATCACCTCAAAACAACACCTTGAGGGCAATTCATAATTTGTGAATTATTAGATTCATAATACCAGATTTTTAAATATGATGAATTCCCTCATCCATACACTACATATTTTGAATTATAGTCACATATAATACTATCCATACAATAATCTCATCAGTAGGTTTCATTGAATATAATGGTACCAGTAGTAACGTCTATGACGTTTAATTTATTTGTAGAAATGTTACTATTAGTTCTGAACAATACAGCTATATGATTATCTGGCAGTTCCTTAATGTATACAGTACTATAATTATATGGCGTTCCTGATATTGTTGCCACTTCTTGCAATGTCCAAGGATACGCTGTTATTTTGCTTATCTTATTGTTTATACACACATATTTAGTTCAATCTAGACAATTTAATACTCATTGTATATATGTATTAGTAAGTTTGGTAATAGTACCATCAATTTTAACCAGCATCACTCAATTATTTCCTCCTATCACAAGCCCCTCTCAGTAGTTATACGGAGAGGATTTTTTGTGTGTAAGAAGTAAGGATCTATTCAGCATTAGATTTATTTTATAAATTAAACATATCTTTCGACACTCGTCAGTACTACCGTACTAGAGAGTGCGTAGATTACTAGGAGACTCGTGGTACTAGCAGTAGTATTATGAGTGTATCCATAAACTTTCTGTCGAGTCACTCAGCTGATAGATACATTTCTTCCTCCTGTTCCATCCTGTACGAGCTGGATAGTATATACCCTTCACGGAGTAATATTATTAAAGCTGAGTGTGGTGTTATCGCTGATATTGAGGATGTAGTTTAGGCTCTGTGACATATCTATTGAGAGAGAGGTTGCGAAGGTAAGCATAACAGGTGCTTCGATAATTTTTGTCTGCATATTCTGCAGGATATACTTAAGATTGGCATATATCCCTGTAAGCCAGTTAGTAAGTGTTTTAGCTGCTATAGAGACAAGAGTATAGCTTGCTGCTACATCGGTAATAGCTCTAGTACCTATCTTATCATCAGTCACCGCATTATTTACTATTTTTTCAGTAGTGACCGCATTTGTTCCTAATTCACTTGCTACAATAGGATTAGTAGTAAAGCTACGCTCTGAGTTATTGGGAGCTAGTGGTACTCGGTTATATACTCCATCTCCATTATAGTCCATCATTCACCACTTCCGTGAAGTATTACTATGGGTCTCATCGTAGAGTACGATTGCTATGTCGTTAGGCTGTGGTGATACAATATCTGCTAAGGTGCTTGCTGGCTCTTGTATCATAGTGATTCATAGAATAGCACCTGTCCCGTGTCCAGATGTCACTGATATATTGCCTCCAATATTAGTAGAATAATCCCCCTCTTTGCTTACCGTGATAGCGGTAATTGTACCACTACCATTCACCGTTGATACGATGACGATGGCATTATTATCTGAAGCAACGTCAGAAGGTATAATGAGAGCGTCTCCTACTTGGTAATTGATACCTCCATTGTTAATAGTTGGTGTTCAGCTCACTCATCGGGTCTGTATTCAGCTGTTATTGATAGCCTTCCACACTACCCCTCTATCGTGATTACTTTGCTGTGCTGTAGTTATCTGCTCTTGTAAGTATTTCCCCATCTCTGCACTGAGAGGAACAGTAGTACCACCTGTAGTAGTATCATTAATGATGTCGGAAGTATTTACTTTTAGGTCTAGTGCGGATTGAGCTGTAGTAGATATGGGAAGTGTACTAGGAGTGTATCCTGCTAGTTGCTCAGAGTTATCTACTATTCCATTATTGTTGGTATCGTAGGTAGCTTTATTCATATCTCCTGATCCTGTACCATCATTTCCTTTTAATGCGGAAAGTGACCAATTCACTTGGTCATTGGAGGGAGTCACTCAGAGAAGATTATTCACTAGTGCTACATAGGATGATCCACTATTATACACTACGTCACCAATATTATAGGTGGTAGTTGAGGAGTATTGTCATCTAGGAGTGGTATTAGTCCCAGGTGCTCAAGGTGTACCTGGTGTACCTTTAAGACTATTAAGGAAGTCTTGCTCTGACCCAGTGTTTCATTGGTTTAGCCAGATTTGATATGCAGATAGTCATTGGTCACCCTGTTGTCATGAGTCTCCTTGTTCTCACGGAGTTCATTGTAAGCTATTCAGATAGTCTTGCTCTGACCCAGTATTACCTTGAGATATCCATACTTGGTAAGCTGATAGTCCAGTATCTCACGTATCTCCTTTGAACAAGGTTAATCCTGCCCTTACTGGTAGTCCATCAGGTCAGGAAGCCGGGACGTAGTATTGAGTAAGGTCTACGGAGGGAGGAATTTCCGTAAAATCATAAGGAAACTGTTTGGTCTTGGTGGTTGGTACTGGTTCGGTTGCCATATTTTTTTAAATAAGTTATAAATCTGGTCTTGGTATCCATTCAGTATTTGCTTCTATCGTATATGCTTCTCATTTTGTGCCTATAGGTATGGGGTCAGGTTCTGTTCATTGGTTATCTACTGTTATTAGATACTCTACACCATCGTAAAATATTCATGACCGGATGTAGTCATATCTTTTCTTTCCTATTTTATCTCTTGCGGTTCGTTGAGTCTTCATTATTCTGTCACTTTACTAAGTAAACCATACGCATTTTTGATACCTTGTGAGATTATCAATGTGGTCTATGATTTGAGCAAAATCCTCAATTAAAGTATCGGCAAATATATGATTCCCATAAAATGAAAGTCCTTTTGCTCTGTAGTGGAAGTTCTTAAGACTCCCATATAATGCAAATAAGTGGAAGATTAGACTGTCATACATCACAATGTGAGATAAAGAAGTAAAATTTTATTTTGTACACTATACACAAAAAAAAATAAAAAAAATCTGGGTGATTTTTTAGGTAGTTCTGATGTAGGGTTTTAGAAATGTCTTGAATTGGGATAACAAAACCTTATATAATTAAGCGTATAGGTTCATATCATTTTAGGATTTATCCTACTGCTAATGATTTAAGAAAGACGATTTGTGTTTTTGCAAATTTCTTTCACTCGTTGGCAGAGATTATATGACCTAGACAATCATCGCAAAACATAGATTGTCTTTTTATTTTTTTTAAAGATTATAATGAAATACTTACTGCCTTTGATTATTTTGCTTCCCGTTTTTTCTTTTGCAGATAAACTTGATCTTACATCATCTCCAATCTATGTGAATCCACTTCTAGTTGAGTATTGTGGAGATATTCACCTATATAATTGATCCATTGATTTAGAAAATTCCTATTTAGAGGAAGAATTGCAAGAAATTTATGAAAGATATTCTGTTACTCAGAAAGAATATGAAAAACTATCAATAGAAAGATCCATTTGAAAATACTGAAACATACAAAATACCAATAAGAAAGTAAATAAGTCAGCTTAAGAGGCTTATATTCTATTTAATGAACTCAATACTAAATCTCTGGAAAAATTTAATAAATGCAAAGAAAACGAGCTAGATAAAAAAATAGAGGATAAGTATAAAGCTCTCAGAGAAGAGGAAAAAAAAGCTGAATTTGAGAAAAAAGTACAGGAAGAACTTAAAGATAAATAGGAAATAAAAAACATTGTAGATACAAAAGTAGAGTTTGCAAAAACATTAATAAAACAAATCTTAAAAGAGGCTTGTAGTGAATTATTTGATTGGATTTTAATTTTATAATATTACTATGAAAATAAAGAAGTTTAAAAAAAATATTTTACTAATACTATTGTGATTACTTCTAATAATTATAGTATATATTTATATTGTAGATAAGAATTATACAAAGGATTATTATACTATTTGGGAGAAACAAATGGATCTATGAGAATACCATAAATCAGTTGATAGTGCGAATAGATATTTATCAGTAGATAAAAGGGTATGATATTCTATGCTTTGAATTTCTTATTATTTTAAAAAAGATTTTACAACAGCAATACAATACCTTACTAAATCATTAGATATTTCTTGAAGTAGTGTATGATATTTCTATAGATGAATGGCAGAAGATCAGCTATGACAAAGAAAGTTAGCAAAAGAAGACTTAATTTTATCACTATCATGAGACTCGGTTTTAGATAATGAAAGAAAAGTACAAGCATATGCTGCGATATGATTATATGATTTTATGTATGATAACGATAATGAAGAAGCAAAAAAATATTTTAATCTTGCATTAAATATAGCGAAAGATATTGAATGATTAAATATGTGAGTTATTTATTCCATGATTTGAGATATTTGCCAAAGAGATATTTTTTCAGAGTCTTTCTATGATTCACAAGTAAATGAAAAGTGTTGCCCATATTGGAAGACATCTTTTAGATTGTGATATACGAATGTTTCAAATAATATTGATAGTTTTTGTTGGTAAAAGAAATTAGAAATATGATTACAAATACATAATATTCAAAGTTATTATGATTACCTAGAATTCTAACTTATAAATATTTTTAAATCTTTTTTATGTAATTCTAATACTTCATTAATATTTTCCCTATATCAGCCAAATAAAGCAAGAATCAATGGAATTGGTTTTCAAAGTTCATTTCAAATCTCTTCTAAATACTTTTTTACTATTTTTGTGCAATCTAACCATTCTTTCTCTGTAAGTTTTCCTCAAAATACATCACCATCACAACTGTCAGCTCAATGGCAGTACACTACATAATCAATTTCTCAAGAAATGAAATACTTTTTAATAGCATTAAGTTTTCTCTTTAAATCAGATAAAAAAATCTGATGTGTTCCTTTAGGATTAATATTTCAATAAGTAGGAATTGCTTTATCTATTATCTCATTAAATCACCTGCTTTCATCTATAGCATTTCCATAGTGATGATCTAAGTCAATATACACTCCAGATACTAAAAACTCTTCGTATATTTTACAAGAAGCTATTACCTGCCCATTAAGTCAGCAGAGCATTCTTCATCATGTTGGTCAAGCATGATGAAATACGCAAGATAAAGCATGAGAGATGATTTCAGTATTTTGTAGTGAGTATTTTATTGCCTCATAAAGTGCTGAAACTTCAAATTGTGCTGATTGCAGATATTCAGGAGTAAGTTTAATACCAATACTTGCTTCTACTCGCGGATCAGCATTAAAGAAATCTGAAAGATATTCTTCGGTATGTCAGAATTTCAAATCATTATATGAAATTAAGTTAGTAAAGTTATCTATTTGTATATTATCTTTCAAATTAGAATTTTTTATATATTCAACGAATAGTCTAGATTTTTCACGATTAATAGAAAATTTCTTCTTATAGGTATCTTTGAAGCTCATTTCCGTTCTATATAATATGCGAAGTTGTGTTTCATACATAACAGCATATTATTTTTTAAGAACCCAGTTTCAAGCATAATCTTTAGTAGCTCAAAGTTTCTCAAAAATCCTATTCATTACAGATTTATCTTGGAATTTTTCTACTATTCCAATTATCCCTTCTTTTCCTTCTGGTAATAGTTCTAGAGCTTTTTTAATAATATTAGTTGCATTACCTTGATTACGTGATGCATTATCTACAATTATTTTACCTATTTCCATAAATTCAGAATTTGCTAATGGTTTTATAGAAACAGAACCAATATCGCTAGCTCAGTTTTTTAGAGCTAATGAAAAACTTTCACTATTTGGTAGCTTTTCAAAAATTATAGAATTATCTCCTACCTTACCAATTATTGATCCATTACTAGGTATTAATGTATTGCTCACCTTATCTAAACCAGGAACAACATCGTCTATAGTTTTGTTAGTTTTCCCCATCTGTTTTTCTACTGTTTTGAAAAGCTTTTTAACGTATCTGTTTGGATCATTAACTGATTTGAAATAGTTTTTTATTCACATTGTTGTAGCTCATTTAACCGCTGATAATGGATTGAGTGTAGCTATTGCATCAACTATCTGATTAGCGGATAAAATATCAGAGAAATCTATCAATCATTTAGCATTTTTACTTGCGTCAATAAAAGCTCTTCTAGCGACCTGGTCTTCTATACTTCTCAAAGAGCCGTATGCTTGCTTTAGTTCTGAGTAGTTATTACTTCCAAGAACTGACTCTATACTTTCATCAATAGATTTTTTTAGATTATTATTAACTAATAAATCCACCATATTGGAGCCAATATCGTTTAAGTTGGGATTTTTATAGAAAGACTCTAAATTTTTATTGAGCTGTTGAGTCAGTATTTGTGCCTGATCTATGGTTAACTCAGAGTATTTTTCTAACTGAGTTTTCATATTATTTATTGTATTAGATATTTTCCCTTTAGTTGTTATGTTTACTGTAGGATCGTTTTCTAGAGATTCCAATTCTTTTATAATTCATTTAGTTTCAATTTTTATTCTATCTCATGCTTTATTAGCTATATTATTATACTGCTCGTAGATGGACTTCTTCGTTTGATTTATAGCTTGAGAGAATTCATTTAATGATTCAGGAGTTCTACCAAGAGTCTCTTCTCATATATCATCAATAAACTTTAGATTCTCTTTATTCTTTATGATGCTTCCTACAGCATCTATAGTATCATCAACAAATTTATTCATATCTATTGGTGTCTTCTTGAGGGTATTTAGTCCCTTCCCAGCAGATTTCATCACAAAATCATTCAGATTTCTCTGCAGTGTATTTTTAGCTGAAGTTTCGATAGTGTTAGCAAGAGATTTTACTGTTGAACCAACCGCATTATAGCTATTCTCTAGTAATGGTGTTGCATATTCAGCTACATTTTCCGTAGTATTCAAAATTTTATTACCTATCTTCTCTACTACTTTTTTAGCTGGATTGCTTAAAAGAGATTCTAACCCTACTAGATTTAGAGATTCCATTATGGATTTTAAACCTCTTTTTTCGGCTGAAGAAAGTTCATCATAAAAATCTAAAACGTCTTGTCAAGTTTCCGTATTTGCAAGTTTTTCTGCAAATTCAGAAGCTTTGTTTGTGAATGACTTTTTTTCATCTTCTGTAGTAAATCATTCAAACAGTCCTTCTATACCTCATCCTATTATGTTTCCAACGAATCAACCTCATTGTCTTGCGATATACCCTGGTATAATCTCCATAATTTTCTGATTTGTAGAGGTATTTGGATCGCTCATAACTTCATTCATCCACTTAGAAACTTCACCCGGTAATTCAGTAAAATTATTAACTAATCCCTCTCATAATCATTTTACAGTTCCAGCAAGTCCACCCACTCATCTTGCTATTGGTCAGACAATTGAATCTTTTGCCTTGTCAAAAAAAGATATATTCTCTACTTTTTTGTATTTTTCTTCTTTTTCCTTTTGTTTCTCTTTTTCCATCTTTATAGGTTCGTAAGCTCTCAAAAAATCCTCTTCTCGATATAGTTGGTATCATTTCCCCTTATAAATATCCATTAATAAAAAAATATCATCATCGCTGGGTTGTATCCCTGTTTTTTCAGTCTGAGATTTTACTTTATTAACAAAAGTATTGAATCCAAGGACTTTCTCAATAGATCTTCCCTGTTCTTGCTGAGTGTTTGTGAGGGAAGTATTAATTTGCATAACTCAGTGATCAGTTTTTTTTAAAGAAATATCTTTTTTTTTAAAAAGACTATTTACTTTTTCTTTAGCTGATAAGATTTTTTCTTCCATTTTTAAATGTATTATGTACTAAAAATTTATAAACTTAGTCCGCTTCATCGTGCACTACTTAATCAACCAATAGCAATTGTATTAAGCAGATCAAAAGCAGAAGATGGATAACCAGAAGGTATATTTTGAGTTTCTGTGTTTGATCCATTAATTGCCTTATTCAATGCTGATATTGTTGCTTCTAGTCTATTTTTGAATACATCTTTATTTAAGTTACCCTGAAGATCCGAAGCACTGGATTTTAGTAATCTAAGTTCTTGGTCTGACAATGCTCAGAAGGTTGCTCCTTTTGATTTAGAGTCTATAAGCTTGAATAGGGTTGTATCATTTATATATCTATCTAAAGTAGCTCTTACAGTACTTCCATTAGTTGCCCAAGGAAAATCAATACTGTCATATATCCCGTAAAGATAATCAATGTTATCCAACACATAATTTAGTTCTTCTAATTTTTCTTTAGCAACTAAAAATTCTTCTGATTTTTGCTTTTCGTTCTCATATTCTGATGCCTGTTTCAAAAAAGCATCTCTTGAGATTCAAAGTTTATCTACAGTATTCCGATCCTCTTTTGTAAAAGCATTTCATCTATTAATTTTATTATATAATTGAGTATATTCTAAATTATAAGCTCCTCATGATCACTGTAACTTTCCATAAGTGTTTGAATTATACCCACTATCATGATGAGCTATTGCCGAAGCGAGTCTTGTTGCGTCTACATCCGAAATTTTCGTGTTTACGCTTACTCATAGTCTATTTGCTACATCCAAGCTATATCCAGCAGGATCATTACCATCTGATGACGGTGCATACAGTTTGAAGTATTCTTCAATAGTCTTTCCATAGTATTTTGAACTTGGATTTGTTTGGTTATATTTAATTTTAGCTACCAATGCATCAAATCATTCTTCAGGAGTATTAAATATAGCAAATCACTTTGAGTCTGTACCTATGACATTTCCGAAAGTTGTATCTTTTATATTGCCTGGGTTGTTATTTCTTAAACCAGCTCATTTCATTCCACTATCTGGGTATGTCATTACGCCAGAAGATCCCATAGTTACAGATCCTCAGATTATTTCTCAAGTAGCTTGATTATAAAGTGAAGTATCATTTAATTTATTCCATTTATCTGATGAACTTCCATAAATAGCTGCTTGGGTTATCTGTTTATATTCAGGTTTATTTTTTAGTGGATCTACAAAATTCTCCTGCAAAGCTTGAGATAATGAAATTCATTTTTGTTTTGCATAGTACTTTATATCTGACAATACTAGATTCATATCCCTTTGGATAATCTGTCCGTATTGATCGTAGTAACTTTGAAGAGTCTGCTTCAATGATCTATTCGCTTCTGTAGTATCTATACTATCCAAATTCGGATTATTAAACTGATCTTCTCGCTGAGCGAGTTTTGTTGTTTGATCAAACTTTAATTCTGCGTCAAAAATAGCTCTATCTCTCGAAAGGTCATCATTAAAGATTGCTTGTTGTCTTTGTAATTCTGGATTTACAAAATACTGCTCTGCAATTCAGAATTTATCCATAAATACGGAATAGTTATCTTTCCATTGGGAAACTTCTGTTTGGTATTTTGCGTATTCTGTTTGGTATATCTGCTGTGTATTGTAAATCATATTTGCATATGTAGATTGCTCATTCTGTCATTGCATCATCAGATCCATTCTCTCTTGATTTAGGCTGAATGCCATATCGTTGTAGAGAGTATTTATCATACTAGGAGAAAATCAAGGATGATCTCTTTTGATTTTCTCCCTCAAATTATAGAGTTCAGAAGTAATCTCGTTCACTCTATTTTGAGTATTGATAATTTGTTGTTGCTGAGTTAATATTTCTCAACTTTCAAATTTTGATTTGTATTCATAAAAAAATGATTTATCAAAGTAATATCAATTAAAATCTTCTAGAGCTTTATCCAGATATTTTTTTGCCTCTTCTGAATATGCCACTGGAGTTGGTTTTTTGTTCTCTACTATATCAAGTGTGTCTTTTGTATTTTGTAGTCTTGCATTATATTCAAGCTTCTTATTCCGTGCATCGTTTATCTCTTGTCGTTTCTGTGGATCACTTGTTTTAAGTCAGTATAAATCTGACATAATATACTTTCATGATAATAAGTCTGATATGAGCATATTAGTAGGATTGTTTGCTCGATCACTGATTTCTTTTTGTTTTTCTATTCAATTCCACCAATTATCAAGTGTGTTTTTTTGTGCTTCAGTCCTTCCTTGATACCCAAAATTGTTTGTAAAAGTATCATAGTTTGTGAAAAGCTCTGGGCTTGTCTTGTAGTAGTTATTTAGATTAGAGACAATATCCAGTTGTCTCTGTTCTGAGGTATCTTGTATATCTTTTGCATTATTTCCTATATCATATTGTTTTATGGATCATGAATTTATTGTATTCCCATTTTGCAAACCTGTAGCTTTTGTATGCTCTTGTCATTGTATTAATACATTTTCTGTAGGTTGTTTAGGCTGTACTGGATTTTGTACAGTTTGTTGTTGAATAGGAGGTTGAGATATTCACTGTTCTTGCTCATACATTCCTGTTTTAGAGTTGTATACATACGTAGGTTGTTTTGTAACTACAGATTGTTGTTCAGGATTATTAATACTAGACTGAGCAACAGATTGCTGTAAGTTTTGCTCATATTTATTTGACGTAGGATTGTATATATATTGTGGTGGTTGTGTCTGATTACCTTTTGAATTTTGAGAATTAAAATAATCCATAAACTGTCTTGATGCTTCGTTATTATTGGATTGTAAAGACTGCAGAATCTTTTGCTTCTGTTCTTCTGACGTATTGGTGTAAGCAATATATAATCATTTGAGTTGTTGTTCTGTATATGCCATATCTCTATATATAACTTATTAAAATTTCTCCGAAGAGTGTAGATCAAGAATCTCAATACCCAAATATATATATTTCATCTGATGCGTTCACTTTACCAACATATGATATTGGAATATTTATATTCGATTGGCTTTCTATTCTTAGTGCTGTTGTTGAAAAAGTATAAATCCGATACATATTTAGTATATTACCTCACGCTTTACCTAGTTTATCTAGTAATATACTACATCCTAATTTTGCACTTCCTATAGACGAGCTAGTAGATATGCTTCAAGATATGGAGATTATTCAAGTTTTAGGAATTACGATAGAATCGCCATCTATATCCCGTTTCATTCATCAAGTTATATCTCTTTCAAATCAAACCATGCTATTTCTTCATACAGTAGCATTATTTACTATGGTATGTATAAAGCATGAGTCTCAGAATTCATTGTTTGTTTGCTGTTTTATTTTTATTTTTTCTTTATTGTATCAATATATTCTAGGTAAACCGTGATCGCTATATGACTTATTGAATCAGAATGGATCATTTATGTTTTCGTTAGACATTATTTGTTAAATAAGAAGTAAATTCAGAATCGAATATCTCTGCATATCCATATCATACCACTTTGAATTGCATTTTTTGCACCTTAGGAGCATTTATCTTTTGTGATATATTTCATATTTCGAAATATCATGTTCAGAATCATTTGGAAGTCTCTTCTCACACAAAAACAAAGTTAGTAAAATCTTCCACTAAGATATGATTTCACGAATCTGAATATAAATCTGACGTAAAATAAAATTCTGTAATATTACCCTCCAGGTGGAATACCAATCGTGGTTCGTTATTTATAGTATCTATTCTTTCGAATAATAATCTATTACTTGCTCATGGTATTCCTCAATAATTATATGCTTCCCCTTTTTCTGGGATAATAAATTCTCACTTCGGCTTAAAAACCCAAAAATAATAATCGTTAACGGAAACAAAAACCTGTATCTTATCAGAATCTTTCATAAAATTATATCAAATTTTAAGATTATTAAGAGTTTTTATTATACTTTGTCTCATTACAAATTTTGGGAAAGAAACAGAAAAATAATCAGCAGGAGTGTCCGTGTTTATTATGTAGGAATTCCACCCTGTTTTTCTATCCGTATAAAAAATAAATACCTTGTCTACAGTGTTTTTTATGCAAGTAATCCCTCTATTGTCAGCATTCGCAGAAAACATATTAGTCATTGCGTATTGAGATAATTTATTATATCCATATCCATATACGTTTTGAATTATGTCAGGTATTAATACCTTATTGTCGAAATATCCTATAGAATACGGTCGCTGTGGGTAGTAAGAATTTATATTCAGATCTTCGCTTCGTTGTCAGTCTATAATATAAGGATATTTTTTCCAATTTGATTCGAAAAGTTCTTTTCTATTAGCTCCTTGTACCGCAAAAAGTCTCTGTTTGTTTGCATTCCCGCAAACTGCATAATCTACGTTTCACTGTGTAGAAACGTTTATGAATGGTAATGATTGCCGCTTATATTCATCCATAGGAGACAAATAAACTCCGTCTCGGAAATACTGGTATCAATTATTATTACCGTATTCATTTAGGTATAGTACTATTTTGTCTCAGTAGTTTGTTATTCCTACTATATTACCTTTATATAATTGTGCTACTTCATAAGATAATTTTATTCATTTGTTGTTGTTCCAAGTCCATATATCTGGATAATCTAACTTATATACTATGATATTTATTATTATTATATGTTCTCATGATCAAACATATAATAAATTGTCTTTGTATAATATAGGATGTTGATTATATTTATTTTCATTTACTTCTTTTAATTCAATTTCATATGCATTTGTAATAATATACATATAATCATCATTACCTTTAGTAGCATTTGGGTTTTGTTCATCTCTTCGTATATCATCTTTAGAATATGTTATGTATAGATTAGTTTTCGTGATCGTTCAGTCGAAATCATCACTTGGTATAAATTCTATAAGTAAAGGATGAGTGGCATTATTTCATAGATCTATTCCATCAATCATTATAGAGTGGCACTTGTCTGCGTCTTCAATTGTAAGAGTATTACCTCAGTCCTTATTTTTTATAAAATCTTCCTTGAAGACATCAGAATAAATATACCTATAATGAGTATTATCCTCTCATTGTAATTTTCATCGTGTATTAGAAATTATGTCATAAGATATTTTTATTTGGATGGTTCATTTTTTCCAATTACTTATTTTAAATGAAAATAATGCCATATATGAACTGACAAAATATCTTGATTTGTCAGAAGTATATCCATTAGGATTTTTATTATTTATATTCTTTATCAATAATAAAGAATCACTTCCAGAAATATGCTTAATCCCCGATCAATCACTTTCCCATCAGTTTCAACCCCATTCAGAATCTGAAGGAAGATTTTCTAAAGAGTTACCCACATGCTCCCTTCGATTAACATCTTTTAAAAACGTTACATTTCTATTATGTGTCAATAAAATACTATTCAAATAGATATTATTAATATCATCAATAGATCACATATAATTTTTAATAAACTGGGAGTTTGTATTAAAAGTATCATTATTAATTCAGGATATTGGTTTTCTATATGGCTGTGGAACATTAGAAGAGAGATTTTTAGGATTTATATATTCAGTTCTTGTTCTACTATTTTTAAATATCGGTACATCCTCATCAATTCTTTTTACTTCTCCGTCTCTTGTTACTATAATATCATCTTCGAAATTTATCACCTGTCAGTTTTCTCTATCATTTACTACTCATCATAAATTGAATTTACTTGCACGAACGCTTTGTGACGACGAAAAAATATCTGCATTTTTCGAGTTCTCTATATTACCTGAATACTCATCGTTAGATATTCATCAGTAATAGCTTTGTAATAATTGTTGTAAGAGTTTATCAGACATTAGCAAAATTGATTAATTCAATCTAAATATCCGTCCATATGGTTATAAGCGGATCACATATCATACACTTCTTGCTGTTCAGCTTCTCCTATCTTGAAGGTCTGCTGCATTGTGAGATATTTGTTGGAAAAGTAAGTCGCTTTATCAAAGAGACTCTTTTCCTCAGATACATTCACACAGAATCAATAGAGCAACATCTGATGAAATTGCTTCTCAAGCAAAATATCTTCTTCTTCATCATCTAGTACCAGATCGAAAGGAACATAGGTTCAGGTAATTTTTAACCCATTAGGAATAGTCACAGTAGGAATTGGATAGATGAATACAGAGCGAGTATCAGCCCTAAACCGAAAATCACCCGTTTGGTTATAATGGGTATCATCATATTTAAGACTATCTAAATCCGTTTTCCGAACTTTTTTATATTTTCCATTGGCGTCTTTATATGATATATTTAGTACCTTACGTGTAGCTTCTAATGAATTTTCCAAATCTTCATATTGAATAGTATATTCTCTTTGTCATTCGACTAAATCTGTTATCCATTCATTCCATAGTAGAGACTTTCCAACTAACGATGAAGAAAAATTAAAGACATCATGATATGCCATATTAAGATATTCTAACATCTCCAAATCTGATATATCCGCTTCCGATACATTAACGAGACTTCTTGCTTTTTTTATAATTCACGCTACGTTCATTCTTTATTTTTTAAGTGGTAAATAGAAGACTTTTCACTTATTCCGAAAGGCTGTCACACGACAAACCCCCCGTATAAATAACTAGACTCTTGGGAACGGTAGCATTACCATTCTATCTCTTCCATCTTGGAACGCCTTAACTCCATAAAGATTAACCAGCAGAGTATTATACCCCAACTGTTTAGGTGCTTTATTGATTTGTGGAGTTGCTTGTCTCTGGATAACAATATCAATACTTCCTGTTCTTTCAGCAAGTCCGTAGATAGTTCTTGAACCAGCAACGAAATCACTTCCTCCAATAGTCACATCTCCACTATTCACCAGTACGGTATTAGGAGTAGTAGCTGAATCTTGCTTGAAGAATGCTCCTGTAGCCACAACTTTTGCTAGAGACTTTATATCAGCACTAGCAGTAGGTTGAATTGCTCCTTTACCGCTGAGCACTAAGTTGGCATTAGCGAGTGAAGTAGGAATATCAGCACCTACAGCAATATCATTCCATAGAGCTGGAGTTGCTTTAAAGGTAAAGGTAACTCCTGCAATGATTACAGTATCATTAGCTGCAAAGTTAGCTGTACCGAAAAGAGAAGTCTGAGGCAAGAAGTTAGAAATGTACGTCATATAGTTCATATATGGCACTGGTCTACCAGCGAATACATATCCGTTCTCGATTGTCTCATCTTGAACTTTAAATCAAGCTAGTCTTCTAGCTTCGATATATCCGGCTTCTTTTGCAGGTAATATCAAATCTCGCCTTCTATCAAATTCAATCTCATTTTGGAACATGTACGCCTCTAGTCCTGACACATAGTCATCAGCTGTAGCTTTAGTGAAGCCTCCAGCAGGAGCTCCTGCTGTAGTATTCCAAGTATAAGTAGCATTCAGAGCTTCTTTGAAGAATGTTCCGTCTACTTCTCTTGATAACACATAAGCCGCCCTTGTGGCGAAGTTATTCTGATCATTATACTTACTCTGAATCTCATCCAATGAGTCGATATAGAAAGAGATTTCCTTTTCTCTATCTACTATCAACCGTTCTGGAGTTGAGCTAAGATCCTGAAGATTAACTTCCTGTGACCTTGAATAATCATTCACCGTGAGATCAGAATAAATAGGTCTATTTACTCTATCTCCTACTTTAAGTTCGTCTTCAAGTCTGTAATTTCCTACAATTTTTGATACTAATTGACTTTCCTTATAGATTTGGGTGCGTCTTGCCCAAATCGCAGGAAATAATGCAGCAAAATCATTCATTTTTATACTAATAGGCAGTAAAATTAGAGGTTGTATGCTCTAAGATGACTGTGATTGAATCTCCGCTTCGATTTTATCTAATTCCTTCAGATCAGCATTCTGTATGCGTTCCTTGGAGATAGGTTTCATCTTTCCTCCACTTCATTGCATAGCGGTAATGCCTGCAGAATCTTGGTTGACTAATGCTGGGTCTCTGAGTAATTCTGGGTCTTTGTTTGCAAAGACAAGTTTCATAGCTTCGTCTCTGTTTAGACCTTTATTAACATACCCTTCAATGTCTTCCTTGAATTCTTTAGCTTTCGGATTCGAATGATAAAATTCTAGCTTCGCTTCTAATCTAAACTCCAAATCGTCATCAGTAGTTGGAGTAGTCGTATCTTCCTCATCGTCGTCATCATCTTCAGACTCTGGTTTAGATACCTTTGCAGATTTGATTTGTGCCTTGGTTGCCTTGAAGCGACCTTTCCGCTTTTCAGCGTCAGCACTAAATTTTTCTGCGTTTGAGGCTTTAGCCTCTAGCTCATCAAGTTGTTCTTGAGTAAGCTCTTCAAGTTTAATAGTCATTAGCTATTGATAAGAGTATAAAAGCAGTCTCTTATGCCTGCAGTCTGGAGATTATAGCGAGCCAGTCCTCGCGAAGGTTGGTCTTATATCTTGGAAATGACTCCTTGAATGCCAGTATGTTCGTAAACAGTACCATTTTATCACCGTTCCTCTTCTTCTTTCTGGTTATTCAGAGAATCCAAATGATTTTTTAAGTCTGATTGAATATTCTCAGGATTATTGATTACTTGGTTGATGAACTTAATCAGAATCTTCTTATACTTATCATCTTCGTTGGTTTCGTTAAGTAATGAGTTCAAGGTATCAGTCCTTAGAAGGGTAAGCTTATCTTGTAGCTCCTTCCGACAGGGGTCATATTTGAATGCCTCCCACGCTTGAATGCTCTTTTTTGTATCTCTAATGTCGGTATTAAGTGTCATTCGATATTATTAAGAAGGTAAAACATCTGCTCTTGTCTGAAGTTGGTTTCACATTCATGACATTGCTTGAGACATTGCAATATTGGTTGCACTATTAGCTGCTTGTTGGCTTCACTGTATTCATGTATTCATTCATTGTTGTATCAGAATTTGTTCCAAAGCTGATAGTACAACATACTTTGCTTCCGACTCTTCAGCTTTCTGTAGGTAGATTCGCATTACTGAGTAGTCTATTTGCGGATTACTGAACAAGCTTTCGGGGATTTTGCCCATATTAACGATGTCCAGATAACTCTTCGCTATTTTTTCCATCCCGTCTAATCCAATATAGGTATAGATTTCTGGATCTTTCATCTTGTTGAGCTTAAATCGTCTTCTTATGAGGAATTTCTTTCATATTTCGCTCATTAATGGACTTTGGAGCAATGGTAATACCTGCACAGTGAAGAATTGCTTCTGTTGTTCATCAACACTATCTAACTCCGCTTTCGTTCATACAATGATATAGGGTGATTGAGTGAAGGTGAATTGGTCTTTTGTAAGCGTAATACTTTTCCATTCGAAATTGATATTGAGAATGGCAACTTTTTTATCTGCACTGGAGAAAAATTCTTGATAAGTTCTATACCATAGAAATCGAAAATATCTCTCTCATCGAGAAGCTATAGAATTACGGAGAAGTGAACGTAGATTATTATTAGCTTGAGCCTGTTGAGCTTCCGCTTTCGTCATTGCTTTATCTGGGATAATTCCCATCTGAAGTTGATCAACTCCCGTTTCCATTCTTGCTTCTTGGTCAATGAAGCTCATCATATTGTAGCTATCTCACGCAATAATACTCTGAGGTACTTCGTACATAGCGTTCTTTAAGTCCTGATCAGGAACATCATCGCTAGTAAATCGATATTGCTCGAATGGAGAAGAGTTTAAAACACTATCCTTATTCCTAATAAGTCTTGAATTAACAACAAATCTTCCTCCTCTCGCTTCTCTTTGTGCTTTCATGATATTGAGATTAGCGAGGATAGATTTTCAATTCTGCTTATCTTCTAACATATCACACATACTCTCTCCAAATGCGTCGTTCCTTCTTGGCTTAAAATAAGATACTGCAATCTCTCGCGGGATAAGTGTGTTGTCTTGTTTCTCTTCTTTAAGTATTGGAAGATATTCATACACTCTCAAGAGATGGAGTCTATCAGCAGTCCAACAAGAGAAGTATTTTTTCCCATTGTAGATAGTCAAATGATAATATACTCACAATGAGAAGTTCTTATTCCGACTATCTGTAGTTGTACATCAGTAGTTTCGTGCAACAGCTTTTTCGTTCCTTATCTGCTGTTGATTGGCTGAATAGAGAGATATTAGATTAGCAAGGTCTTGCTCTTCATAGATCTTTTTTCAGCTATACTCAGCGTTTTTTAGATCGAAGAAACTTACCTCAAATTCAAATCAGTGGAACCTAAAATTCTGACAATTAAATTTACCTATTTGTGTCGGATTAGGATCTGGAATTCGTGTTAATGGATCAATAACATTGAATACAGGAGTTTTTTTCGTTTTATCGTATCCGCTACGATAACGGAGACTCACACCATAAAATAATCTATCCCATTCAGCTTGATACTTCAATTGCTGATAGTCTTCTTCGTTGTTATCGAAATCAGCTAAATACTGTAAATTATCAGCTTCTTCTTGATGAATCCGTCAATCTCTCGAAACGAAGCGTACACTCAGAGCATCTGAGTAGCTCACACTTACCGCAACATCGATTGCTTGAGAGATGAGATTAATATTCAGTATTTTTTTCTTATTATTTGTTTGTCTATTCCATTTTCTTATTCTATTATAGTATTGCTGTCTTTTAGGTGCTACATACCAATATCACATCTGATATTCTCTCTCTACTTGAACGCGAAATTCATCTACATTGAATAATGTATCTTTTAATTCAGTTTCTTTTTTTCGCTGAAGTGCTTTCGCCATACGTTATAAGATGTATAAAATGATTATCATTATATACACAAAAAAAAATAAAAAAAATCTGGGTGATTTTTTAGGTAGTTCTGATGTAGGGTTTTGGAAATTTTATCTTTTTTTTTAAATTCTAGTATAGATATTCGTCACGATCAATACTAACTGACGCATATCTGTCATCTTCTTTTGCGTAATGAGTATAAGTATTAAGCTTCTCTACTCCTTGACCTAATACATCAGGATAGTCATCATGTCTTCCATTAGGAAATTGTACGAGTTGGTCTTCTAAGGTTCTCTGACTCTCTTTATCTGGTACATCAGAACGGAAATATATTGCTCATTGAGTGAATTTAGGTTCTAAGACATCTAAAACTCTGACTTCTTTTTTAATTTTTTGCTCCTTGGTGTAGAATGGAAGATTTATACTATGTCTTATCAGTTCTTTTTTAAAATTTTCCACGAAATCAGTTTGTCTATTATTGATTTTGGATTCTTCGCATTGGATGAATGATAATCTAATACCTTCCATCTGTGCGAGATTAATCATAGCTATTGCATTAGATATGGTTCTGGATGGTGCATTCTGTCATCACCTTATATCTCGGAGATAGAATTGCTTAGTAATCTTGTGTATTCAGAGAATTAGATTAACGGCACTGTCAGCATTGCTTGAAGTGGAGAATGCTGGATCGCAAAAAAATCACCAAGTAAAGTCATCCTTCTTGATAATTGCTTGAGGATTCTCGAACTCCGAAGAGAGATAGTATTTAAAATAGGAACGCTTGAAGATACTATCCATAGCTTCTACAGGGTCTTGCTGATACAGAGCTGCTCGATTAGCTGGGAGCATAGACTTCTTACGTTCTTGCATATATCCAATATCTCGCTTACCTGGTCGAACAATCTCATTGCCTGCTTCATCTATTCCTTGGATTATAATCTTCTCTCGCTTCTCTCCTTCTTCCTTCAGTAAGTATCACGCTAAGTCGTAGATATTCCATCTCGTCATTATGAGGACTACGGCGTCATCTTGGCTCTCTAATCTGGTCTGTAATACTGAGTCCCGCCAATCAATATTCCTCTTCTGGATTGTTGGACTATCTGCTTCTTGTCTGTCTTTTACTGGGTCATCAATGATGATGATATTAGCTCTCTTACCAGTAATTGAACCTCCAGCACCAGCAGTATAATATCCTCCTCATTGTGAGGTCTCTCGGTTTCCTCATTCTTTTTTATCTTTAGATAGCTGAAAATCATGGAAAACATTCTTGTAAAGCTGACTTTCTACTAATTGTTTAGTTTTTCTCCCAAAATCATTAGCCAAATCGGCTCCATAGGATGTGACTATAATCTTCCTCTCTGGTACTTTACCCAGACAGTATGAAGGGAAAGCCTTAGACGAGATGGTAGACTTACCTAATCCAGGAGGACAGAATATCATCAGACGCTTACATTCTCATCTCTCGACTCTCTCTAGTGCGTAGATTATCTTATGATGGATAAGATTGCTCTTCTCTCACTGATAAGCAATATCTTCGAATCAATGCAAAACATACCTGCAATAATCAATGAACTTTCTTCTAGCAAGTTCTCTGTTCACAAGTTCAAGTTCAATTTTATTAATCTGATTTTTTGTTTCCTTCTCCATTCAGTGTTTTTTTTAGATTTTCTAAATCTTCTAAACTTAAATAAGATAAATCGTTCTTAAATCATTTAATTTCGTGTTGTTCTATGGGTTTGTATCCTGCACGGTCAAGAATGTCTTTAGCTCCAGTCATTCTCACGGAAGGATTAACAGTATCATCTGAAGTAAGTTTCTCTATTACTCATAATGCCATCTGAGCGAGTTCATCTATTCTACTCCTAATGTTAGGTTTTGTTAGGTTTTCGCTTGCGACGTTTCTTGCCGATTTCTGGCTGTATCAAGCCATTTTCGCCGCTTTTGTAGCATTTCATTTTTCTACGTAAAAATTTGCGAATTTTTCTTGTTTTATAGTTAACTTTTTTTTATTAAAATCTTCTGATTTTTTATCAGTATCCTTTTTTCTTTTAATTGTTTTTTTAATAATTTTTTGCATATGTAAATAAGCGTAAAAAGTATGTTTTTTATTTCGTTTTTCCCGCCTTTTTGCTTGTATTTGTTATCAATCATATTAGTCTTACATACCGCTTACTCGATTTTGGCTTCTCTTGGAGAAGTTTATCACAAATAAACGGTATGTAAAGTAATACATTACCTAAGAGGGAAAGTGATGTTTCTATCAATTTTCTCTTTTTTTGGCTGAGTTTCTCCTTTTACGTCTTTACCAAAATCAGCAATCTTTTTTTCAATCCATGGTTGGTCGTTCTTCTTATTGTTAGGGACGTCTTCATTGTAGAGTTCCTTGTACTTAGCTTGAACTTCATCAAGCGTTGGTGTTGTGTTGTTTTCCATTGTTATCTAATAGAGAATAAAATTTATGTGAATGAATCCACAACTGATAGATGGTGAAATCTTTGATATTCATTCAATCTTCTTTATCCTTCATGAATAGAATAACAAATTCTTCAAAGATTTTCAATTTCATTTTTTTGCTTCTTTTATTTATTAATTTTAAAAATCTTATCTCTTCCTTAAGTTTTAATATTTCATTTCTTTGTTCTTTATAAGATTTATATACCTTCATAGTTTTAATATATAAGCCAAATCTCCTTAAAATGATGTACTATTCCTTCTTTTTCTCATTCGATATCGAACCTTACAAGGTATGCTCGCATTACCTCGTCTACACAATAAGTAATGCCGATAAGAGTTCCTCTACATCCATTGTAGAATGCTTCCTGTCCTTCTGCTTCTGATACTTCTACTACATCTCATAGTCTGAACTTAGGAGAAGTTGTTGGTTTTTTTTCTTTCTGTTTTTCTGTTCCGGGCATAGTTTTAAGAATAAAAAATAAAAAAATCTGAACTAAAAATTCAGTTCAGTTTGCTTTTCGAGGTGAGGATACATTCACTTCCCGAGGATGTGAGCAAAGCATCGTGCATACTTATCATTAACATATTCATCAGTTATCTCACATCTATTACCTACTCTTACTTTAACCTTCTCAAAAGCTACTCTCTCATTCTCTCAATGAGCTAGTCTTTGTTTTCTTTTGAGTCAGATTTTTATTAACATCAGAAAATCTCGGGAATGGATAAATCGCCGAGAAATTGGGTTATTCTTTGTATACTAAGAATAGTATAATGAATTTTTTAACAAAATCAAGATTTTTTGATAACAGAAGGTTATACGAAAATATATGTAAGTATTTGCTTTTGATACTATTAATCATTATACAGAAGCAGTATACAAAGAAGTAAGCCTATTTCTCGGCGATTTTACTTCTTTTTTATTAAAATGCAAATCACTAAAGAACTCGTAGGTAAATTTTTAAATTACCTACAAAACAAGGATTACAAAAATTCTACTCTCATTGGACGTCAAATGGATATTAATAAATTCATTGAATATCTCAAAGTATATCTCAATATACGAGAAGTAAAAGTCTGAGATATTACGATGGGAGTAATTGAAGAATATAGATCGCACTTAAGAGAATGTAGTCCACCTAAAACATCTAGGAATTACTGAAAAAGCTCATCACTAGCACCATCTACAATATCAGGTAAAATTCAAACTATAAAATGATTCTTGAAATATTGTAATCTGATTTATGAGACTTGAATTGATTACAGAAGGATAGAAACGCCGAGAGTAATATATCCTCCTATGGAACACATCAATAGACAACAATTCGGATTACTTATTGATCATATTCACGGAATAGAGAGATATGATATTACGAGATTAAGGAATGAACTGCTTATGTATATCTGATTCTCCTCAGGTTTAAGACTTTCTGAACTTCTTAATCTTAAAGTAGAAGATGTATATAAATCCGATCTTACTATTAGAGGCAAATGAGCAAAAGACAGACTTGTTTTTATTTCGGATCATATTCGTTATCTCACTGATCAATATGTATACTGGAGAAAACAAGTAATACCTTGGACTTGATGAATTATGCCAGATAGTCCTCGACTATTTATTTCCCATACTCGTTGATATGGAAACAAACTTTCGAAATCACAAGTATGTGGTATCTTCAAAGAATATAGTGCAGGAATAAGAATCAAGATTACTTGCCATACTCTACGCCATTCGTTCGCAACAATTCTACTTGAGGAGGGAATAGATATTCGTACCGTACAGGAACTATTAGGACACTCAGACATTTCCAGCACAATGATTTATACGCATATAACTAACATTAGACTTAAACAAGCACGAAGTAAAGTATTTAGTTAGGCTTATTAAGCATAATTTAAAAAAACATTCTTTTTAAAAAAAAAGACTTGATTTTTGTATTCAATCAATTATAATTCTGTTGTTATATAAGTTCAATCTGAACTTTGGTGTGTTAAACTAGCCAATTGTGGGAATCGAACCCACGACCTTCTCGTTACGAGTGAGATGCTCTACCGACTGAGCTAAATTGGCATGTCTTGGATACGGAATTTATTATACAGAATTTCTCTGTATTTTCAATCCAAAAATTTTCTCGTTCGAACTTCCCTTGTAAAAATTTCTAGAATCCTTACATAGGAGATAGGGTAATTTGATGTATCTCTGTTGTATTTTATCTCTCAGCTTTTTGTGCTATGTTTCACTTTTTCCACGGCAGTCTCCAGCAATATCCTGCTCTCACCCTGCTCAAAAATGAGTTTTTTGGAATCCAAATCAACTATGCTGGGAAACAGACCACAGGAGATTTTTTCCTCTATCCCCACTTGGATGACACGAAAAAAACGGTGGTGTATTTTGCCTTTGATACTCCAGCCCAGAAACAACTTTTTGAAAGCCTTTTAAAAATCTCAGGAATCTGAACGAAGACAGCATTTACTATTGCACAGTATGACGAAAGTGAACTGAAAAAAGCAGTAGAAACTATGGACGTGAAATTTTTTCAAGCAATCCCAGGGATAGGACCCAAATCAGCAAAAAAAATTCTGCTCGAACTCAAGGGGACGATAGATTTCAAACAGATTTCCTCCATGGAAGGCGAGCAAAAGCTCCTAAAAGATATCGTAAAATCTCTCAAAAACTTCTGATATGAGGCAGAAGTGGTAAAATCCGTCTTAACCAAATATCCTGAAAAAATCAGTAAAGAAAATATGGGGGAAGTGATCAAATGGGCTATCTCCCATCTTTAAAACGTCTCCCTTTAGTACCTTCTTCCAAGCATGTTGCCAATCAAGCATATCATCGACCAATACAGTTCTAGGATTAAATGGGGGCTCGCAGTAGTCTTATTTTTGGTGATGATTTTGGCGATCAGGACGATTATCAACTATCAAACCATCATTGATACGACCGATTCAGTGAAAAGGAGGACCGCTACCGTACAAAATGCGATGGAGTATGCCCAGAATTTTCAAGCTAAATATCTCGCTTCTGAGTATGGACATCTCTTCCTCGCTCACGATAATAATTCACTTTTTCGAGGGGAAAAAATTATCAGTTTTAAAAGCTGAAGTGGGATGGAAATTGAGACCAGAGTAACTTCCTTTTCCCATATTCCTGATCGTAGAGAGACGTTGGAATTAGAAAAGATCCTGATGACTCCGCAGGAGTCCTGGAAGACGTTTATTGAGGAGAGGATATAGATTTACCACCTCTTTCGAGAGGGACAGGCTTGTTGAACGTTGATATGAGAAAATCCGTTAAATTGGAGGGCTTCCTTGATGGTTTCTTTCAGCTTTTGAGTTTCTTTGTCCTGCACCATACGTACAAATTTTCCTCCTGCCGCTTCTACGACATTGATGGGATGCATGGGCGGAATATGATTTCCTGTGGGGGTAGATTTTGTTTTTGCCTCCTCTGGAGTGGTCGGAGAAGCCTGTCCTGTAGTGAGAGCATAATTTTCGTTATCGCAGGTAATGTGCAAAATCGGAGTATTTCTCCTAGCTGCGTGGAGCAGATGCCCTAGCCCGATTCCGTAGCTTCCTCCATCTCCTTCCATACTGATTACGGTAAGGTTTGGATTGGCTAATTTTACTCCTGTGGCAAAAGGGATAGGTCTCCCATGTAAGGTCTCCGCTCCGTAGCTATCGGTATATTGATTCATTTTTGAATTACAGCCAATTCCTGTGACAAATACTACCTGATGTTTTGGGATTCAGAGTTCTGCTAAAGCTTGTTTGAGAGCTAAATGAATCAGAAAATTACCACATCACGGACATCGTTGAAATTTTGTTAGGTTGGTTCTCATGGATTGGGCAAAAGGGATAAAGAAGTATTACTTTACCAATGCATAGGTATCTTTTGCAATCATATATTCTTCGTCAGTAGGTTCCACGATTACCGTTACTTTGCTCTCTGGTGTAGAGATTACTCTTTCTTCTTCTCTGAAGTCATTTTTGGATTCATCGAAGTCTACTCCGAGCCATCCTAACTGAGAAACGAGTAATTTTCTGATTACAGGTGATCTTTCTAACACTCCAGCAGAGAGGACAATCACATCAACTCCATTAAGCAAAGAAGTGAAACTTCCAATATATTTCAGAATTCTATTTACATAAATATTCAAAATCTGCGTCTCTAATGGCTGTCCAGCGAGAAATCCTGTTTCGATATCTCTCATGTCACTAGATTTTCCATTGTAGAGTCCAAGGATCCCTGACTTTTTATTCATTACGGTGTCTATTTCATCTGTAGATAATCCTTCATTTTTCATCAAGAAAGGAACGATTGCTGGATCAATATCTCCACATCTCGTCCCCATTACCAGCCCTTCTAATGGAGTAAATCCTAAGGATGTATCGAGTGCTTTTCCGTCTTTGATAGCAGCGATAGAAGCTCCGTTTCCTACGTGGCAAGTGATAATTTTAGTAGTATTGTAGTCTTTACCAAGAGTTTCGCAGGCTTTGTGAGAAATATAGTCGTGAGAAGTTCCATGGAAGCCGTATCTTCTCACTTTGTATTTGTCGTAATATTCGCGAGGAAGTGCATAAAGGTAGTGTTCTGGACTCATTGTTTGGAAAAATGCGGTATCAAACGCCACAACATTTGGCACGTTAGGGAGAATTTCCTGTACTGCTTCGATTCCCATGATGTTTGCAGGATTGTGCAAAGGAGCGAGCGGTATCAAAGATTTTAAGGTTTCGAGGACTTCTACATTTACCACTACAGATTTTTGGAAGACTTCTCCTCCGTGTACCATTCTGTGTCCTACGGCATTAATTTCCTCTAAGCTGGTGAGGGATCCATTTTCAGGGCTCACGAGGATTCCGAGTACTTTTTTTAAAGCTTCACTGTGATTTGCGAGATTCCCAAGAAATTCTGATTTATTTTCATTGCGATCTTTGTGTTTGATGAAAGATCCTTCCATTCAGATTTTTTCTACATTTCCTCTAGCGAGAATAAGGTTATTGTCTCGATCGAAGAGTTGATATTTGAGGGAAGAGCTCCCAGCATTGAGGACGAGGATATTCATAGAAGTATAAAATAAAGAATAAAAAAGTTAAAGTGAAGTATACACAAACGCAGTAGAAAATGCAAGTGGAAACTTCCACTGGAAAAATGGGAGAGAATCTACATACTAGGTTAAAACTTTACTTGCCCTTGTATGAAATGCAACTCACTATCGACTCTTCTACCGCCAATCAACGCTTTGACCGCTTTCTCAGAAAACGATGTAAAACCTATCCCGAAGTCAAACTTTCTGACATCTATTCTCGAATTAGAAAAGGGGATATCAAAGTAAATGGAAGAAAAGCCCACCAAGACGACCGTCTCCAAGTCAGTGATGAAATTTTAATTCCTGATGAATTGCTTGGGAAAAAAGACACTTCCAGCCATCTCACAGGCAAAGAAAGAAAACTGAAAAAGCTGACTAAAGAGGATATTCAGCCTTTAGTCCTTTTTGAAGATACTAATCGGATAGCATTTAATAAGCCTGCTGGGGTCGTTGCCCACGAGAGCAATAATCATCGAAATGATTTGTCAATGAACGACTATTTGGAAGTGTATGCGAAAGATTATGCTCAGGGGACCTTCAAACCGTCCTTTGGATATAGACTAGATAAAGACACTTCGGGAGTGTTGATCGGTGCGAAGAATTACGAGGCATTGCAGTTTCTCAACCAAATTATCAGAGAAAGAGAAATCGATAAAACCTATATTACGCTCGTGAGCGGAAATCCACCTCAGCATTTTATCATTGATAAAGCGATTGAAAAGAGCTATAGCGGGAAATTTGACCGTGCACAAATGGTCATCAACCCCAAAGGAATGCCATCCAAGACGGAGTGTTTTACCTTGAAGACAATCTTTCATGCGGAATTAGGGCAGATTTCTCTGATGAAAGTAAAACTCCATACGGGAAGAATGCACCAAATCAGAGTGCATTTGGCAAGTGATGGGTATCCTGTGCTTGGAGATTTGATTTACGGGATTCCTGTGATCAATAGGAAATTCAATAGTTTACTGCATATTCAGAGACAATTACTCCACTGCTGGAACTATCGTTTCGTGGATCATACGGAGAAAGTTATTGATATTACTGCACCCATTCCTGAGGAGTTTGAGAGAGTGTTTCCTAATGCAAAGAAAGAGGTAATATAAAAAGCTGAATAGAAAAAGGGAGGCAAAGATACCTCCCATGAATTTTACTCAAATGAAGTACAAATAAAATTTGCCATTTCTTTGGATAATCACCCCGTAGTCAGAAGAACATAAACTATCATATTCCCCCTTATACAACAATTGCTCTCCAGCAAGAGAAATTAGAAGCAAGGTATCAGCATCATCTTTCACTACAAGTACTCCTTGAGGATGATCTAATATCACATATTCTTCTCCTTCATAAATTATCTCTTTGCCATGAAGAAGGAGCTGATTTCCTTTTCTGATAACAACCCCTTGAGGAGAAAAACTCCATTCGTCCCATTCACCTTTATACAACAATTGCTCTCCAGCAAGGGAAATTAGAAGCAAGGTATCATCCTTTTCTACAATAACCCCTTGAGGATAAGCGTACCAATCAGCGAATCCTTGATAAAGCCAGCGTTCTCCATAAAGAGAAATAAGCAATAGAGTATTATCTTTTTCGACAATGAGGCCAAAAGAAGAAAACTCCCAACTATCTTTTTTCCCTTCATAAAGCAGATCTTTGCCATTGAGCAAGAGTTGATCTCCTTTTTCGATAATTACTCCTTGAGAATGTGTTCCCCAGTCAGTCCACCTACCTTCATAAAGCAAAATATCACCGTTGAGGAAGAGTTGATTTTCCTTTTCAACAACAATCCCTTGAGGATGATCGGCACAGGTTTCAATTTTTTCCCCCTGACTATCATACAACACGATAGAAGTATAATGTCTCTCTTTTGCGAATGCAATCGCTTCTTCCAACGATAATTCCGTTGGGATTTCAATTTTTTGTTCTACATACATATTTTTTTAGTTTTATATTTATTTGTGTTATACATAAATGTATTTTAAAGTCAATTTATTTTTTTCAAAAAAAAAGAAACCCCTCAATAATTTGAGGGGCACCCTGCCGCGGGATTTGACTATCGGCATTTTTGATCGGATCCAGCAGTAGATAGGGATCCATTTTTGCCAGGGAATTCCCGTGGCGTTTCCCGCAAATTCGTGCGGGTTTCTCTCCTCATTCTCCAGTAGTTGTAATTGGTTAATGGGGATATGGGAGAGAGTATTACCTTCCGCCCTTTATTGGGGGGATACGGCCAGGGATCGACATCTTTATATCGTTCCTGCGGAACTTGTTACAAGCCGCTGTCGCCGTTTGGTTTCGCCCATTTTTTCCGGTGGGCGGAAGGATTTTTTTTAATTTAGCTAGATCTATATTAGTTCTAGCAAGGATCACCCCGTATCGGAGCAACCCTTAACGTTGTTCTTTTCGCCATTCTTTCTTTTTTTTTGCCCTTGCGTATCCCAAGTCCTCACTTCGTTGGAGGGGCGGGTTCGCGGGGCGATTCGGAGATATAGTTTTTACTGAGGCTCGGCAGCAGACTTAAGTCCACTTCTTACGTGGGCGAGTTGTCCGGCCAGAATTTGTTGTTCCGATAGATTTCGGGATCAATATTACCCGAATCCTTTGCGGAGGGATCAACATTTTCATTTTGTTCCATTTTTTTTGTTTTTTTACTCGCAGGTTCCTGATCTCATCGAGGACCGGATTACTGCTAATCTCTTTTATGCCGTATTTTTGCTTTAGACTACTCGTTGTAGTCATTGGCAATTCGACGGCGATCTAATCACTATCATAAAATTTTTGTTTTATGGCGGAGGCTCCGCCGATTGTTTTTTTTGTACCGCCAGTTAGATAGAAAATTTTTCTTCCTCTGTGGTGATTCTAATATAATCATTTGCTATCAAATGTCAAGAGAATGTGAAAGATTTTTTATACAATTTTTAACCAGTCGAAAACTAGCATTTTTAGGATAGAAAGAAAAATTCTCAAAAAAAAGTCTGATTTTTTTAATTTTTTTTCAAAATTTTCGGATAATCTTAGATTGAAAAAAAAATCTGGATTCTTACAATTTCTTTTTAGGAAGCTAAACAAATTTTTTCCTTTAGTCCTTAATCTTTTGTCTCCATGACTCTCTCTCTTTCCCTCGCCAATAAATATCGTCCTCAAACCTTTGAAGACGGCATGATAGGACAGCATTCTATCAGAGAAATTCTCAAAGCTAAAATGCAATCAAGCAGAGATAGCTTACAGAATTATCTTTTAACTTGACCGAGAGGAACAGGAAAAACTACTTCTGCGAGAATTTTAGCGAAAGCGATTAACTGTCTGAATCCTCATGAGGGAAATCCTTGTAATGAGTGTGCAAACTGTCAGACAATCAACGCAAATTCTTGTTTGGATTATGTAGAAATCGACGCTGCGTCTCATACAGGAGTGGATAATATCAGAGAAGAAATTCTGGATAAAGCCCTCTATCCACCTACCACCTTGAAGAAAAAGATCTATATCATTGATGAGGTACATATGCTTTCCAAAGGAGCGTTCAACTCCTTGCTCAAGACTATTGAAGAACCCAAGGGGAATGTGTGCTTTATTCTCGCAACGACAGAAATCCACAAAGTGCCTGATACGATTGTATCTCGTTGTCAGGTGTTTCAATTCAAAAAAGTTTCCGAAGAAGAAATCGCCAGCCATCTCGCTAGTATCTGTGATCAGGAAGGATTTAGTTATGAAAAGCCGGCTCTGGAACTCATCGCCAATATCTCCGATGGAGGAGTACGTGATGCGGTGAAATACCTTGACCAAGTAAGCATCTTGGGAAATATCACCACAGAGAATGCCTCCAGATTTTTGGGGATTTCCTCTGAAGCAACGATTAAGGAATTTTTGGATACTATAAAAAAAGGAGAGAGAAATCAGATTTTTGAAAGCATTGAGACCATCAATGCCAATGGAATCGACCTTCATCAGTTCGCGAAACAGGTGCTCGGGTTTATTGATAAACATCTTTTGGAAGATACCGATTTTTATTTGCAGATTTCAGCTCTTTTTGGAGATATTATCCGTAAAATCAGATTTCATCCCTATCCAGCCATTATTTATAAGATCGCGTTGGCTCCGTTGACGAATGAGACGAATAGTGTTTCTGCTCCCGTTCAAGCAAACGTCCCCACTCGTGTAGAAACTGCACTTCCTCCTTCGCAAGCTCAGACATCTACGGAGAAAACAGCTCCTAGTCAGAATGCTGGTGGTGCAGAGGTAGCCTTTCCTGCTCTCCGAACTACAATCACCTCTAAACTTTCCAAACCTACCGTTCAGTCCAATCTCAAGGACCATGTCATTATCGAAAAAATTGAAAATGGGACAGCTCAGTTGGTAGTGACGAATAAAATCGCTGAAATGCTCCTCCAAAATGCAGACAATAAAAAAGAGGTTGAGACTCTTCTCTCTGCTGAGATTTGAGATCCGATAATCATCAACTTTATTTTCGAGGCGAAGGAGGCTTATTTTGCTAGGACCTTGGGGTTATAGAAAATTCAATAGAAAGAAAAAAGTCTAACTTCAAACCGTGGCATATATCCATGATTCAAAATTAGACTTAAATAATTTAGGATTTTTTGTGAGTTTTAATACTCACAAGCGGATTCTATTTTGGAATCCTCTTCTATAAAGCCCTCGTCTTCATCGGGAAAGAAATCCTTTACCAGCTTTTTTTCCTCTTTTTGTATTAACATTAACATAATAAATACTACTACATATAACACTAACATGACATAATGTCCTGTACTAATCAAGACGACTGGCATTAGTACAGAATCCCATACAAAACTGAAGGCTTTTAATACGAAAGACCTTTTTATAGCATACCGTAATATCCATGGACTAAAAACATCCCTTTTTCCTAGCTCTACCAAGTCCATGAGAGCTATAATTGCCAAGGCAACCCAATAAGCAAAGGCACTCGCATTATAAAACAGAGCTCCCCAGGCTCCCAGGGTTGAGAAGGATTCTGCACCAAAGACTTTCCAAAGCAATATCACTGGGAACAGAAAGCATAATGCTATTAACAAATATCCTATCCCTAATCCCCACCAGGATACTTGATCCTCTGGGTTTTTTCGTGATTTCCACGCTTTTTCAATATGTTCTTTCGCCGAGCTGGGTAGGTTATAACTCTTTAGCTTCTTTTTTTCTCCCGCTGTTAATTCACGCGTAGATTTCTGACTTGCTAATCCTGCCGCTATTTTCTCCCAATCTTCCTCTGTTTTTACTTTTGTTTCCATTTTTTTGTTTATTTTTTATGTTAATATTCTTCTTTTTATTTTCTTCATTATAACTATATATATATTAAAGTCAAGTCTATTTTTCAAAAACAGAAAAACATTTCTCCTTGCAAGCGACACGGTAATCTCTATATTTGAAAAAAAATACCACTTTATCTTTACCTGATACGTTATGAAACACCCACGTTTTCTCCCACTCCTTCTGGGAGCATTTTTACTTACGGGTTGTATCTCACAACCTGCAGACGTTCCAACTAATGAACTTTCCTGAACCAGAGCAAGCGATTACACCTACACTCGAGAAATGCAAAAACCTAAACTCTCTGAAATGACTAACCGAGAGGCAATCACCTCATGATTTCAGGAAGAACGAGCTACAGGATATGTTCTAACTCCAGAAAATGTGTCCCAATTCAACATCTGCCTCAATCAACCCTCTTCTGCAGATTACACTCCTACCCCTACTCTTGCCACTAATGGAGGGAATAGGAACCTTACAAAACAGGACCTTGTAGCGGGAGCTACCATCTCTCTGACTGGATTACGACAAGCTGATAATTTACTCAATATTATCGACTCCCAAGCTCAGCAGATTGCTAGTAGAGGACGAACTATCTTAGATGTAAATACGCTCAAATATGGACGAAATTTTGATTATAGTAGAGAAGATTCCAGTATTCCAAGTACGAATGAAGAACGAATCTCTCTCACCAAAACTCTCTGAGGATCACGAGCAGAAAATGAAAGGTATCCTTTCAACACCCTTCTCGTCACCAACGATCTCTTACTCCATATCTACCACAAACTTTTCGATAACGGATTGAAATACTATGAAGAGCAGATTGCCAGACCCACTTTAGTAAAACTTTCTGAAAAACTCTCTAACCAATACCTCACCCTTGCAAAACAGGAAAAAAATGCTGAATTAAAAACCTACTATGATTTTCTATCGGCGTATTGGGTAGTTCCTCAGATTTTTCTCCCTAGTGAAGAAAGTATTCGCGAAACAATAAACAAAATGCTGGAGAAAGAGAAATGGAATCCTGACTATACCGACCTCACTGATGAGCAGATTCAAGAGATCATCCAAAAAAGGACTCAAGATATGACAAAAACGCTTGCACCACAATACAAAACTCTTATCCCGCAAATTGTAGACAAAATCTTGAAAGCAGACAATCCTAAAACAATCGATACCTTCCTTGCAAGCCTCGGAGGAACGGCAGACACTCCCGATGAGATACAACTCTATCAAGATTACACCCAATTCAAGCCTAGAGCCCATTATACTGACAGCTCACTGCTCAAAACCTACTTCACTGCGATGAAATGGCTGATGAGAGAAAAATTTTATTTCAATGATACTACTCTGACAAAGGCGGGGATGATTATGGTAGCTACCATAGATCCAGCAGATTTGGATGAATTGAATCAACTTTCTGAGCAGATTAAAAATCTGATTGGTACTGACGATGATCTCACGTTAAACGAAATGTCTACGTTTCTGGCAGACAACAGTCTCAACAATGCCAACAACATCTTACCTATTCAGCCTGCCCTGCTTGAGGAGCTGAAGAAAGTACATCCTCAGAAAATTCAATCTACCACTTATAGCACCCCAGAAGCGAGACAGACCACTGAAGAAGTAGCCAAAGCCACCACGGATGGATTTGTTTTCTTCGGAGAAAAATTTACGCTCGATAGTTATCTTTTCGACCTTACTACCGCAGGTAGTGCAGAAAAAGAGCATACTTACAAACCCAACATGCAAACTGCACTCATAGTTCCAGATATTCTAGAAAATACTTCTCTGGCTAATCAGCTCGTTAAACTCCGATTAGAAGAAAAAGCTGAATCAGAAAGTATTCTGGAACAACCAAGTGAAGGATTTACTCAACTTTCTAGCTACGATACTGTCAAAGCTGAAGCTCAGGAAAAATTAGCTGAACTTTCTGACGGAGAGGGAGATTGGCAAAATCGAGAAGTGAGTGCAAATGTCTATCATAAATGGCTAGCTTTCCTTGGAACTCTGCTCAAAGCTCCTCTGGAAAACGCTCCATATTTCAGACTTGATCCTGTTTACCAGCTCAAAAATCTGGTGACCTATCTGGGATCTTACACCGAATTGAAACATGATACCTTGTTATATGTAAAACAAGCGTATGCCGAAATGGGTATGGGTGGACCAGATAGTTGTGAAATTTATGTAGAAAGTCCTGCTCTCCCAGTACCAAAGGGATATATCGAATCAGAACCAGGCTTTTTGGATCAATTGATAGCATTGAATACGGAAACTACTCCTTACTTTGATGGACAATATGAACAGGAAAAATTTGTAGAATTTTGAAAGATCCTAGAAAAATTAAAAACATTGAGTATCAAACAAATGCATAATGAGACCATTAGTGATACCGACTTTGAATGGTTGAGAACGCTGTATGGAACATTGGAGACTATCGTATTACCGACTAAAACCCTTGGAGAATCTACTCTCAAAGAAATGAGAGGAGCATTGATCGCTGACATTTTCACTTCTGAAGGAGGAAATCCGCTCTATGAAGCTATCGGACATCCTGCTTTGATGGTATTGATGGTAAATGATGTGAATGGGGCTAGAGTAGTGATTGGACCCGTTTTCACCCATTACGAATTCTATAAAACAGATGAAATCCTCTCAACTGACAGCTCTGCCAGATATACGGATGAAGATCGACAAGATCAGCTAGAACAAGAAAAACCACTCGCTGAATGGGAAAAAATAAATGGGAATGGTCGCGTTGTCAGCGATCGTACAAATCAAGGACTTTCAATTGTAAGTAAGCAGCTCCGTCAATGAATAGAAAAAAATGACTAGAAAAAAATGTCAGACTTCTCTCTCTTTAGGGGAGAATCTGGAATCAGAAAACAACGATATACTGAAATTTCTGGAAAACCTGAATCTTGTGTTCAGGTTTTTTCTTTTCTTTCTCTTGCTTTCCACCCTAGAAATGACTATACTCCCCTGTTAGTTTTATTATATATTCAATTTCTCTATGCACTTAATTAATGACTTACCAGCTTTTGTAGACCAAGCTCAAGGTTTTATCAATGTAGTAGTAGACGTACCTAAAGGCTCAAATAACAAATACGAGTACGACCACGAATTAGGATGTTTCAGACTCGACCGCGTGATTCATCATAGCATGTACTACCCTTGCGACTACTGATTTGTACCTCAAACGCTTTGCGGTGATGGAGATCCTTTGGATGTCTGCTTATTGCTGACCAACCCTGTATTTACAGGGTGTATTGTAAAAGCCAGAGCCATTGGAGTGCTTCGAACTAAAGATAATGCGGGGGATGACCCAAAGATTATTGCCGTACCAACCGACGATGTTGACCCTAGATGGAGCGAGATTCATCATATTGATGATTTAGGACACCATATGAAGGAAGAGCTTTTACTCTTATTCAAAGAGATTAAAATTCTGGAACACGATAAGTATGAGAAAATTGAAGTGAACGGATTTGGAAGCATTCTCGAAGCTCAGCAGGTAATCATTGAATCTATCGAAAGATTTAAGGACAAATAAGAAAAAGGAGCATAAAAGCAATACCCTATTCCACATTTTGTGGAGTCCCCCTTTTTAGGGGGATGAGCGACTTGGTCGCCTGTCCTCGATAATAAAACTCTAGTTTCTGTCACAAAAAGCCTTCTTTTTCGTATACTACAGTGGAAGGGAACAGATTTTTACAAGATTTTGAAGCAAAAATGGAAAAGAAAGAAAAGAAGACCTCTGTATCTACAAAGAGGATTCTACAGTACATCCGAGCAGAATACAAAGTTTTCAAAAGAAATGGGATTCTAGCTATAGCATGTAGAGTAATCACCACAATATGTCATCTTTTACCAGCATTATTTTATAAAGATATTATCAATCTGCTTTCTAGCTCTCTAGCAAGCAGTGAAATTGCTAGTAATGCTATCGCAATTTTGATGTATATCTTTTGGATCAAGTTAACAAGTGCAATACTCCATAGATGTATGGATTATTTTTTGGTGACCTTTGAAATGGATATTATGGAAGATGTCTACAATAAGCTTTTCGCTTATTTACAGAAACATTCATTCCAATTTTTTACAGATAATTTCACAGGATCACTGATTTCTAAGATTAGAAAAGGAGCAAATTCCTTTGAAAGATTTAGTGACACGATCAACCGAAATGTCATCCCTTTTATCTTGTATATCGTGATAATTCTCTTCATCATAGGTGCTCAATACCTTTGGTTAGCTGTAGGACTTTTCGGAGTCATTGTAGTATGTTCTATTGTGCAGTATAAGCTCTTTCTTCGAGCATTTCCTTATCAGGATAAGGCAAATGCTTTGGATTCAGAATTATGAGGAATATTATCAGATGATATCACCAATAGTCTGAATATCAAAATCTTTTCGTCTTTTAAGAAAGAAGCCAAAGCTTTCGAAAAAATAAATCATGAAAACGCAAAAGCACGAAAAACCTACTTCTACAAAATGATGCGAGTATGGGGAGTTTCACGGGGATTAACCTCACTCATTTTAGAAATAGGAACCATCTATGTTGCCCTAAACCTGCGAGGACAAGGAATTATTAGTATCGGAGTGATTGTATTATTGCAAAGCTATGTACTCCAACTAATCGATGAACTCGGGAATATGTCCAACGCATTCAGAGCATTCTTCAGATGTACTGCTGAAATCGGAGAAATAGTAGAAATTGTTGACACCCCACATAGTGTAGTAGATAAAACAGATAAAAAGCTGAAAGTGAGCGAAGGAACGATTACCTTTGAGGACGTAGATTTCAGCTATGATGGAAAAAACAAAGTCTTCGACAACCTTTCCCTACATATCAAACCGGGAGAAAGAATTTGATTAGTCTGACCGAGTTGATGAGGAAAAACCACCATCGGAAAACTGCTTTTTAGATTTTATGATCTTCAAAAGGGAAAAATTCTGATTGATAACCAAGACATTTCTCAGGTAATGCAAGACAGCTTGAGAAGCCAGCTCGGAATGGTGCCTCAAGACCCCGTCCTCTTCCACCGTTCCATCAAAGAAAATATCCTCTACGGAAGTCCTAACGCCAGCGAGGAAGAAATGATGGCAGCAGCGAAGATGGCGAGATGTTATGACTTCATCGAAAAACTGCCGAAGAAGTACGATACCCTCGTGGGAGAAAGAGGAATTAAGCTCTCGGGAGGAGAAAGACAGAGAGTTGCCATTGCCAGAGCTATCCTTGAAAATGCTCCGATTTTGTTGCTAGACGAAGCGACTTCTGCCTTGGATAGCGAAAGTGAGCATTTAATTCAGGAAGCGATGGAAGAATTGATGAGAAATAAGACGGTGATTGTCATTGCTCATAGACTTTCAACGATTATGAAAATGGATAAGATTATGGTAATAGAAGGCGGAAAGATTATTGAGAAAGGTTCACATAATGAGTTATTATTGAAGAATGGAGAATATGCAAAATTATGGGATATTCAGAGTTGAGGTTTTATCGGAGAATAGTATAAAGAAATCAGATTTATTTTTCCTTTTCCCAATGCCAATCAAAACCATTTGCTTCGACCTTGACGGTCTCTTCTTTACAGGACAAAGCTTCCAGACCTTCAAAGAAAGGCTCGCTCCCACCGTGGAGAAAGAAAAGAGAGATTTTGTGCTTGCTTTATCGCCACAAATGCAGGCGTTCAAAGCAGGAAAAATGAATGAGGCTGACTACCGACAGCGAGCTAAACAAGAACTAAGGATATATATATATCAGATAAAGAAGTCCACGAAATATTGAGAGAAAGCTACGAAGTCAATCCCGCAGTAGAACAGCTCGCCAAACAGTTGAAACAGAATGGCTATCAGTTAGCTATCTGTTCCAACAATTTTCTCACGAGAATTCGTGAACTTGATAGAAAATTCAGCTTTTTGTCCCTGTTCGATACAGTTATCCTTTCCTATGAAGTAGGAGTCTTGAAACCAGATAAAAAGATTTTTGAAGCACTGATTGAGGAATGCGACTGCTTGCCAGAAGAGATTATCTATTCTGATGATAAAGCGGAGAAGCTCCTAGGAGCTCAGGAATTGGGAATACAGACCTTTGTTTTCACTACTTTTGCAGAGTTTGTTGAGGATTTGAGAAACAAGGGAGTAGAAGGGATATAAATCAGATTTTATTTGTTATAGTCTATAAAAATGGAAGTAAAACTTATAAAGAAAAATCAAGTTGCAGTTAGAGATTTTGGGAAAGGATTGACCCTTCAAGTTCTGCTGGATAAGGTGGAATGAGCTAAAAATTTGGATGTAGGAACGGTTTCTATTCCTCCCAAAAGTGCAACAGGAATGCATTCCAGAGATTTTGAAGAAGTCATTTATATGCTTTCAGGACAGGGACAAGTAAAAACTGAAGACGGGGAAATGTATACGCTAAATGCTGGGGATTGTATTCTTATTCCTGAGGGGATTGTTCACTGCCACGCTAATGATACGGATAGTCCGTTGGAGCAACTTTATATCTTCGCACCACAGACATCCACAGACATTGAAGAGTCTCTGAGGAAACTTCCTGTGCTGGAATAAAGGGTAATGAATGATAAATCAGGATATTTATTATCAAAAATCCCTCGAAACAAAGCCCCAAAGGGGCGACGAGCAACAGCATAGGGTGAAGCGTAGCGAAACCCTATGACTATGCGAGTGATAACGCCCCCAAAGCCCCAAAGGGGCGTAAGCAAATTTATATTTAACGATAGCTAATGCCCCAATCCTTATCAAAAGTCTATGTCCACCTTACTTTTAGCACTAAAGGACGCAAGCCTTTCATAGATGATACCCTCAAAACCAGATTGCGAGAATACCTCGGTGGTATCTGCAAAGGACTAGAATGTAATCCGATACAAGTGTGATGATACACCGACCATATTCATATTCTCTGCCTCCTTTCTAGGAAAATCTCTCAAATGAAACTAGTAGAAGAACTTAAATCAAAATCTTCCAGACGAATTAAAACCCTCGATCCGAACTATGCCAATTTCTATCGACAAGATGGATACGGTATCTTCTCGGTTAATCCTACCGACATAGAAAGAGTGATTACCTATATTCAAGGGCAAGAAGAACACCATAAAAAGCAGAATTTCCAAAATGAATTGCTTGCATTTTTGAACAAGTATAAAATGGAATATGATGAAAAATATCTATGGGATTAGGCTTTCGCCTTGTTAGCATAGGGCTACCCCTTCGCAAGCTCAGGGTTCACCCTATGCTCTTGCCTGTCGCCCCTTTGGGGCTTTTTTGCAAGTCGTATTTTTTTCTTGATTTTTAGTAGGGTAATGGTATATTGCAGATGTCGAGATTAATAATAGATTTTTCTTATAGGAAAAAGCGGACATTTTATGGTTCACAAACCGTAAATGTCCTTCTATAGGGTATCTATTGTTGGTCTCGACAACCCGTGAACCGTAAAGTGTCCTCTTATTCTTTGGATGTATTACGATACACGGGAGTATGTTTACCAGCACATACCCTTTTTACTTTTTACAAAATTTCTATGATGAAAAAAATCTGATTTTTAATGGTCTGATTTCTGGGGCTGTTGTTCCTCGGTTGATGAGTATTTGCTGATGTGGAATATCAAACAGGCTACGTCAGTCACTTTGAAATGGATTCTGACTGACCTGTCGGAGATGGTTGGATCACAACTATTTGATGAGGTTTAAATGCTCTTGTTGTCAGTGGTGGGAAACTCGTGAGGCAATATCGAGACACGAGACCTTATCGGACACAAGGATTACTTCGTCCTACGAACGACAATTTTCGTGATGGGAAAATAGAAGTCATCGTAGACTTTACTGACCCCAATCGTGCGAGTAATGATCTTATAGCGATTGTCGCTAGAGTAAATCCTACTCAAACAGCTAATCAATACGATTATTATGAGATTGTTTTTGATCAATGAATGTGGTATTGATACAGATTTAGTGATATGGTTTTACCTAAGAGTCGAAATCCTCCAGAATACCTTTATCAACTGAATCATATGAGCTATCCTAATTTCTCAGGTCGTGTGGTAAAAATGGAATTATCTATGGAAAATCAGGCTTCTTCTGTGGTCTTTGGTCTTAAAATTACTGACATCACCACCAGTCAGGTGTTATATTCCAACAGTCGTACGGATACTAATGTTCAGGCTCTTACCGGAGCTGGACAGTGGGGAGTGGCAAATCATATGTTTGGTACGGGAAGAGATATTCCGATTTTGAAAGTCAGCAATTATAATCTCATCAGGACTTATTCATTAAAATCTAACACTAAAAACATAACATTCGGAGATACTATCATGTATACGATTACCGCACCAGAGACTACGGTTGTGTCCCTCTCTGCTGATAAAGGAGGAACCTTTAGTCCCACCAATATTGAACTCAATGAAGGAAATGACTACACCGCAACTGTAGACTATACTCCAACCGTTCCCGGTCTGGCTACAATTACGGCTGATTTTAGTACCGCAACCAGTCTGACTGGAGAAGTGTTTGTTCGACCCTATACAACGATTATTGGGTTTATTGGAGATTCCATTACTGCCTGAGCAGGATCCTCTGGAGCAGCATATAACGGAGTAGGGCAGACGATTCTCAATTTAGGAACAGGTTTCTCTGCTATTAACCGTGGTGCTGGTGGTTCAAATACACTGAGCTGGATAGAAAATACCTGTACTCAAGGTCCTGCTATACCGAATTGTATGATTGCAGCCACAGGTGTATTTCTCAATTCTGGTGTGGATATTATTAGCATTATGCTGGGAACCAATGAAACCCGACCAGTAAATGACTATAAAGCTAATATGCAAACGATTATTGATATTCTAAAAAATGAAGGGTTTAAACACGTGATTCTAAATCAACTTATTTATAAGCCTGGAGGTCTGAGTCAACTCCCTTTGATACAGCAATACAACACCGTATTAGTAGATTTAGTAGCGGAAAATTCTGGGTTTGTTTTATTGGGAGATACCCAGGCCTATGCTGCCACGGAAGCTATTTCAGGAGTTGGATTTTATGATGGAGCACACCCAAATAATACGGGGTACCAAAAGATCGGTGAATTGTGGGCTGACGCTATTCGTTCTGCTCTGGAATATCAAATCAATCCTACTCATCAACGAAGTGGTAATACTACCTACCAACTCACTACTAGCTGAACTCTGACTTACTCCATAGATAAACGAATTGGAGAATTGATAGGAGTGAAAGTAGACGGAATATCCCTTGTTTCTGGGACTAACTACAATATCATTGCCTCGACAGGAACATTGATTGAACTTATGGAAACCTATCTCAACACTCTTACAGCAGGAACTAAAGATTTGACTATAGAATTTTACGGAGGCGTAAGCATAAGTGATACCTTCACAGTCATTTCTGCTCCTCAATGTACTAACGGGGCTACTAATTATCCTACTTGTAATAATAATCTAACTCCGCCAAGTGGAGGAAGTAGTTGATGAGGATGAAGCACAACTTCAAGTAAGGACAACTGTCCAAACGGCGACTTCAGCCCAAGCTACTATGATGGAACCTGTGGAAATAGAATGTCAGAGAATTGAGAACCAGAGAATGTCGGAGAATGAAAACAGGACAATACTTCTCTGGAATTCTCAGGGGATAATTCCCCGACATTCTCCAATGAAATCCTCACCGCCTATCAACGAGCCTATTCTCATGACATCACCACCCTCGCACCACTTGAAGCAGCCAATCCTGATTGAACCGTCATTCGTGGGCATCTCGCTAAAATGGTAGTCAACTACGCTCTCAACGCCCTCTGACGAACCTTACCAGAAAAAATCCCTGCTCAATGCCACCGAAAAGATGGCTCTAATGCTTGGGAAAGTGCAGAAATCAAAGACTATGCAGTAAAAGCTTGTTCACTTGGTTTAATGGGGATGGATATGGACTACTTTCAACCACTTTTAGTAGTCACACGTGCTCAATTTGGTACAGTCCTCTCTAGGTTGCTTCGGCAGAATACCTATGCAGGAGGCAAACCGTACTATATGAAACATCTTCAAGCCTTAAAAGAAAACGGAATTATGACCCAGATCGACAATCCAGAAAGTAGGGTAGAACTTCGCCAGCGAGTCTGGTTGATGTTGATGAGAAGCAGTGGAAAGTAAAAATATAAAGTATGAAAAGCTTCCTGAGTGATCGGGTTGCTTTTTTCTGTCAAAAACTCTTGAAATTGTGACTCAAATTTGTATAGTCAGATTGATTTATCTCTATCACTCTAGTATAAATGTCTAAATCAGCTACTATTCCCTCTCTAAAAACCGTTGCTTTCTTTGAAGAAAAAACGATTAGAAGAGAACGATATAATGACGAATGGCGATTTTCTATCGTAGATATAGTCAGCATTTTGACGCAGTCTTCTCAAGCTAGTAGATATTGGAGAGAATTAAAAGACCAGTTGGCGAAATACGAGTGATACTCTGATCTTTTCGGTAAAATCGAAAAGTTGAAATTTCTTGCTTTGGACGGGAAGATGCGTCCCGGAGACGCGGGAAATACGGAAACACTCTTGCGTATCATTCAATCAATTCCCTCCCCCAAAGCTGAGCCTTTCAAACAACGACTGGCTTCCCTTGGAAATCAAAGAGTAGAGGAAGTAAATGATCCCGAGCTCTGAATACAAAGAGCTAAAGCCAGAGCCTTGGAAGTGTACAGGAGTAGAGGTATGACGGAGAAAGAAATCAAGCAAAGATTTCAAGATATAGATATTAGAAATGATTACACGGACGAACTCAAATCCAGAGGAATAAAAGACTGATTAGAATATGCACTTTTGACTAACATTTCATATCAGTGGTCGGGGAAAACAGCACAAGAATACAAAGAACACAAGGGATTAACCAAAAATGACAACTTGAGAGATCATATGACTAGAACGGAAATGCTACTAACGGGATTATCTGAGGAAGCAGGTACAGAAATTGCTAGAACCAGAAATGCAAAAGGATTTAATGAAATTCAAACGGCATTGGTAGAAGGTGCAGAAGTGGCTAAACAAGCCAAGGAAGTGTTGGAAGAGAAAACGGGAAAACCGGTAGTTAATTCTCATAATCGTCTAACCCCTAGACAGCAAGCACTCAGAGATCGTGCTTATGCTCAGCAAAAATTGGGATATAATAAAAAGAATAAGTAATTTTGGAGTATTGGTACATTTGCGATGAGTGATTTGAAAACTCCTATCTTTAATCCAGGAATATGGACTAAAAAATCTGTTCACGGACAAGGATTGGGGAGAGAAGGAATGCTTGCTTTGATTGAATGGGTACAGAAAAATCTAGATTTCAACTACATTCTTTATCCCGTAGACCAAGCCAACCAACCGAGCAGAAAAATTGCCGAACTCGCAGGAGGCATTTTGGAAGTAGACGAACAAGGAAAAGAAATCGTCTCAAGAGAACCTACCGCAAATCCTAATAAATTCTTAAATATCGTAAACTATAAAATCTATAAACGCAATGCCTAACTACGACGAAACACTTCGCTATGAAATCTTTGTGAAAGGAGAATACGCTTGTGCCAAACAGGCAATCCAACAAGCTGACCTTATTTTTGATATTGGCGGACATCTCGGCTATTTTAGCGAACGGTGTAGAAGTCTAGGCAGTGAAGCAGAGATCCATTACTTCGAACCCCTCCCTTTTCTCTATGAAGAAGCCAAAAAAAGACTGGATAGCGATCCCAAGATAAGCTTCCACAACTTCGGAATAGGAGCGAAAGACGAAGAAATCAGATTTTTCATCAATGAAGAAAAGTCTATGCAATCTAGTCGCTATCCCTCCTTTCTGAATAAGAGAGGAAAGGAAGTGAAAGTGAAAATAAAAAAATTGGGAAATATTTTTCCGAATGTTTCTCGTAAGGACGGTTCAGTAAACCGTCCGAACACAACAGAAACACCACACATTCTCCTCAAACTCGACATCGAAGGAATGGAATATGAAGTCCTAGAAAGCCGAAGTGACGACATTTGGAACAATATCTGAACATTCCTGATGGAAGTACATTTCTTGAAAGACGGAGATGAAGAGAGATTTAAAAAGCTGAAAGTGAAATTGGAGCAGATTTTTTTGAAAACTACAGGAAGAGAGGAGTCCTTACACCCATAAAATCAGATTAATATACGCCACAAAATAACTCTCTTGCAAATATTTCACCCTTACAGATACTTTAGGCTTGAGACCATATATTTCTCTACAAAAAAAATTGATTTATAAAAATATTTGCATAATTTTCTCTAAAAAAAGATAAAAATACTGAATTTTCTCTTGTTTTTTACTATAAAAAAATTACTCATACCCATGAGTAGATAATTTCTCCACTCCCTTTTATCGCTTAATAAGCCCTCTAATGCCTACAAAAAAGCCTGCAGTTAAAAAAGCTCCTGCTAAAAAACCAGTAGCTAAGAAAACTCCTGTAAAAAAAGTAGTTGCGAAAGCAAAAGCTACAGTAAAAAAAGATGTAAAAAAAGTTGCAACTACTGCTAAAAAAGATGTGAAGAAAGTTGAAAGTAAAGCTAAGAAATTAATTGCAAAAGCAAAAGCTACGGTAAAGAAAGTTGAAAAAAATGTAAAAAAAGCTGTGGCTAAAAAACCTGCAGTTAAGAAAGCTCCTGCTAAAAAACCAGTAGCTAAAAAAAAGTAAGAATTTCACTTTTGGGGAAGAAGTTGGTAGCCGATGTTGCTACTGACTTTTTCTTTTTCACAACCATTTTTCGTACTTTATGATAAAATACTAGCATTTTCTCTTGAAATTGATTTTCATTTTCATATATATTATGAACTGTAAGTTTATTTATTATCTGTTTTATACCGATGAAAGTTGTATCTTCATTAAAGAAAAGGTGTATGTACTGCCAAATCATAAAGAGAAGAGGCAGACTCTATGTTAGTTGTAAAAGAAACCCTAGACATAAAGCTAGGCAAGGATAGTTTTTTTATTTATTGTACTGTTTGTAAACAATGTTTAGATTGCTTTGACACGTGCTTCCAGATGATAAATCTATTTGGATTGCTTTAACGAATATTTACGGAATTGGAAGAGTTCGTTCTAGAAAAATTTTGGATACCGTAAAAATTAACTACCTCAGTAAAGTAGGTACTCTAAATGAGGAGGATCAAAAAAAGATTTCTGATGAACTCAAAAAATATGTTTTGGAAAGTGATTTGAAAAGAGAAGTAGCATCAGCAATCAAAAGACTGAAAGAAATCAAATGTTATAGAGGAATGAGGCATAATCTCGGTTTGCCAGTTCGCTGACAGTTGACGAGAAAAAATGCGAGAACTGCAAAGAAATTACTTGGTCGTTCAAAGGTAAGACCTGTATTGAAGAAGTAAGGTTTTTAGCTTATAATGATTGCGATCATGTGAACTGATTTGAATATACTCGTACTATTGCTCTTCTTACTAATTGGTATTGCTGGGTTGATATTACTTGGAGCTGTTGTGATTAGAATTGGTTTCTTCATTAGAGGTGTCTTCTTCAAGAAATCTACAAGTCAGTTCCGAACCTTACTAATGTTCTGGAAACGATTAGCAACCGCGTTGGATTTACTCATTACACTAGCGATTGTATACTTTATAAAGCAATGGTTCGATGAGCGAATTCATATAGAGGTAGTCTGTTTGTTGGTTGTAGCAGTTGGTATCAGAATAGCACTCTACTTCGCGATTAGAGCAGAAGAAAAGAAAGCAATAAAATAGTTATTATACTTCAGATTTATTTATTATATTTGTTAGATTACAATGGCAGCACCAAAGGCTAAAGCTAAAAAGAAAGATGTGAAAATCTCTACGGGGATACTTCACGTGAACACCACTTCCAACAACACGCTCATCAATATTGTTGATGTCGACGGAAATAAAATTTGTGGAGGAGGAACCGGTAAAGTAGGGTACAAAGGAAGTAAAAAATCCACCCCGTACGCAGCTGAGATTTTAACGAAACAACTTCTTAAAGAAGCTCAAGGGTTCGGTTTGAAAGAACTCGGAATTATCTTCAAGGGTACAGGAATGGCCAGAGATGGAGTATTCAAGGCTGTAAACGAGATTGGAGTAATTGATATTAGCTACATCAAAGAAAACACTTCTATCCAATTTGGAGGGTGTAAAGGAAAAAGACCTAAAAGAAATTAGTATTTCTCAGATTTATTTATTCATATTTTTACTACATGAAGTATACAGGAGCAAAATTAAGACTTTGTAGAAGAGAGGGAGTAAACCTCTTTGGTTCGGCAAAGTATAACTTAAAGCAAAAAAGAACAACACCAGGACAACATGGGTCTAGTATGCAGAGACATTCCGAATATGGAAAACTCTTGAGAAATAAACAACTTCTCAAAAGGTCTTATTTGATGACGGAGAAGCAATTTTCAAAAATTGTGAAACACACGGCATCTAAATATGCAAAGAACAACAACATTTCTCACGATTTCGCGGTATTCCAATTCCTCGAGAGAAGAGCTGATGTAATCGTACTTAGAACAGGATTAGCCCAAACCATTATGCAAGCCAGACAAATGGTAGTACACGGACATTTCCAGTTGAATGGAACTAAGCATAATGTTCCGTCTACCTTCCTCAAACCAGGTGATAAATTGACGTTGAGAGAGGGATTGAAAAATTCTCCACTCTACTCTACTTCTACAAAATCTGCAGTAAAAGTTCCTTCTTGGATTAAAGTAGATAAGAATGCTTATGCAATTGAAGTGTTGAATTTGCCTCAGAAAGGAGAAATTGAAGCACAAGCTGATTTGTTGAAAGTTATCGAGTTTTACGCACGTGCTTAGTGTTCTGTCTTTTACTCCTTATCCTCTCTGAATGACTGTACTACTTCCGGGATATTTCTCTCATCATATCAATGCACATTTTGTAAGTGAAAAGATGTTCTATATGATGTATATGCCTATGCAAAAGAAGAAGTACGAAACTTTTACTAAGGCATTCAAAAAGAAATATGGAGAAGTGAAATGGAATACAGGAATGATTGAGCATGGAGTGAGGTTTGGGAATGGACGAATTGGATTTGAACATCCGAGCGGAGATAAATCTATCAATCAAGAATTCATCGCTTATAAAATGCTAGGAGATTATAAACAAATGGGAGAAGTTTATAAAAAGATTATGAAAGATTATCCGAAAGCAAAAGACTTCTATACCTTATATCTTACTGACCCAAGAGAGACACCGGTGGATGAAAACAAGACACGGATATTGATACAATTGTAAGTACTGTTGTAAGATTAGTAAACAAAAATCAGATTTTTACATTCTATATATACACTCTATGCTGGATATTCAAAATTTCATAGGAGCGCCAAAAATTATGGCCACAGAAATTGATGCATCTACTACGAGGTTTGAACTAAAAAACCTTCCACGTGGATTTGGACACACTTTGGGAAATGCAATGAGGAGAATAATCTTGGCGTACAATCTCGGAGGAGCTATCACAGGTCTCAAGATCAAAGGAGTGCCACACGAATATTTCGTGATTGATGGAATAAAAGAAAATGTTGTGACAATGTTGCTCAACTTCAAAAAACTCAGATTCACCTTCAATGAAAAATTAGAACCATTACAATGGGTTTCTCAGAGATTTAAAGGGATTGGAACCTATACTGCTGATAAATTAAAATTGCCAGCTGGTATCGAACTCCTCAATCCAGAAGAATTTCTCTTTGAGATTACTGATGCTTCCACAGAAGTAAATATGGAAATTAGAATTGAAAAAGGATACGGATACTACTCTTTAGAATACCTTAGATCTAGAAGTAAAAAAGAAGATGGAGACGTAAACTTACTCCTCATCGACAATGATTTCAAACTCGTTGATTATGTAAAATATGATGTAGAAGAAGTAATTGAAGACTTTACAGGAAGTACAAAAGATTCACTAACACTCGAGATAAAAACAGGTTTTACCACCGTCACTCCAAAAGAAATGTTGGTATTTGCTGGAGAAGCTCTCGCAAGTTATGCAAAACTCTTTATCTTTGAGGAAATCTATATTGATAAATCAGTATTCGTAGAATACGCTGAGCTCCCTGCAGAAAGAGAAATCGGACTTGAAGATAATAATGTAAAAACGATGCCAATTGATGCACTTCCACTCAGTGAAAGAACCAGAAACGCTTTGATCAAAAATAATATTCTTTATGTAGAAGATCTTGAAAAAAAGAAAAAGGCTGAATTACTTTTGATGAAAGGAGTTGGGAAAAAAGCAATCGACGAAATCAATCAGGCTTTAGGAGCCATCGGAAAAATGTTAATTGGGCAATAAAATTGTTTAAAAATCAGATTTATCTTTATTGTTTAGTAAAATGCAACACAGAAAAAACAGGTTGTTAGAAATCAACACTGGAGCGAAGAGCAAACCAGTCTTTATCAGACAACTCTTGACTAACCTAGTTAGAAACGGAAAAATCACGACAACCGTGAAAAGAGCGGAAGTATTAAAAGCGTATGCTGACAGCTTTTTCGGTAGATTGGTAGCAAATACTGCCAAATATGAGGAAAAAGATGCACGCAGAGAAAATATCAGATACATCAAATCTGAAATCTTTTCTGAACCAGAAGGAAAGAAAGTGCTAGAAGTATTATTACCAAAATACCTAGAAAGCGGATTGAAATCAGGTTTTCTAGCGTCTTACAAATTAGGATACAGAGTTGGAGATGGTGCTGAAAAAATCTTATTGAAACTCGTTTAATAATAAAAGGCTGATTCTAAAATCAGCTTTTCTTTTTTTATAAATAACCCATCAACATCATGAACAAAGAAAGCTTTATCTGTCAGAGTTGTAGTATGCCTCTAGAAAAAGAAGAAGACTATGGAACGAATGCTGACGGAAGCAAGAATGAAGACTATTGTGTATATTGCTATAAAGACGGAGCATTTATAGACAATATAGATAGCGTAGAAGAATATATAGAAATGAATGTACCTTTTGCACAGCAAGCAGGCATGACTAAAGAACAAATGAGAACACACTGTGAAAAAGTATTTCCAACATTGAAAAGATGGAAAAAATAAGTTTCAACCCGCTTTTAAGCTATAGTATCTCATTATCACTTTTCACATAACATAAAAATAATAGTTATAAACTGTGTAAATCAATTGTTTTTTTAGTAGCAACGAGAATCATACGGTAAAGTAAGGAAAAAATCCCTTGATTTTTAAAAGCAATTCTCTATAGTATCGTCGTTAAACAATTTTTAATTATCCTTATAGCAATAATGGAATTTACAAAAAAGGACCTCAACAAGACGCTCTGGGTGAAACAAACCGACCAAGAGAAAAACAGGTTGCGATACAAGGTCGACGCAACAGGAAAAACCTTAGGAAGATTAGCCGTAGATGTGGCTAAAAAATTATCTGGGAAGGATAAAACCTATTATTCTGATTTCTGGGACGCTGGAAGTTTTGTTATCGTAGAAAACGCAGACAAAATCGCCGTAACGGGAAACAAATTACATGACAAAGTCTACTATTCTTACAGTGGATACAAAGGAAATCTGAAAAGTATCACGCTCGGAGAATTACTAAAGAAAAATCCTTCAAAAGCCCTGCGATATGCTGTTCGTGGAATGCTCCCAAAAAACAAGCTTCGCGACTTGAGAATGAAAAGACTCAAACTAGAGAAAGCAACTACTACAAAATATGACCATTTTACCCCTTTACCTTTGTATAAATAATGGCAAATCAAGAATACAACTATGCAATTGGAAGAAGAAAATTTTCTACAGCAGTAGTAAAATTGTATTCCAAAGGAAGTGGTACGTTCATCGTTAAAACTTCTAGTGGAAAAGAACTTCCCCTCAAAGAGTATTTCGGAGGAAATGACTATCTTTACAAAAATGCTATTGCACCTTTCGAGGTTATCGCACCAGACGCATTCAAAAAATTCGACGCTCATCTGAGAATCACTGGTGGAGGAATCGCTGGACAAGCAGATGCAATCAAATTAGCTTTTGCCAGAGCCTTAATAGACTGGAATGCTGATCTTAGACCAACGTTAAAACCTTATGGATTACTCAAAAGAGATCCTAGAATTAAGGAAAGAAAAAAACCTGGTCTCAAGAAAGCAAGAAAAGCTCCAACATGGTCAAAGAGGTAAACCTCTCAAAACAAAATTTTTATTCTTTTATACAAATATATTTATGAAAAAAACTCTCTTGGCAACATTATCAGTAGCTACTATCGTTCTCGCAGCATGTGGAACTGAACCAGCTACTCCAGCTGATGTAGATGAAAACACAGGTGTAATCGAAAACATCGAAGTGGAAGCAGTAGCTGTATTTCCAGCAATTATCGGAGTAGCAGACAATGCTGATGCTGAAGTAAGTATACAAGACGGTGCTTATTACTATGACTTTGGAACAGTAAACTCAGAAGATACTAGTTACCCTTTAGCTTTCGCTACTGATTTACCTGCAAATGAGATTGCTAATCTCGTTGCAACAGTTATTGCTAACGACGGATTCACTGTAGATACTACAAGTGAATATGCTCAAGGAGAACTTTTCACAATCACTGTAGATCCTACAGCTGAAAAAGGTGCTCGCTCTGCTATCATCGAAATGCAAGGAACTACGGTTAATGGTGCTCCAATTGAAGCTCTCTTTGTTGCAGTTGCTAACCTTGAATAAGAAAATTCATAATTAAGTAAGTAATCCTCTCTTCCCTCTCTGGATTGGAGGATTTTTCTTTTACTTGCAATTAAATCAGATTTCATTATACTAAAAAACAGTTAACCTTTATCTTTTATTGATTCTAACAATGGCAACTTTCGCATAACTTCAATCAGTCTTATAGGACTACTCTAGAAAGTTTTTACATTGTTATAAAACACCCATGACCCAATGAAACCCAAATATCAAGGTCGAACCTTTGAGAGTTTTTCTCGTAGATATCGTAGATAAATTCACTAAACCAGACATCCTCGTAGATAGAATGAGAGAGCTCAATAACCTCGTCAATACCTATGGTGGAGTAGTAATTTTAGAAGAATATCAAAAAAAAGACCTTCCCGACCCAAAAACCTATGTCGGAAAAGGGAAACTCGAAGAAATCATCCAAGAGATGCTCAGGCTCAAAGCTAACCTTCTCATCGTAGGAAACGCTCTAAAACCCAGTCAAATTTATCAAATCAACGAAAAACTCCGCCTCGTCTCAGAAGAACAGGGAATAAAAGACAAACTAGAAGCTCGAGACAGAATCGACCTCATTTTGAAAATATTCGAAAAACATGCTACCAGCGGAGAAAGCAGACTCCAAATCGAACTCGCAGCGATTAACCATATGGGACCAAGAATTTATGGAATGGGATTGGAACTTTCCAAACAAGGAGGCTCTGCTTCTGGAGGAGGAGGTGCCACCAGAGGAGCTGGAGAAACTAATACTGAAGTAATGCGTCGTCATCTCAAAGAAAAAACCAGAAAAATCGAAAAAAAGCTAGAAGAATACGCTAAAATGAGAAACCTTCACCGTGAAGGTCGTAAAAAAAGAGGTATGGCAACCGTTGGAATCGTTTGATATACCAATGCTGGAAAATCCTCACTCTTAAATGGACTAACCAAAAAAGGAGTCCTTGCAGAAAATAAACTCTTCGCAACCCTCGGGACAAATGTAGGGAATATGTTTGTAATCACTGATCCTGTGCTTGGGACCGGGAGAGAAATTCTCCTCAACGATACGATTTGATTCATCCGCGATCTTCCCCCAAAGCTGATCAAATCTTTCTCCTCTACCCTCGAGGACAGTATCGAATCAAACTTTTTACTCCATGTAATCGACGCAAGCGATCCTTATGTCGAAGAGAGAGTAAGAGTGGTGCATGAGATTTTGAATGATATCTGAGCTCACCAGCAAAAAATTCTGGTTTTCAATAAAATTGACCTCATCGATGAAAAAAAAATACAGCAATTAGCATCCGTCTTCTCCGACTATGAAACCATTTTCATCTCTGTAAAAGAAGGGAAAGGCTTGGAAGAATTAAGACAAGTATTAGTAAAATATGTGTAGAAAATTCTGTAAAACTCTTCTACATTTGTCACTGGATTCTGTCCGTTTCACGAGACTGTAGTCGTTCTCCACTTCGTTTCGTCCTCAGAAGGACAAAAGAGATCTCTTACGAGTTATTCAGAGTTTTCTGGAAAAAAAATATTATACCCCTTTTTCATCAGGAAATTGAAGCTTATTCTCATCAGAATACATCTTCTTTTTCCGTTTTTTTTCTAACAGACTTTTGTGCTTTACATACAGTGCTTTCTTCTTTTCAATATAATTTGTGATTCTCTCTGCCTCTTTTGGAGGAGTCTTCGCCGTAATAAGCTGTTTAGAAAGAATTTTTGGACTACCGTCTTTTTTCAGTAAAGGAGCTTTCGTAATAGGGTGATGCATTCTGTGTTGTTCATCAAACTTTTGTTTGAAGTCAGTCAGACTTTTTTTCTTTTTTTCCACTAAGAGATAACGCCTATTAATCGCCTGCAAATTTTCTGGTTGAGTCAGCACATCAAAAACTTTCTGGGAAAGTATGCCAATCAGTGCTTCAGTATTTCACTCTACCAAATTTTTTCTTACATAGGTGGCACTAACGCTAACATCACTTCCCTCCATCTTAATATCCCCCAGATTAAAGAAGTAAGCTCCTTTCATTTTTTTCACCGCATATCCCTCAGGTTTTTCATCAAATCCTGGATACTTTTCCAAAAGCTCCTCAGTCGATCCCTCAACAAACCCTTCTGGCAATCTCTCTTTTCCTAAGAAAACATAACTCTGACTAGGGTCTACTTTTATGATTTTACCTTCCACGTTAATATATTCAGAGGTTTCATCTAATAATGTAGCATTAACATCTGAAAGAGAGAGATTAATCAACTTCCTTTTCTCCTGAGAAGTCATAGCAAAATCATATTCGCCTCACGAATTTTTTACCACAATAATACAAAAAGGCAGATGATGTTCCTGAGCAAACTCATACCCCGTCCTCAATAACTTTTCATGCACCAAATGAATAGGACTAAACTTTCCACTAGAAATGATTATCCCTTGTTTTACGTACTTTACCTCATCACTTATTCCTTCTTTTATACTAATCTCTTCTTTCTCATCAAAATTAGAGACATCATCTGAGGTATAGCTAATAATTCTAGATTTATCTTCATAGTCCGCCTTGAGTCTAGAAATAATACTCTCATCATCGGTTGTAGCTCCATTAGTGCCTCCAGGCTTTCTTCCAAAAGCAGTTTGAGAAGTCCCATCTACTATCTGAATGTCTCTCAAAGCTCTATGCTGACGCAATCTTTCTTCATTTGCATGCAAAAGAGTAATGCGTTTAGCATTTTGAGCGATAGTATCATCCAAGATAGAAGTCACACAAACTAATTCATCAAAATTCAGAGTAAGCAGATTAATAATATCTTGTTGAGTTTCAATAACCTTCGCACCATATTGATCTGACAGAGCCAACGTAGTTTTCCCAACTCCAGCAGGTCCCACAATATATTCACAGTCTTTGGTTTTTTTATCGATAAGAGTAGCATATAATGCTGGGAGTCAAGAAAAACCATAGTTCTCTAAAAGCCTGCTCCCCGCTGCTCCAGCAAACACTTTTTTTAAATTATCTTTATCAAAAAGCAATTTCTCTCCCATTTCCAAAATCCATTACCATATAAAGTATTTTATATAGTATAATTAAATGTCAAGTAAATACAAGATCAAATTTACAAGAAAATATCTCTTGGCTTCGCACCTTCAGCAGGTCAAATAATGCCTCTCTCTTCCAAAATATCCATAATTCTCGCCGCTCTCGCAAACCCTACTCAAAGTTTTCTCTGAAGTAAAGTAGCAGAAGCTTTCCTCGTCTCCGCAATCACTTGAATGGCCTGATCAATCAAATCATCTTCATCACCCGTTCCACCAGAAAACGCACCGACTCCCGTTTCAACTTTTGACTCTAATGCAGCAATGATTTCAGGATTATAAATATCTTCTTCCGTTAATCCTTGCATATATTTACGCTTCAACGTATCCACCACTTTTTCTATTTCCTCAGTTGCTACAAAAGGAGCCTGAATTCTGATTGGAAATTTTGTGCTCGGATCCATATAGAGCATATCTCCTTTTCCTACCAAATCTTCTGCACCTTTACGCCCAAGAATTGTCCTCGAATCGACCTCAGAAACCACCCCAAAAGCGATTCTCGTCGGGATGTTTGCTTTAATAAGTCCCGTGATCACATTTACACTCGGTCTCTGCGTAGCCAAAATAAGATGAATCCCCACCGCTCTCGCTTTCGCCGCCAATCTATTGATACAGTTTTCTACTTCTTTTCTATTTGCTGAACTAGAGATCATCATATCTGCCATTTCATCAATCACAAAGACAATACGATACATTTTCTCTGCAGGATTTTTGGTGTTGTATTCTGTCAGATTTTTTACCCTTTGCTCCTTGAGCGTGGTATATCTCCTTTCCATCTCCTGTACCGTCCATTGAAGTAATTTTATCGCCTTGGTAGAATCATACACAATCGGAGCTAACATATACGGCAATCCACTATACATCTCCAGCTCCACCTGTTTGGGATCAACCATTAAAAATTTCAATTCTGAAGGTGTATTTTGAAACATCAGAGAAACGATAAAATCATTAATTCCCACAGACTTTCCACTTCCTGTCGCTCCAGCTACCAGCAAATGAGGCATAGACTCCAAAGTCTTGACCTCGATGGAACCATCAATACCCTTTCCGAGTGCTAGTCCTGTTTCAGATTTTTTCATTGCTTCTTGAAAATGTCCTGAATTCAGAATATCACCAATTCTCACCATACTCGGTTGAGGGTTAGGAATCTGAATCCCCACACTATCCGTACCCGGAATTGGAGCTACAATCCTGAGTGATTTAGATTTCAAAGACAATTTTATATCATTCGCTAAGTTTTCAATAGAAGAAATTTTGATTCCTTCTGAGGGTTTAATTTTGATTTGCACGATGGAAGGACCAATATCAAATCCCTCTACACTCACAGGAATTCCAAATTCCATCAATTTATGCTGGAGGGATTTTGCCTTTTCCACAATGAAATTCTGATCCACATTTTGAGACTGTCAGAGGGTATTTTCCAGTAAAGAATAAGGGAAAGTTGGCTTATCGCCAGAAAATTGAATCTGACGACGAGGCTTTGGCTCCTCTTTGCGAGTATCTTTACCACCAGCATTAGCAGATATTTTTCCTTCTAATTTTTGTCTAAGCATATGTTTGAGCAGAGACCCACTTGCTTGTTCATTTTTTGCAGAAGACACTCCTGTAGCTTGAGAAACTTTCCTCAAAAGCTCTGAATCAGAAGTAATTTTTGCCTCTCTGGTAATAAATGGTTTTTTAGATTCTTCATGACGAGAAACAGGTTTTTCTTCCTGGTGAAGACTCACTTTAGGCAGAGAAGGCAATTTCAAATTAAGTACATAAAACACCCACACAAGAATCAACAAAGCAAAGACAATAATCAAAATTCTGATTGCCCAGAGCGATTGCCCAAACAATAATTCTAACCCCTTAATAAGGGGCCAAGAAAAATATCCCCCATACTGAGAAGATTCTACTCGATTCACGATACTACTCCCTCAATCCTCCTTCATTGCTTGAAAATTAAGAATTCCAGACACCACAAACATCAACACAATAAACTGTTTAATAAACGTTTTCATCAAATATCCCTTGAAGAGAATCAAAATCCCCAACACAATACACAAAGCAAAAAAGACTAATAAACCTAATTGACCAAAGGCTATACTCGCATTTTCTGACAAAAAATTAAAAATCGGAGCCTCAGGAGCGACAATTTTACTAAAAAAGAATATTGCTCCCAGAATAATACAGACAATACCTACATTATATTTATTAAGTTTGAGGGTTGACCTCGATTTCCCACGTCTCCTTTTTGCCAAAATTTCCGATAAAGAAGTAAAAATCTTTGTTTCAGCATACAGATATTAAGCACTTTTGCAACTTAAAATATACAGTGAAAATTCAGTTCGTTGCTTCAAAGACTAAACATACTCTTTCTTTATCCTCTTCACCTCCCTCAAATACGCTCCATCAGAAAAAAAACTACGTTGATTATCATTAGCTATCCCTACTTCACAGTCAGGAATCACATGTAAATGCAGATGATTGATAGATTTCCCTGTTTTACTCTGTGCAAAAGCATCTCTCAAAAGAATCACACACCCCGAATGCTTTTGTTGTAATATCTTGTCTCGCTCTTCTGCTAAAGCTCGAAGTTCTTTTTCCTCAGGCTTTTTGAGCTCTTTGAGGAGAATCACATGACGCTTGGGGATAATGAGAATATGATCTTTGCTATAAGGAGCTCTCGCAGGAACAATGAAAAAATATTTTCCTTCTGCGATACTTTCCGCTGGATGAAAATTACAAAAAGGGCAATAGGAATCCTGAAGAGCTGTAGCTAGCCATTGACGATAAAGCATGAGATTTAAGAAAAAAGTGAAAAAAAGCTAATAAGAATATAGCTATTTTTTTAGCAGAATCCAGAGAGAAATGACTCCTCTTGCATTTTCATTAAAAAATCCTACACTCCAGCCATGAAATCAAAGCGTTTCGCCATCACCTCCTCAGCCTCTAGCAAAGGACAACGAACAGCAAATGTACGAGCATATTGCGGATTGCTTTTTTTGGCATTCTGCATTTTTTCCATTTATGCAGGAGTGATTAATATGTTATTTGCTCCCAATAAAGTCGATATTTTTACCAAAGATTTAACCCAGATTGCCACCTATTTTCTCCCCGTAGATAGAGAAGTTTCTGAAAACTTACTTACCCTAAATGACATCATCCAATCGTATATCCAGTGAGATAATGTCCTCCAAACCAAAACCGAAGAAATAGAAAAACTCTGGCTCTATATCACAGAAAAAAAAGACTACCTCTCCAAACTGGGGTTTAAAAATTATGATGCTTTCATGAATTTTATCGCCAAGGCATATGAAAACAGAAGCGAAATTTACACCCTCCTCGGAAAAGAGCAAGCCTTCAATTACCTCGTGCTCCTCGAGAATGGAAACGAAAAAAGACCTAATGGCTGATTTTTCTGATCATTCGCGTTCATTACCCTCAATGGAGGGCATTTAACGCATGTCGAAGTAGTTGATTCTTATTTCCCGGATTTCATTGCTCCCACCACTAGACTCTCTCTCCCTTCGTGGACAGAAAAGGCGTTTGGTACGGAAGTCATGGGATTTATCTCTGCCAACAAATTTTGATTTACCAATATGGATGGAGAAAGAATAAAAATCCTCTACGAACGTATGTTCAACGAGACCTACCAACAAGATAAAGTTGACCAAGTCATCAATAAAGAGCAACGAGAAACGCTCCACAATTCTTTTATTAAAGGGATTTTCTTTCTCAATTCTCATCTCATAAATGAGCTCCTCCCAAGCTTCACCCAAAAGGAGCGAGAACGACAATTTATCAATGCCTCCGTAGATCTCATCAGATGAGAAGTCAGAACGAACAAAAAAGAAGTCTATATCCAAAATGTAATGCAATACTTTGATATCAATAAATTCCAAATAATAAAAAATCTGATCAATAACCGAAAACCCCTCACAGAAAAGAAATATCTCAATGTTTATCTCTCTAATATTTCCACAGGTCTCCAAACTTTCCTCCAAGAAAGTAATTTCAATACGGTGTACTCCGATGACACTATCTATACCCGAGAGATCAACAGCTCCTACAATAAATCCGATGGGTTTATTTCAAAAGAAAGCACACTTCTCGACTCTGCTGGCAAACAAATCTTCACCACTTCCAAAGATGAGATTCCACTTTCTAACCTTTCTAATGGTGACTATACCCTTCAAATCACCTATGATTTTAACGTACCAGAGAACTATATCACCTTTATCAGAAACTTGGAGCAACAATACGAAATCACCCTTACTGAGAGAGAAAACCATATCTTAGTCCTCTGACCTGTAGAAACCCCTGGTCATGCCACCCCCAACCGGCGAGAAAACAAAGGAACACTGTATTTCCCATCCCGTTTACAAGTGCTAGCAATTCGTGGTGACATCCAAGAAAGCGACCAATTTGAAACAGATTTTTCCAAAGGTTTACGCTATCTCATTGGAACAAACGCTAATCATACGACCAAACAAGTATTTATCGATTTTAAGATTTAATCCACAATCCCCTATGCAATCCTACATCGAACTCCTCCAAGGCTACTACAAACTTCTCTCACTCGGAAAATTTTTCGAAGAAGAAGCTAAAAACCATCTCTTAGTCCCTGCAAAATCACTCCCAATCTCCACCGGTGAACGCACAAAATTTTCTATCAATACCGACCTTACCGCCTCTTTACTACATGAGATTCATAAACACCCCGACCAAAAAAACGTATTCTGATATCTCGTAGAAATCTCAGCATTCCGCGGAATCTTTTCCGTGATGAGAGAAATGATCGAGAATATCCCTAGCTTTCGCAACGCTTTACAAGCAATCTTTGGAGAAGAGTATTTCCCGTTTGAACAGACCATCCGTTTTCTCCGCAACGTACTCAGTCATTCCAGCACCACCTCTCTCCTGATTCAGCTAGAAGATTTCCAGAAACAAAAAGATTTTTTACTGAGCGAAAAAGATTCAAAAGGCAGAGCAAAACCCATAACAAAAAAGATTAAACTACATTTCCTCTATCGTGACCACCTCCCTGAACGAGAAGGATCACCCGACTACGCTTGTGAGATAGAAATAGATTTCACTACCCTGAAACCTCAAACCTCGCTCCGAAAAATAGTTTCCCTCCATCAAATGTATATGCTCAGTGAATTGTGCTATAATATCTCCAAAGTCATCACTGCCAGAACCAAACGCAAATCCTTACCTCCTAAAAAACAAAAATAATGCGATTACTTCCCCTCCTTTTCCTTTCAATACTCGGTCTGATTTTTGGTTCTTTTGGATCTGTAATCTTTTTCCGTCTAGGAAATCTCCCCAACCGAAAAACCCTCAAAGGCTTCTTTATTGGACGCTCAGAATGTAGAAAATGCCACCATACCCTCTACTCTAAAGACCTGATTCCCCTCCGAAGTTTCTTCTCCCAAGGAGGGAAATGCCGTTATTGCAAAACTCAACTCTCCTGGCGATATCCTATCTTAGAATTGGGGACAGTAGTAATTTTCCTGGCAACCTATGTTGTTATGTGACAAGGACAAGACCTACCTCTACTGTTTAATCCTGTATATTGGTTAATCGCCATAGGACTTCGATTACTCTTCATCATCCTCCTCTACGACATCAAGGAATATGAGCTTCATCTCACTGCCAGCCTTTTACTCCTGCTCATGTCCTGTATTGCACAGCGAGCCTTAGGATATGATCTTCGAGCAATGCTCCAGGGAATCATTATTTTTTTCTGCGTTTTTTTTGCAATCTACTGGTGAGGAAAATTACTCGTATGGTTGAAATACAAAAAAAATGCTGAAGGATTTGGATTTGGCGATGTAATCATGGCAGGGATTCTTGGAAGTATCTTCCCCCTTTTCCTTTCACCTGCCGATATCCTGCAACGAGTATATTTCCTCTGTAGCTATCTCATTATAAGTTCTCTGCTAGGAATCAAAATATTTGGAATCGAGACCCTTGCCTCTCCTAAATCTCATAAAATCAAGCAAGCTATCCCGTTTCTCCCAGCCATGATCATAGCCTTTGTGCTGTTTATATTACGAGGGAATCAGATACTCAGTTTTTTACTTTCTTTCAATGGATAATGACCTTGCATAAAAAAGTCAGACTCACCCTAACCCTCATCATCACTCTCGCAGCATACATCATCTGCATATGTGCACTATTTCAAACGAATTCATTTATCATTCCTTTGATCAGCTTTATCGTGTTATTCATTTCGCTGTATTTTTTGGCATTAGATATCTATCGCTTCCGTTATCTCTGGGTAGGAATAACGCTAGTCTTTTTCACGATAGCAGAGCTATTCATGTTTGGAGGGGAGACCCGACACTCCTATCTAGAAATTCTCCTTTTCAATTCTGCAATTGGACTCCTCCTATTTTTTTTAGTAAAACAATTAAAAAGCAGAATCCGATTTCGAGCCTTCACCTATTTCACCGAGGGAGGCTACGCCATCGTAGCAATTTTAACACTTTTTTTCAGTGTGCTTATGCTCGGGAAATATTCACAAATCCCCTTCACCTGTGATGATCTTGACCAAGTCACAAACCAGCTCATAGGAAGTCAGTTTTTTAAAAGTCTTGTCCCAGAAAAAGCTCCCCTCAACCTTCCCCAACAGCCTCCAAAATCTGAAGTAGAACTGCGATTTGAGAATACCAGATCAGTGGTCATGACCCAAGCCGTTGAGTTGCAAGACTCCATCAGCAAAAACAGCTGTGAATTTTTGATGGGAAAACTAAAAGCCACACAGGTCAGTGATGGATTCCAATTGGCAATTATTCTCTTGATGTATTTTATTCTCGTGGGAGTATTCAAAATTTTACTCTGGCTAATCAGTATTTTAGGATTTTTTGTCTTTGTATTACTCAAACCCCTAAAAATCTATACCTACAGAAAAGGACATATCGAAAAAGAATGGATAGAATAAATGTCCTCTGAAAAACTTTACCTGCTAAAGTCCCTGCCTCCTGTCATCGAAAAGATGGGGCTAACGCTTGGGAATCTTCTGAAATCAAAGACTTTGCGGTGAAAGCTTGTCAGCTTGG
>JAITGP010000001.1 GCA_031280545.1 Candidatus Peribacteria bacterium
TATGCTAGACATCTCCAAGCACTCAAAAAAGCCGGTATTATGAACTTTATCTCTAATCCTGATATGCTGGAACTCAGAGGAAATATCCTCTTGATGCTCCGAAAAAGTGTGGTGAGGTAAAAAACAGTTATACATAAAAAAGACGGAACCGAATGAGGACTTAGTCTCGACGATTTCATTGCCTGTTGCTAGTTCGCTAGGATCAGCTTTTGAGAGACTTTCTTTTCCTTGCTTTTTGATATCAAAACCCTATAGCTAAGACAGCTTTATTTGCTTAGTTTATTGTTTCTTATTATGTTGATTGACGCACATACTCATCTGAATTTAGAAGATCTTTTTGTGGATTATAAGCTTCATTTAGAAAATTTTCAAAAAGCTGGAGGAAAAATCCTCGTGAATGCTGGGGCACATACCGACTATAACAAAAATTGAATCCTCATCGCGAAAGAGGCGAAATCTTTCTTTCCTGAGTTGATCGTGAAGGCGACTCTTGGCTTTCATCCGGAAGATGCAAAAAATATCTCTAGGTCTGATTTTTCTGCTTTGATGGAGCAATTGAAACAACAATATACTGATAATCCCGAAGAAATCATTGCTATTGGAGAATGTGGAATTGATTTGTATAGAGTGGAAAATCCTGATATTGAACATCAGCAGATACTTCTCAGATTGCAGGCAGAATTGGCAAGAAAGTTACATCTTCCTTTGGTGATTCATTCTAGGGAGGGATTTGAGGAAACGCTAGAAGTGTTGCAGGAATTTACGGATTTGAAAATCTATTTTCACTGTTGGGGATATGGACCAGAAGAACTCTTAAAACTTGAAACAATTTTTCCTCAAATTTGGTTTGGATTTACGAATATCCTTTCTTATCCGAGTGCCCAAAAAACGAGAGACAGTTTACTTGTGGCAAAAAGAGAACATTTACTTCTGGAAACAGATGCACCGTTTTTGCCACCGCAAGTATTTCGTGGACAGAAAAATTATCCAGCTTATGTTAGCTATGTGTATCAGAAAACTTCAGAATTGCTTGATATCTCTCTTACAGATCTGGAAAATTTGATTGAAGATAACTTTACTGTTATCTTCCCTTGAAATTTTCCTCAATAAATCATACAATCAGCTTCAGCTTTTTTTAATTTCTCTTCTATCCGATGCTTCTCAATCTTAGTGCAATATTGAGTTTCACTCTTATTGCCTTCATCGCGACGTTGCTCCTTTATCCGTTGTATATCAAGTTGCTCAAAAAACGAAAGGCAGGGAAAACTATTCGTGATAATACTGCCACAGGGGAAAAGTCTGAAATTTTCGCGAAGCTTCACGAACATAAAGCGGGGACTCCAACAATGGGAGGTGGGCTTTTTTTAGTGATGATGTTGGTGATGATTCTAGCGTCTGTAGCCTTGCAAAAATGGGGACTTATTGCTCATTCGCTTCGAAATCAGCAGGAAACGTATATTATTCTGTTTGGGTTTTTTAGTATGGGGGTGATAGGATTGATTGATGATATTCTTAATGTAAAGAATGTTGGTAAAGTGAAAGGTTTGAGTATTAGGGCTAAAATGGTAGGGATGATTCTGTTCTCAGCGGCTATTTCTTATTGGTTTTACCTGAAATTGGGGATTGATTACATCAATCTTTGGCCCTTGGCAGGCAAAATACAAATCTGATTTTTCTTCCCTATTTTGACCTTTTTCTCTACAATCTTCATTGTAAATGCTATTAATATTACTGATGGGCTGGATGGACTCGCTGGTGGGACTTGTGCGTGTGTGCTCGTTGTGTTTGCGGTTGCTACTTTGCTCAATCATACCTATATTGCGACTACGATTTTGGGTGTGTGTGTGGCTATTTTGGGGGGATTTATGTTTTATAATGTTAATCCTGCTAAAGTGTTTATGGGGGATAGTGGAGCGTTTGCACTTGGAGGGATTATTGCAGGGACGCTGTATTTGCTCAATATGAGAATTGGGATTGTGATTCCTTTTCTGATTATTTTTCTGCTTTTTATTGTGGAGCTCTGTAGTAGTGGGCTTCAAATGAGTCGAAAAAAATTTTTCAAAAGGAAGCTTTTTCCTATTGCTCCATTTCATCATTATTTAGAATACAAGGGGATGAAAGAGTATACGATTGTGATGTGTCTTTGGTTGATTCAGGGGATTTTGGCGATCATTGCGATTTTGATACTTTTTATTCAGTATAGTATGTTGAGATAAGAAAAAGATAGCCCAGAATTTTGAGCTATCTTAATTGATGAGGACATCTAGAACTTAATGTATTGCATTCTGGGGATGAATTTCCTTACTTTAATTCCTACATCCTCCAAGAATTCTATACTTTCTTGGTAATGCTTTCCTCTTACTGAGAGGTAGACAACCTCTTTTATTCCTGCTTGGAGGAGTTTTGAGGTGCATTTGACACAGGGGAAGAGTGATACATACATGGTTGAGTCTTCTACTTGAAAGAAGTTTGCATTCCATAGTGCATTTTCTTCGCTATGGACTACGTAAGTATTCCTATTTTTTAAGAAATCTTCAGATTTCTCCCAAGAGAATAACTTGTCATTGTCTTTCTGTTCCACGCGAGGAAATCCATTATATCCTGTCCCGATGATTTTGTTTTTTTGAGAGGCAATACAAGCTCCTACTCGAGTCGAGGGATCTTTACTTCTGAGGCTCGCCAAGATAGCCATTCCCATAAAATATTCATCCCAGGAGAGATAAGGCACTTCATCATCACAACTACATTCGAAAATCTCGTCTTTGGTGTGGGTTTGTTTCCAGTCTCCATAGAGATCAAAATCAATGAGAAACTCTTCTAATTCATCATCAAATGGATGAAATTCGACACCAGATTTTTGAAACATTTTTTCTGCAGCAAGGCATGAAATGTTCCGCAAATCTCTTTTGTAGTATATGATATGTTTAATACCAGATTGGATCATGGATTTTGCTGCTTCGTGTCCAGGGAAATCTATTACATACATCGTAGATCCCTTGATGCTTTGTTGTGTCCGATTCAAAATCGCATTGATTTCTCCTTCGATGAGATATTCTGCTGGAAAGTGTTTCACTTTCCCATTCTCATCTATTTCCTTTACTCCACGAGGGGTACCGGTGTAGCCAGTTCCGATAATGATATTATTGGAGTTGACGATACATGCTCCTTGTGGATTGGGATATTTGCTTCGTTTGCTGGCGAGCATTGCTGCCAACATGAAACTTTCTTCCCAGCTCAAAATTTTTTTGTCTTCCATTTTTTTATTACTTTAGATTGTTTATATTTATATTATCTGTTTGAGTAATGTACACATATCATTCGTAAAGTCAAGAGCTATTTTTTATTTGCAATTCTTTCGGGAATAGCTAACCTCAATAGTGTTTTATCTTTTATTTGTTATTGCTATGACTGATTGTATTTTTTGTACTATTGCTGAGGGGAAAAGTCCTTCCTTTAAAATCCGAGAAAATGACGACTTTATTGCATTTCTTGATCTTTTCCCAAATACGAAAGGGCAGACCTTAGTGATTCCTAAAAAGCATTATAATTCAGATTTATTTTTGGTAGATGAAAAAAATTTCTATGAAAACTATCTTCAAGCTGTTCGCGAGGTAGTAAATTTACTGAAAAAGGGACTTGGTGTGTATAGAGTGTCGATGGTGATGGAAGGAATGGGTGTTGATCATTTGCATGTTAAATTGTATCCTTTGCATGGATTGGGACATGAATGGAAAGAAACCAATGCAAAAGAAACAAAATGGTTTGATCAATATGAAGGATATGTTTCTACTCAAGGCGGAGAAAAAGCAGATTTTGAACTCCTTGGGAATGTACAAATGCAAATCAATAATGCATCAGCTTTAAATTAGATTATAAGATTATAGATGTAAATTCCCCGAAGTTTCGGGGAAAGATTTTATCAGAAGATTACAGAAGATTATGGACAAAGAATATGTAGTGCTTGTGAATGAAAATGATCAGGAACTCTGAACTATGGGAAAGCTAGAGGCTCATCAAAACTGAGGTCAGCTTCATAGAGCTTTTTCTGTACTTGTTTTTAATTCCAAAAGAGAGTTGTTGATTCAGCAGAGGGCTTTAACGAAATATCATTGTCCTTGATTACGAGCAAATACAACCTGTTCTCATCCAAGGTTAGAGGAGCCTTATTTAGAGGGAGCTCATAGGAGATTGCAAGAAGAAATGGGATTTGATTGTTCGTTGGAAGAGAAATTCCACTTTGTTTATAAGGCAGCATTTATTAATGGACTAACAGAGTATGAGTTTGATAGAGTATTTTTTGGTTGCTATGATGGAGAGGTGCTTCCTGATCCAGAGGAGGTTTCCAATTTTAAGCGAATGGATGTGGAAGAATTAAAAAATGAAATAGCTGGAAATCCTGAGAATTTTGCGGAGTGGTTTAGAATTCTTATGGATGAGGCAGAATTGTAAATTTCCTCTTGAAAATTTGATATATATATACAAGTATATTTGTAGTTTTTATGGGTATTTTTATTTTTCTCTCTGACTTGTTATGCTCAAACGATTCTCTCAGGTTTCTAATACTGATGTTCTTACTTGCTGATGAAAAGGAGCCTCACTTGGTGAAATGATCCAAGCAGGTTTCCCTGTTCCTGGTGGTTTTGTACTAACTACGAAAGCCTTTTGAACCGATCCTCATCAGTGGGACAACGAAGTCTTACACGCTTTTGATCAGCTGAACTGTAAATTTGTTGCAGTGCGTTCTAGTGGGACGAAAGAGGATGGAAGTGATGATAGTTTTGCTGGACAGTTTGATACTTATCTGTTCGTAAGCAAGGAAAAGCTGATTGAACAAATTATAGAATGTCATAATTCCGTAAAATCAGACAGAATTTTAGCCTATTGTGCTTCCAAAAATATCAATCCTGACGATATTAAAGTAGCTGTGGTGGTGCAAAAAATGGTCAATAGTGATGTAGCAGGTGTGTGTTTCACAGCAAATCCTATCACGGGAAATAGAGAAGAGATAATGATAGAAGCTTGATTTGGTGTAGGAGAGGCAGTAGTAAGTGGAATGATTACCCCTGATAATTATGTAGTGAAAAAGATTACAGAATCACGCAGTTCTGCGTGACTCCGCTGTACAGCTGGGGATTTTGAAAAATTACAGAAGATTAGTAGGGACAAGGCTTGACCTTGTCCGAATAACGGTACGAACCAGATTAAAAAACAGATTTCAAATCAAAATAAGAAAATCGTTTTGAATTTGGAGAAAGGAGGAACGAGAGAAGAAGAAATTGAGACAACCATTGTAGGGGTTCAGAAATTGTCAGATGAACATATCTTGGAGTTAGCAAAGTATGCAGAGAGGATTGAGAAGCATTATGGAAAACCAATGGATATTGAGCGAGCAGTGGAAGATGGAGAATTGTTTATTTTACAAGCTAGACCCATCACGACGCTGGAGAATAAGGAAAAAGCTGAGAATAACGATATATATATCAATGATTTTATAGCAAAAATAAAGAATGTAGATCGAGATGTACAAAGATTCAACGCCTATCCATTTTTTATTAGTAGTGTTGCAACGGTATCTGGATTTGATCTACCATGGGGCTTGAGTTATACACATTTCTTTTGTATTTCTCATGCAGAAAATGTACAATGGCACTATGATAATGCAGATTATACAAGACTATGAAATCTTTTCCGAGAAAAAATTCAGACTTCTGATGATTTTTTTCAGCTTATTGATGAACAAGAACAAAGATATACACAAGCAAAATCAGAGTATGATCGCCTTTTAAAATCAACGAAGATATTTAGCTTTAAAACAGTAAAACCTCTTTTGAAAGCTATTGTAAATGAACTGGCAATGGCATGTGGATATGCACATATTGTAGAAGGTGCAAGAGCTGTTGGTGAGAAACTTTTATATGAACAACAAGGAGTAAACACTATACTTCCCAGAGAAAAATCTTTTCTCTTAAAAGCCCAAGAAAAAGCAATTTCGCTTAAACAAAAGTATCCTATAGAGAAGGCTTATCAGCTTTTTATGCAAAATTATGCTTGGATTAAAAATAGTTATTTGTGAATTACGAGAATATCTCTACAGGATTTCATAGAATTTGCTGAGCATACCCCTGAATCTTTTGAACTGCCAAATTATGAAAAAAATTCATTATTAGAAAAATTATCTCTACTGTTTTCGTGGCAAGATACGAGGAAAGCTCATATTTTACAAAGTATTCATCGTGCAGATACGCTATTGCAAACTATTGCTTCAACCTTAAATATTGATAGAACATCGTTATATTTTATATTACCAGAAGAGGTTGAAAAAATAGATGATAAACAGTACAGACAAGAATTATTGGAAAGAACCCATATTTTAATAGATTATGCCTCAAATGTAGGAACTCGTCTTACCCTCACAGGACAGGAAGCTTATGATTTCCAGACTGAGCGAGAAAGAAAAGAAATATCTCATGAACAAGAGATGAGAGGAAACACTGGTTATGCTGGAAAAGTAAAAGGGAAAGTTCGTATTTGTTTAACCATGGAAAGCATTAAAGCATTTCAAGAAGGAGAAATTTTGGTGGCTTCTATGACGAGACCTGAATATGTTGGTGCAATCAAAAAATCAGCGGGAATTATCACTGATGAATGAGGTATCACTTGTCACGCAGCAATAGTTGCACGTGAAATGAAAAAACCTTGCATTATCGGAACGAAAATTGCCACTCAAGTTCTCAAAGATGGTGATCTCGTGGAAGTGGATGCAGACAATGGAGTAGTCAAAATTTTAGAATCAGTGGGATCAATTACAACGTTGGAAAAGGGAAATCATGAAGATCTCTATGACCAGTTTATGAAAAGTTTACAAGGAGATACTTCATTTTCTTTTTTTGCAAGATGTTCCATTTTGTGTATTGGATCGGTTCCATGGCTCAAAAATAAATATTCTCCACAGCAAAAGAAACAAGGGTTTCTCTTACTTTTGGTTGACAAAGATCTAGTAATGGAGGTAGCAAATTCCGATTTGCATGATTCTTATGCAGTTAATACCTTTAAAGACTTTCTCTCAGGGAAAACAAATATTCAATGTTTGAAACGTGAATTTACTGAAACTTGCAAAAAAATCGATCATCTTTATGCTCAGGAAATACTAGATCCTCAGAAACTTATCAATGAATGTGCTGAACTCATGATGCAGTTATGTGCAAAAACTCTTTATATAGAAAACTTCAGCAAAAGAATAGCCGAAGAGGGGTTACAGATAAAAATAGCAGATGATATTTGGGAACATGCTACTAGCCCAAGTTTTGAACACTTTGAAACCCGTTGGCTAAAAGCTGTAAAAAAATCAAAGACACCCGAAGAAGTTGATTATGTTTTTCAGGATTATTATTTTTTACCAACAGATGAGGATTTACGTATCTTATGGGAAACAAAAAAGAAAGAAAAGATCAAAAATAAAGCAGACTCCAAACCTGTTCTTAGCAAACTTGAGCCTTGGGTTGAATTTACACAATTTGTGATGATGCTAAGAGATTTGAGGAAAGATCCTTATGCAAAAATTCAATCCTTAATTTGCAAATCTGCGAGGTTACTGTATCCAGATGTCCCTGATGAACTTTTGGCACATATTAATTTGTTTGAAGTTGCTGATAATACCCTGCCATCTGTGGAAGTACTGAAGAAAAGAAATACTACTCCTTATGTTCTCTTACTCAAAGAAGATACAGGATTTTCCTATGACTATGATGCTTATGACAGAATAAAAGCTTTAGTCGAAAAAATTGATGAAAATCAGGATACGGTTTATGGAGACACTGCTTCACGTGGAAAATATAAAGGTATCGTGAGAATAGTTCGAAATCCTGAAGATGATTTTAATAAGGGAGATATTTTGTGTACCTGAATGACTCGTCCAGAATTCGTTTCTTTGATGAAAAAAGCAGGGGCGATTATTACTAATGAAGGCGGTATTACTTGTCATGCTGCGATCGTTTCTCGTGAATTAAAAATCCCTTGTATCATTTGAACGAGAAATGCTACACAGGTTTTGAAAGATGGCGATCTTGTAGAAGTGGATGCTGACCATGGAGTGGTCAGAATTTTGAAAAAAGTGGGCTAAAATTTGATAAAAGAGAATTTATGAATATAATAAGAAGATACTTCTTATTTTATCTTTTTGTATAGGTGAAAATATGGCACAAGACTTAGGAAAAATTTTCCGAAAAAGCTCTGAAGTCCCTAGAGCTCAAGAAAGTACTAAAAATATTCAAGAAGGACTCTATGAGGCACTGGATGTTAATAAAAAAAAGCCGATTAGGATAGATATGTGCTTGGGATTTTCTGGTGAAGCAATAAAAAAGCTGGATACGGAACGAGAAAACCTTGCTAAACAAGGAAAGTCTGATGATGAAATTCTAGATCTTTGGCTTTCAGAAAAATTAGTAGTAAGTCCTTATAGTGTAGCAAAGACGCTTTTCCATTTGGTAGTGAGTATTTTGCAACGTGTTGAGAAATATTCTCAGCCTTTTATTATTTATTCCAATAGACATGGAGAAAAAAATGTCCAAGGAGGGTTGACTAAAAGAGGAGTAGAGCAGACCAAACAATTGGGAAAAAATATTGCCCAGAAAAGGGATAAAAAAGTAGATACCTTGATTTTAACGACCCATATGAGCATCAATGAAGGCTTGCTTTCTCTGCTTTTTCCTTATGCAGGATTCCCTCCAAAGTGGAAAGGGTGACTTGATTTTGCAGAAACTGTAAAATATTCCTTTTTCCCAGCTTCCGATGATAGATCAGAAGCTGTTTTGGAAGTTGAGTGGAGAGGAATTAAAAAGCAGATTTCTTGTAAAACTCTCTTGCAAAAATTGAAAAATCCTATCTAAGATAGACGTATAATAAACTACCTCTATTTTTCTTGCATTTTGCTAGAAAATATATATAATAATATGTATTAAGCTTTTAACAAAAACAGAAACCCTCGTAATGGCTACTCCTACAAAAGAAAAACCAAAAATCCCTCGTTATGTCTACTTTCAAATCAAGCCCTTTAAAGATAATGAAAGAGGTGTACAACACTGGGAAAAAGTTATTGAAAATCTAATTTCCCTCAAGGAGAGAACTATTTCTTTTGCTGTAAGTGGAAATTCTCATGGAATCAAATTTTTTGTAAAACTCCCCTATTCTTTCAAAAATTACTTTGAAAATACGTTTTATTCCAGTTTTCCGACGTCGGATTTAGCGGAGGTTGCTTCTCCGAAATTTGCCAAGGATAAACAGTGGGTCTCTCTGGATAAAGACGAGCACTACAAAACCAAAGATTCTTTCCAAAAGGATGGCTCTTATTTGGATCCGATGAATGATATGTTGGCACTGTTTCAAAATATTGATAAGCATAGTAGACTTGACATCTTTTTCGACTATACGTTCAAAATTGAAGAATCAGCTTTTCATCAGGCAATGGCTTTATTTGTAAAATTTGTTAAGCGAGCTTGGGCTAGTTCTGATACCAAACCAGCTACTCCTGAGGGAGACAAAGATAAAAAAGAGGTAAAAAAGCAGATTTACTTTGCTCTTTCCTATGCGATTATGACAGAAGATCCGTATGTGAAAGAGGGGATTGAAAAAAATCTGAATTCTGTTTTTGCTCCTTTTATTTCCAATGGGAAATTTAAACTTAAAAAAGTGCCTATTTGGACGCATTCTCTCTTTTCTGAAGTGATTAATCTTTTCCATATTCCTACTCAGCTTAATTTCGTGAAGGGGCTAGATTATACGTTGTATCGTAAACTTCCGTTCCCGACAAATATTCCTGACGCAGAGATTTTTCCCGATCCGAGTAAATTGACGGTTCTGGGAAATACGGATTACAGAGGGGACAAAGTGAGATTTGGAATCAAAGAAGAAGATAAATTTAGACATATGTATATTGTGGGAAAAACGGGTACGGGAAAATCCACCTTTATATCCAATATGATTATTTCTGATATGCAGGCGGGAAATGGTCTTTGTGTACTCGATCCGCATGGAGAATTGGTGGATACGATTATTGAATCTATCCCTTCCCATAGAATTAATGATGTGATTCTTTTTGATGTGTCCGATTCTGAATATCCGATTGGATTCAACCTTTTGCAGGCTGATAATGAGGATGAAAAAAATAGAATTGCTTCTGGAGTAGTTTCTACGTTTCAGAAACTTTTTGATAATTCACGAGGACCGAGATTGGAGTATATTCTGAGAAATGTGGTGCTTTCCATTATCGATTATCCCAATGCTACGTTAATGCACATTCTGCGTGTACTGACGGATAAAGAATTTCGTGAAGAAGTGATTTCTCACGTTAATGACCCCGTTTTGTTGAAATTTTGGAATAATGAGTTTAATAAGCGACAAGATAAACAAAGAGAAGAAGCTGTTGGTCCGATTACCAATAAAGTGGGGCAGTTTCTGTCCTCCAAATTAGTGAGAAATATCTTTGGGCAACCGAGGACGAGACTCAGTATCAGAAAAGCGATGGATGAGGGGAAAATTATTCTTGTAAATCTTTCTAAAGGAAAAATTGGTGAAGATAATGCGAATATGATTGGTTCTTTATTAGTGACGAAAATTCAGATTGATGCGATGGCGAGAGCCGAAATCGCAGCACATCTTCGTCGTCCTTTCTATCTCTATATCGATGAGTTTCAGAATTTTGCTACGAGATCTTTTGCTTCTATCCTTTCAGAGGCCAGAAAATATAAATTGTCTTTGATTGTGGCCAATCAGTATACCTCTCAGTTGACTGAGGAAATTAAAGATGCAATCTTTGGGAATGTGGGGACGATTGTTTCTTTTACCTTGGGATATGATGATGCATCGGTGATGACCTCTCAATTCAAGGAGTTAATTGGAGTGAATGATATGATTTCCTTACCAAAATATACGGCGTATACAAGGTTGATGATTGATGGAATTTCCTCCGACCCGTTTAGTATGAAAACGCTTCCGCCACTTCCCGCAGAGTGAAATGTGGAATATATAGAAAAAATCAGAAGGCAATCACGTCAGAGATACGCAATGGAGCGTTCCCAGCTTGAAAGTCTGCTTTCTGCTCGAAATAAAAAAACCTTTTCTGTTCAGGAAAAAGTTGCGGAGAAGTCCAAACTTGAAGGATTAGGTTTATCTGAGGATGAAGCCTCGGCTTTGGGGGATTTCAATGTACAGCAAAATGTTCATCGTTTTGCGGATTTTGCGATTGGAGGGCAACAGGCAGATGCCATGGTCATGGATATTGATCATCAGAATTTTAAATATGTTCGATATACCAAACCTGCGGGACTAGATGAAGAAGCAGATGTGCAATATCGCGTGGGTGATGAAGTGGCTCTGGAGGGAGATAAAAACCTTCATTTTGCTATAGAAAGTTATCAACATAAAACTCAGAAATTAGGTGTGGACCCTCTGATTATTCGAATAGGTGATAAAGAAGCGGTTCGTCAGCAAATCACCAATATGTATGATTCGTTAGCATTAGTAGATGGTAGCGAATCTCCGTTTAAATTGGTAGTGAATGTAGATAAATTACTTCCACCTGCCTCAGCAAGTTCTACCCGTACTTCTTCCACATGAGGTGCCTCAAAATATGCTGGATCCAGAGAAAAAACCTTCTCTCAAAATAGTTCACCTGCTAGAAGACCTGCAGATCGTCCAGCTGTGAATCAGCCTTCTGTTGCTCCTTCTTCTGTTCCGACTGCAGGATTTTCTGTGAATGATATTAAACTTGGTGAGACCTATGATGGATATGTGAAATTAATGTATAATTATGGAATTTTTGTGACGGTGAAAGGGGTGGAGGGATTGCTTCACAAAAATCGAGTTGCTCCGCTCGGAGACGGTATTGATTGGAAAAAGTACTATAATGTCGGAGATAAGATCAGAGTGCAGGCGAAAGAATTTAAAGATATTGATGGAGAAAAAAGGATTGTTTGGAGCCAAATCTAGTTTTCATCCCTCCTACTTCCATAGAAAGTTGAAAACGCCGAGTAAAGTTTCGTAGAGATAATAGCTGGAAATAATGAGTCCAAAGCTCTCTTTCTCCGTCAATACGGCAATCAGAACCTTATTAGGACCATACATATTAATCATAATATTTTCAGGGAACGTTAGTCCATTCACGATTTTCCAGTTTCTATTCAGCTTTTTAAATTTTGGAGCAAGTTTTTTGAAAGATGTTCTATTTTGTTCACTATCGGAGAGAATAACTCTAGAAAAAATCTGATTTTTAAGTTTTTGAGGAAGAAAAACGGAGTTCAGATACTCATTTGCGTATTTTGGGTAGGAGGCTGTCCCAATCAAGACACAAATCTCTACTTGCGAGGAAATGGTATCATTGTAAATCTCCAGCAACCCCTCAGAACCTTCAAAAAATTGTACTTTGGGAGCAATGCCAAATTTTTCTGTAAAAGCCGAAAAGGCAGGCAATAATTCCTTGAAGTCAGCAACCTGAGTTTCGAGTTTTTTCACGATAGTTTCAGGAGGGACGGCACTATACGAAGCGATTTTGTTCTTGTCTATCTCGTTAATCACTCCTTTCTTTTGCAGTTCCTTAAGAATACTATAAGTGGTAGACCTTTTTTCTCCAGAAAATCTAGCAATGGTGCTGGCATTCGCGATTTTGAGTTGGAGACAAGCAAGATAAATTTTCGCTTCTTTTTCGGAAAAGCTATTTTTAATGAGGAGGTCGAGAAGTTCCATAGAGAAATTTGAAAGGTAAAAAAAAGTTTTAAAGTCTGATTATTATATGTTTTTTTCTCGATATTGCAATATTTTGCCGATGAAATTCGACAGCAGAATAATTATGTTAATTATTGACTTTTATATATCATATGTGTATACTATCGTCGTAAAATAAAAACAATATTAATAAATAAAATTAAAAGGAGGTTAAAATGAAAACAGAACTAAAAAACGTTCTCATAGAAGAGGCAACGAGAAAGTATCAGAGTGAGAAACTAAGTAAAAGGATTGTCCGTTATTCCTGTTGGATGCTTGGAATATGGTTGGGTTTTGTAATTGTTCCTATTTGCATTATCATAACTGATCGCATTGGCTTTGTCCTTCCTACAATGGTTTTAAAGAGGTTAGATGTGATGATAGGTATGATAGCGATTTGGTTTCTTATCTTTCTTTTCACAGTTTCTCCAATGATTAATCGGTTGGACAATCTTGAACAAGGGAAAAAATTATCTTCTCGTGGTCAAAAATTTGTTATTAAAATTAGCAAAAATTATGAACCTAGCGAAGAGGAACTAAAAGAACTCGCAAAGCTCCATATTAGAAAAAAGGAGGAGAGAAAGAAGCAAGCGGAAACTGCTCAATCCAATGCTAAAGAGGAACAAGAAACGTTAGAAAAAGAAGTCAAGGAGTTAGAAGATTTCATTGATGGTTAAAGGTTTATTAAAATTAAAAGGCTGAATTGTTATTTGCAGTTCAGCTTTTTTTGTATGGATTGCTTTTCACGGTTCGTTGGTATGCGGGCAGATGATGTATGTTCGTCCAATGTATCAGTTGTAGGGGCGAACCGATGTTTTCGTTCAATGTGTTCGTGTTTTAGGGCAGACACGTAGGTCTGCCCCTACGGTGAATTTGATGTTGTATGTGAATGTGATATTTATGGATTTGTTGTATTGTTTTAAGGTTATTAGAGCAGATCCAGGGGTCTGTCTCTACCGAGTATCATATTTAATTTTTATTCTTCCCTGTTGACCTGAGAAATATCCACACCAATAGTGGATAACTTTTTGATGATATTATCATATCCTCTCTCGATAATCGCTTCATTGGTGATAAAGGTCGTTCCTTCTGCCATGATTCCTGCGAGAACCATTGCACTTCCGCCTCTGAGGTCTGTGGAAGAAACATAGCCTCCTTTTAAAGGAGTATGACCGAGGACTAAGGCTTGATGAGGATTCAGGATTTCTATTTTTGCTCCAAGGTTTTCAAGCTCGGTGAGGTAGCCAAAACGCCCCTCGTAGAGGGTCTCAAAAATTTTAGAAATCCCATGACACTGGGTGAGGAGACATCCGAAGATAGACTGGAGATCACTGGGAAACCCAGGAAAGATTCTGACTTCTAATTTTTTTACAGCTTTGTAATTTTCTTTATTGAATGAGTCTACTTTGATGGTGTGCTTGTCGAGAATGCGGAAATTGATACCGATCTTGTCGGCTATACTGTACATGGCAGAGAGGTCATCTACATTCATATTGCTAATGGTCAATTCACTATTGTCGGCACCTGCTCCGATGGCAAAGTAGGTTCCTGCTTCGATGTAGTCGCTCACAATGGTGAATTCAGGATTTTTTATTTCTTTGTGGGTTACAGGTTTTATGGTGATAGTATGGTCGATCCCTAAGGTGAGGTCAGCTCCAGCGTTATTGAGGAATTCAATAAGATTTTTTACATGAGGCTCGGTGGCCACTTGGTAAATATTCACTTCATAGTCTAAACCGGGGAGAAAAGCCAGGTAGGTGATTAGTGCTTCCACTGCGGTGACAGAAAATTCTTGAAGCATGATATTTCTTTTTGGCATGCTAGTGGTTTTAAAAATTTTGTATTCGCCTTCGTAGGAAATCGAAACTCCTGCCTTTACCAAGGCGTCTTCGAAAGTGTCCAGAGGTCTTTTCCCGATATTACATCCTCCAGAGCCTACGAAGCGTACTTCTCCGTATTTGATCAATCCTAGAGGAATGAGGAGAATAGAGGCACGGAATTTTTTTGCGAGATCATTAGTGAGGTCGAAGTAATTTTTAGAGGTTGCTAGTGCGGTTTCTGCGAGGGCTTCTAGGTTGTTGATGTCGCTAATATGGGGTTTGTTGTGGAGTTTCACTGCGTTGTTGATGAGGTAATTTGCAGAGACGATGGGGAGAGAAGCGTTTTTGCTACCTGAGATAGCTACTTCTCCTTTAAGGTTGGGAGAATAAGAAAGTTTGTACATGGAAAAAGATAGAGAGTAAAATTTTTACTACTGACTGGAGTATAAAAAATCGATTTCTTTTTGCAATAAAAATCCCCCAAAAAATTTGCTTTTAAAAAATTCTCGAATATACTAGAATAAGCTTTACCTTTTAGTTGATCAGTCATGAAAAAACTTCTCTCCAAATCCAAGAAAAAATTGTCCTTTTCCCAGAAGTTTTTGGGAAAATATAAATTTCATATTAGAAAAAAGTCTGAGCATTTTGCTTTAGGAATGTGGACAAGATGTGGAATTTATGGATTAATTGTGTTCTTTTTTGGAGTAGTGGTTTGTAATTTGGAGCCTGAAAGTAATCAATCTCTGCTCGTTGGAGAAACGGTTGAACCTCATCAGCTTGCTTATCTTTTTTATGATGGAGAGGGAAATGAGTATAATATTTTTGGAAATCAAGGTGAACATGGTGCTCCTCAATCTTGGGAATATCTTTTTGAGGGAGTAGAAGTGACTACAGGAAATATCGAGGATGCTCCTACTATTGAAATTCCTGAGGTGAAAGATCCTTTATCTACTCTTCCTGCTGAGTCTGGTGCTATTACTACCTTACCGCCAGCTATTCCAGCAAAGGAAGAGATGAAAGAAGAAGAGGTTGATTTGCCAAAAGCTAGTACTTTCCCTTATTCGGAGAAAGGCTCACTCTCTTTATTGGCAATAGAGACGGGTTCAACGGTTGGTCAAAATGAGGCAGATCGTCCGGGGATTCATATTATTGATGATTATAAGAGATGTGATACTCCTTGGAGTTATCAACTTCTGCATGGAGAAAGCGTTTTAGCCTACAAACAGGACTTGAATACTCCAGATACCTGCAAAATCCAAAGAAGAGTCTGTTTTGATGGAAAACTTTCGGGTTCTTTTGGGCAACAGGCTTGTGCAGTAAATACCAAATATTCCTACTTTCAGGAGCAATTTGTTAGTTATAACACCCCTCAAAAACCAGCATTAATTCAGCCTACTCCTACTCCAGGGAATACTGCAGAAAATGTTTCGTCTGGAAAAGCACAAAGTGGAATTGATGAAATCTTGAATATTCCAAATCCTCCTGAGACTATCCAAAAGGGCTCCAAAGATCCTCTGACTCCTCCTGCAAAAGAGGTAGAACAAACCAGCAGACCGTATCCTGATTGTATTGCTCCCCGAGGAGAAACGGTGAAACATGGGCAGTTTGTGAAAGCCTACAAGCATAAAAATGGGTTTACTGATGCTCCGTGTGAAGTACAACTTAGGACCTGTACGGTTGGAACCTTAGAAGGAACGTATCAGCAATTGTATTGTAGAAGTTGGGAGACATCCTATATTGATCGATTGGAAGGAATTCCTAGTTTTGATGGTGGCTACACTTCACAAGGTTTGCAAACCTATCTCAATCGATTAAAAGGAGCTAAAACACTCAATGGTAATCCAAGCACTCAAGAACTTCAAGAGCATATTAATTGGCTGAATGCCTATCCTGAACCAGATAAACTTATTTCTAATAGAAAACTGCAACAAATTACGGCCACGAGGACTAATGAGGTAGTCTACCAAAGAGAATATGGGAATACTCTTCAGAGTGAGGCGTTAGATCAAATCTTGAGGATTTTGGATGAATAATTGAATTTGATTTTACTCTTCATATTAGTATCATTTATGTATGATGAAAAAAACGTGCTTTTTCTCTTTTCTTTTTGTGTTTTTGCTGCTAGGGTTGGATCAGCTTTCTAAATATTTTTTCTATACCCAAGAAATCTGGGCGAATCTTCCTTTTTTGGAGCCACTCTTTAATACTGGGATTTCTCGAGGGATTGGTATACCGATGATGATTACTCTCGCTATTTCGTTGATTTGTGTGGTTCTTTTTGGGTATCTTTTTTCGAGAAAATACTTAACGCTAGGAGAATTCAGTCTTTTTATTGCTTGAACGTTGGGAAATCTACTTGATAGAATATTTTTGGGAGGGGTGAGGGATTTTATTGCTCTGGGAAGTTTTCCTGTATTTAATTTTGCTGATGTATTTTTGACAATCGCCGTAATCTTGCTTTTTGTCAGACAAATTTTCCCTTGCAAAAGAGAAGTAAAACCGTAAAAGAAGAGTAAGCATTTATTTTTATAAATATTATACAACATGACAATCGAAGGAAAAATCCTTTTTATCTCTGAAGAAACTACTGTTGGACAGAAACAGCTTCCAAAAATTAGTTTCGTTATCGAAGAGAATTCTGAAAGAGAATTCAAAAACTCTTTGATGATTGATCTACTTGGAGACAAGACTGATTTGATTAAATCTTACAAAGAAGGAGATTCAGTAAGAGTTTCTCTTAGCTACAGAGCTAGAGAATACGATGGTAGATGGTTCAACAGTATCGGAGCTTGGAAAATTGAATCTTTGGGTTCAGGTTCTAGTTCTAATGATGCAGACTTACCCTTCTAAGGGATAATCTTATTTTGTAGAAAATCTGAAATGTTGGCTTTCGTCAGTGTTTTGGATTTTTTTGCTGTTTTCTCTGATTCTTACATAGAACTGCCTTCGGCGACCCTATTTCTTTTTCTTGAAACAAAGAAATAGGAGAAAGAAAATTCAACTCCGCAGTACTGTGGAGAGTACCCCTGAGCTAGGTGTTGCTAGGAAAGTTGAGAATACGAAGCTTTGCTGAATCCCACAAGTGGGTCCCACTGGCAAAGCTTAAGGTTGGTTTGCTTTTCTCGGGCTTAATTACAGTCGGGGCTGGTGAAAGCTCGGCGTGATATTGGTCTCTATGGCTTTTACTGAATATTCTCTTTCATTTTACATCATTTTTTGTAAAATGTAAGAGGAAAATGCTATCAATCCCTTCGAAATCTTCGCCTTTTTAAAGCTTTTTCGTATACTTAGGGAGATTATTTTACTCTGAAACTTTTCTCATGAAAAAATTCTTTGCATATTGCTCAGCTTTCGTGATCTTTTTTTCTCCTGCGATTTCTCCACTTTTTGCACAAAATTTAAATGCAGAGGTTTCTACTGATGCGTTATCAACTGCTCTCCAAGGAGTGAATGAATTAAAAAGCTGATTGGATAAAGTGACGCAGGAGCTTTTTGATTTAGATGCGGTTGAGAGGGCAAAAAATGCGAATTTGGATGAAAAATACAGACAGGCAAGAAATGAAATCGTTAGGGTAATCAATAGTATTAATGTGGCAACGACTACGATTTCTCAGTCTGCTTCTAAACTTGTGACTTACCAAAAGCAAATGCAAAATGTAGTGGATGAACTCAATGCTTTGAGAAGTTCTGCTGGTGTAGCGAAACTGTATTTGGCTGAGTACCTCAATTTGCTCTATAAAATGCAATTGGAAATTTATGAGGATGCTGATATGCACACGAATGATCTCAGACTTTTGGTAAATTCTGAAAATATTAGTCAGACTTTGGTGGGAGCGGATATTACTGCTGCGATGACGGCACAGTTGAATGAGCTTTTACAGCAAGCGGATACTGCTGAGACTAATAATGTGATCCTACTTAGTAAGCTCGGAAAATTGAAGCAACAGGCTCAAACTACCCTCAATAGTTATCGTGAAGAAATCGAAAAATTACAGCAAAAAAAGCAATATTTGCTCAATTTTATTGAGCTTTACAAAAATGAACAAGTAGCAAGTGCTCAGAGGTTTGATAAAGTGTTTGCCAGTAAAAAGGAAGTCTACCTTTCTATTCAGACTTTTTTGGATGAGATTGTAAAAAAGAATTATAAATCTGTGGATGGTATTGCTGATAAAATTGCCAAATTAGCGGAAATGCCTGATGCAAAGAATGAAAACACTATCTCTCCTATTGCTCGGCCTGTGTATCCAATTGAGCAAATTTTGCGTTATTATAATGATCCTCAGTTTGAAATTGATAATGGATTTAAACATCAAGCGATCCAGATTCAGGCTGCTCAAAGATCGCCTGTGTATGCTGCTAGAGATGGAGTGGTATATCATGTGTTTGATAATATGGATAGTATTAGCCGAGTGATGATCGTTCATCAAAATGGGTTTGTGACTACCTATCAATATCTCAACCAGATTATTGTGAAACCTGGTGATATGGTGAGCAGAGGGCAAATTATTGGATATAGTGGAGGAGAACCTGGTACGAGTGGAGCGGGATTTGTTTCAGAAGGAGAAAATCTGACTTTTGGGGTATATCAGCATGGATTAGCGATCGATCCATTGATGGTGTTGGATCTTAGTGTTGTAACCAATTGGCAATCTGTTTTGCCAGAAGAATATAGACTCAAGTATTTAAATGATAATATGGTGAGACCTATCAATGTCCGTGATCTTACCTTTGCTGAGGGGAATACGGTAGAGGAAAGAAGTCAGAATTTTTTGAGTGCTTATGCTAAAGGAATCTACAGGGATTTAAATTTTCGAGATAGTGTGGTAGTAGGTACTAATATTGATAGAGATATGGTAATTTGTGTAGGATTTGCAGAGTCTACGTTGGGAAATTATCTTTCTACGAGTAATAATATTGGAAATGTGGGGAATAATGATCGTGGAGATAGGATTGCCTATGGATCGCCGTATGATGGTGCGAGATTGATCGCATTGACGTTGAATAATCCGTATTTGGGGCATTATCATACGATTAATCAGCTTTCTAGGTATGGAAATGCAGATGGAAAAATTTATGCTTCTAGTCCGATTAACTGGCAGACTAATGTGTTGAAATGTCTTTCCAAGATCAAAGGGTATACGATTCCAGAAGATTTCCCTTTTAGGACAGGTCCTAATCCTGAATTGAGTAAGGGTAATTAATAATGAAAAAAAGTCTGAAAAAATTTGCATTATTTTTAATAATGAGTAATATTATATCAGCGTCATAGAGAAAAAATTTCTTTGATGCTTCGCCTGGTGGAGTCCCCACCCTCTTGAGGAGTTAAATCCCTCAACAGATTCGCGAGTGTTCCTATGACACTTTGATAAGAGTAGGCGGTCATTTATGCAGAGATGATGTGTAGGATGTCATCAATCATCCCCCTCTAATGAGGTTGGAAGATCAACTGCGGAGGCGTTAAGCCTTTTATTTATCCTTTACGATTATGCTGTTATGTCGTACTGGATCAATGAATACCTTGGGTGTCCATCCCATTGCCTTGAGCGAAATATGGAACTTCCTTCAGTAAAGGATGTTGGTATTAAGTCCTTTTTGGGACGATTGACGTTGCTTATTTATTAAGTGACGTTCTTTTTTATTATTTTTTTTGTTTTGCATTCAGGGTTTTTTTGTGTATATTTTTGTTATGTTAGTTATTGGAGATATTCATATCACTTCAAAATATAAAGATAAAATTCTGACTTCACTCAGGGATTTTATTGCGAGTCAACCCGAAGAAAAAACTCTGATTTTTCTTTGAGATTTTGTGTATCATTTTAGTTATGATAGAGGGGCTTTGTTGGCTCTATATGATCTGTTTTTAGAGCTGTATCAACAGGGGAAATCGCTCTATATTTTGGCGGGGAATCATGACCGATTGGGAGGGAGTTTTGTTTTTGAAGAGGCGAAGAAAGCGTTTGAAACCTTATCTGGATTCTTCGCTAATGCTCAGAATGACATCTATGATAAAATGCACTTCATCACGAGTCCTACTTTGACGGAGATAGAAGGGGAGCAGATTTGTTTTCTTCCTTATATGTTGGATGTTAATTTGGGGGAGTATTCGGGAATTGAACAGTTGCAAGATGATTTTTATCATGAGCAGATTCAGACTGAAAATAAAAATCAAATTTTATCTGCTAAGTTGCATTTATTGGTACAATATTTCAAAAATCATCAGCCTAATCTGACTTTTATTCATCACTATTACTTTGATGGAGTGGCGTTTCCTGGGCAGAAGTCAAAATTTTCGTTTCGTGATGTGGCTTTAAGTTCGCAGTGGCTGGAGGATAGAGATCTTCATTTTATTTCTGGACATTTACATCAATCTTTTGCTTATAAAAATTATTTGTGTACGGGAAGTGTGTGGGCTACTTCGCCTTTGGAGGAAAATCAGTTGAAAGGAGTGTGGAAGCTGAGTGAGGGAAAGCGGAGCTTCTATGAATTTGGGGGTAATTTTTATTTTGCGATGGATTGTTTGGAACAGGCAAGTTCATTGTTTGATTCGACTTCCAAAGTTTTGGAGGCTGATGATGTGCAAAGACATCACGAGGTGTTGAAAGAGGCATTTAAGAAGAATTTTGGTTGATGACAAGAAATTGGGTATCATTTTTTGCCAGCGATTGATCTCAAAAATGTGATATTATCCTTGCGTGTGGATGAGCTCAACTATCAGAAGATGGATACCTTTGTCGCTCTAGAACTCCAGCATCAGCTTTCTGATGTGAAGTTGAAAAAGCAGCAGACGAATGTTGAGGATTTATTGCAGCAGTTGCAGAGGCCGGATGCTGTGTCGTTGCAAGGTTTTGGAGGGTGGATTGATTTGCTCAAGGATTTTTTGAAGAGGCAGTATCCAGAGAATTATCAGGAGTATGAGAAGTTGCTTTATGAGTTGAAGTTGTTGTAGAAATTTTTTTGTTGATTTTCTCTTGCATTTTTATTTTTTTTGAGTATACTGGAGATGAAAGTAAATCCTCATACGTAGGAGTTACGGAGTAGCTCTGTCTCGATCCCTCACTAGGGTAGCGTGCGTATGGGGTTTTTCTTTTATAAAAAGTGTTTAATTTCTTCATTTACTACTATATAGGGTTAAAGTTCTTGTGCCGCATGGAGTATTCCTCTAGACTTCTTCATATTCTTCTTTGAGAGTCCTCCGATGGTCTTTTTAACAATTTTCTCCAATTGTTGTTTATTATTGGTGCAAAGAAACGTAATCACAAAATACTGAATTTATTCTGTGGCTATTTGCAAGAGAATATTATTATTTTTGACAGATATAAAAATCTCTTGCCTGTAGGCGAGAGATTTTCTGAAAGTGATTTTGTTTTCTTAGTAGGTTACGATGTAGAAGAGTTGGTCTGGTGTAACATATGTACATGCTTGATCATTACCAGTACCTGTTTTAATAGTACTTCCTAATGTTATTGTTTTACAAGGATAGATATTTACCATATCTGTTGTACTAGAAATACATCCATTATTGGTTGCGATAGTGGTAGTATTACAAGTTGTTGTTCACGACATTACTCGGTTTGATTTTCCTGGAGTTTCTGTTTTTGCTATCAAAACGAATCCAGCTTTTTTTACAGAGTTTTTAGTTAGCACTATATACCCAAATCCTCATCCGGTTATGCTTATTTGAAGTCCAGAAAAGTCATTTTCTAGGTTTGGATCATTAGGAAGACTTGACATTATGCTACTGGTTACTAATGATTTTAAATTGTTAGTGTTGAGTGCTACGGTTGGACTGTCAGTACCTGTAGAGTTGGGCCATTTACCATTTAAAGACTGGTATGCTACGATAGCTGATTGAAGCTGAGAAAGTCCTGTCTGTCTAGCAGTATCTCTCGCCATTCCTTGAGCTCCCTGAAGTCTAGGTAAAAGTGCTGCAATCAAGATACCGATGATCACGATTACGATAAGCATTTCCACGAGCGTAAATGCCTTGAAAGTTGTTTTTTTCATGGTTTTGTATAGAAATATAAAAAACTAAAGATACTTAGCATATATGATTCTGTGAGTTTTTTGCAAGTCTTAAATGAAATTTCACCTTGACAAAGAAATATTTATTTTATTGCATAGTATCCAGGGCTGGATTGTTTGATGATCCCCTTCATTTCGAGTAAGGTGAGCTGAGAAAGTATTTCTCCAAATTCTTTTCTGACTTTTGTGCTTCGGAGAGAGAGTTCTTGGTTGGGGAATTGTTTTATTCGTTGGAGGACTTGTTGCTCGGTGGGGGAGAGATTTTTCTCTATAAAACGCTCTTCTGCAATTTGTGGATTGTGTGATGACCCATCTTTTTTTTTGAAATGTTGTAAAATCTGATCGAAATTATTCAGCATTTTTACTTTTCCTGTACTGAGCAGAGCATTACTTCCTTTCCCATTAGGGCTAAAAAGCTGATTGGGAACCACGAAAATCTCTTTATTCATCTGGAGAGCGAAATCCGCAGTGATTAGACTACCCGATCCTTCTCTAGCTTCGGGGAGAAAAAGGAGATCACTGAGTCCAGCGATGAGTCTATTTCTCTGCGGAAAACTTCGTGTAGTGGGCACAAAATCGAGCTTAAACTCTGAAATGACAAGCCCTCCATTTTCGACGATGCTGTGAATCAGGTTTCTTTTGTAGCTCTTCAAATAGTGTCTGAGTCCTCCTCCGAGGATTGCGATGGTAGGAAACTGATATTGGAGGGAGAGTTGGTGGCATTTGTGGTCTACTCCATTTGCTAGTCCTGAAACGGTGACGATATCAGCATTTTTTGTTTGCTGAAAAAAGGCTTCCATGATTTGGTCGGCGTAGGGAGACATTTCTCTGGGACCAACGATTCCTAGAATTTTTCTTTGGAGTAAGGAGAGGTTGCCCATGGCGTAGAAAAGATAAGGAGAAGATTTTGTTTGGGAAAATTTCTCAGGGTAATTGGGCATCTCTGCAGTAATTCCTGTGATGTGGTGGTTTTCCATCCGCTCTGTGAGCTGTGCAATGGCTGTTGGGGTTGGCGTTTTTTCTGGATCAGATTTTGTTTCTTTTTTTAATTGGCTGAGGGGTAGTTTTTCATCTAGGGAATAGAGGAGTGTTTTGTAGTGTATGTCTTTATTCATTTTTATTGTCAAAATAAAACTGATTATTTGATAGGGTTTTATTTTGAAAAATCAAGAGAATTTTGACGAACTGATGCTTATTATGTATTAATTATTGTATATTGGTGGTGAAAATGGGGTCTTTTTTGAAGGAGTTTGTTGATTTCTTTGCAAATTTTAGGGTTGGGGGATATAATTACCATATTCTGAAAAAGAATTTTTAGTTTATTGTATATTGGTATGAACCTGCCTATTGACATTACTATATCAGAGATGCAAATCCTTCTTCATCAACTTTGAGCAGAATATTTGCCAGGAGAAGACCTTTCTTTTGTAGATCAATTAGATGAAGGAGGATTGAGATTGTTCTTTGATTTTATTGGAGAAAAAGATGAGGGAAAGAGGGAGAAAATGCGAGCAGTGTTAGAACAAACTCTTGTAGAAACTCGTACTGAAAAAAAGATTCTGGCTCAAGCATTTATTCAAAAGGCTAATAAGCTGATCTTAGGGTATCGTGAATCCTTAAAACAGCAAGAAGATAACATAGACTTAGAGCAATTAGAATCAAATTTTTAATTTTTTCTTCGTAGATAGTATGGCGGACATTTATAAAAATAAAGATGCAGATCTTATCAATAAAGATCTCTCTGAACAGTTTAAAAAAGATGATAAGATGTGATATAGAGATGATCAGGAAATTTATGGTTCTGCAAAAAAAGTGATAGAGGGGTATATTACAGAAATAAAATCTTCTAAGTCAGAAAATTTTGGTCCTCATGCATTGAGACCCTTTACAGACTTACAAAAAGCTTTTGATGTAGAGTGGACCAGAATCTCAAAATTATCTGGTTGGGCAAGCTTGAAACTTTGTACGGACAATAAAAATTTAATTAATATGTTGGCAAATCAAATTGATGATGCAGAAAAAATTATCTTGGAAAGCCTGGCCCTCAATAGAGCTACCTATGCAACTCAAGATATAGAGCATAATAAAAAAGCAGGATCAGAATTTTTTAAAACTTCTCCCAAAGGGGAAATTCTGTTGACTGCTGCGGTTAATAAGCCGACAATTCAGGAAGTGCTTTGAAAGCTCTTTAAAAATGATACTACTAGAAAGTATCTTATTGATTATTCAGCATGTAGTAATGCTACCATAAAAGCTAATATGCAAGCTAAACTAGGGACTACTACCTGTTGGATTTCTTATGATAATGCTAAGGGGACGTATTTGCTGAAAGACTCTAATGGGAATCCCTTGTCAAGTAGGGCTTTGATTTGGGAGGGAGTAAAACTGATTCCCGAGGGAGTGGTGAGTGTGCAGGCAAAGCAAAAAATGGATGAACAACTTAGCGAAAGAACCGATAAACTGCTCAATAAAAAAATTACTGCTACCGAAATACAAGAGCTTAAAACTCAAGTTCCAGCTAGTCTTCGCTCTAAACTTAATTCTCGTGGCATACTACCAGATTTTCTTACTAAAGTAGATAAAAGAGTCGGAGAAATGATTATTCGAGCTAAACAAAATGGGTATGAATTGCGTCATGATGCAGTTAGTAAACTGAATTTTTCTGGTGGTTTGATGGAAGTACATTTTATGTACAATAATATCCATACGGGTGAAAGTGCAAAAAAAGATAAAAAAGTCTGGGAAAATGATAAAGAATTAGGACATGACTTGTATAGCCTGTTAGATAGTAATGAGTGAGAGCTGAAAACGTATCTAGAGACAAGATTTCATGCTCTATGGGATAATTATGATCATTTAACCAAGAGGAGTGATCTTTTGGGTGGTCTGTCTGATACAAAAGATCTTACTGCTGAGGAGCAGGAGATTCTGTCCCAAAAAAAGGAAAGTACTGTGTATTCTCTCACCCTGTTTCAACAAATGCTTAAAAATATGAGAGAAAAAGAAGGTACGACTTGGGATGATGATGAGAAAGAATTTAATGAAATGCTTAAATTTGTGCGTGATGCTCTTAGTTCATTGGAGAGACATACTCCAAATGCAGAGGAATTGGAAAAAAATATTATTTCTCCACTTAAGACGAAATGGAGAAAATTTCAATCAGAAAATATTTCGACTGGGAACCGTGGATCTGATCAGATTTTTTCTGAAATTTTCTCTCATGATAAAAATACGATTATTAAAGGAATGAGAAAACTCTGACAAGGGACTACTGTTTTCGGGAATACACATACAAAATTTTTAGCGGAAGAAATTGCTCAAAATAGCACTGATTTGGAAATTAAAAATACGGATCTTAATAGATATTTTCAAAATCTGACTACAAAATTGGATATTACGGATACTGATAATGAGAATACAATTACTCAGAAAAAAAAGTTGATAGATGGTTTGTATTTGAACACGAGTGGTGGAGAAATTCTCAATTATTTGATTGAAAAAGGATTAGTTCCCACCAATTGGAAAGGAAATGAAGATGTGACAAAGGAATGTGTTAAAATTAAAGATAAACTTGATCAAAAGCAACTTCAGATGAAACAGCAAAAGGATATATATATGCATATAGATTCTCATGTACATACTCAAATCAGTGAGCAGAAACTGAGGTTGGAACAAAAGACGGATAAAACAGAAAAAGAATTGCAAGAATTACAAGCTTATACCTATTTGGTGGAGCATCCTAGTGAGTCTACAGAAATGTTTGAAATGGTAAAAGAAAATTTATTGGCTAATTTAGACCCAAAAGAGACAAAGTATAGAGGTATTGGTAGTTTGGTTCGTGCAAATTTACTTGGGTCTTTTGTAGACAAAGGAAATGGAGTGAAAGGGACTAATGCTGATATTTTGGAGGATATGTATGGAGTAGGATGGTTCAATTTAAGTGATGAAAATTCAGCAGAGCTCGGACCGATGATTGTGGAAATTATTATAACGGTTGTGGTGACTGTGGTATTGTCTCTCTGTACTTTTGGTGCATGATGAGCTGCATTTCTTGCTACTAGAGCCTTGGCACATGCTGGAGTAAAAACTGCGATGAAAATAGCAGCCAAACAAGCAGCAAAACAATTACTGAAACAATGAGCGAAACAGATGGCAAAACAGTGAGTGAAACAGGCAATAAAATGATCTTTGAAAAACCTGACTCAAACTTTGACAGAGCAATGACTCAAACAATGAATAAAAGAAGTTGGAAAACAAGCCGTGAAGAAAACGGTACTTAAGGGATCTAAATTACTCCTTCGAGAGGCTCCTATGTTTAATGCGTTAAATGGTGTGGCTCATAATGTTTTAGCAGGGAAAGAAGCTTTTGATGGAATGGAAGTAAATAATGCTAATCCTTTTAGTCAAGAAAATCTTCAAACGGCTGCTTTTTTGATGGTATTGCATGCTTTTAATGCTCCTGGTAGTGTCTTGAGAGCTGGAAAGCCTCTTGAGTTTAGTTTAAAAAATTCTGTGAAATGGGGACTTGCAAAATGATTGCCTCTTTCTGCTGAATTTGGGGCGATGTTGGGAGCTGAACAAGCTATGAATCTGACTTTTGGTAGTCCTCTATTGGATGAAAGTTGAAATCCTGTCATAGATGAGAATGGAGAAATGGTTATGGAGAGAGGATTTCATATGCCAACGGCTATGGAGGCAAGTCAGATTTTAGGGATGGTGTTGGCATTTAAAATACCTATGGTGAATAAGATGCTTACTAAATGGAGTGATCATTGATTTGAGCGAATAGATACTAAAACTGGAGAAAGAGGAGTCATAGAGATAGAATCTCAACTCAAGTCTCAAGAAAGGAAAGTGAAAGTGCAGAGAGAAAAGGTGGCAGAAAAACAACAAGCTAGAGATCTTACTAATCATCAAATTACGGATATTAAAAGAGCTCAAGAGGCTGTTTCTCAAAAAATGCCGGAATCTGTGGAAAGTAAGGCAAAAGATATTGCTAAAAACAGAGAGAGTTATTATGAAAGCTTTGCAAAAGATTCTCATTCAGACTTATATGAGAGGTATCAGCAATATTTGACGGAAAATCCCATAAATAAGGCTAATGCACTTAAAACTCTGGATACTGAGTTTGCAGAGAGATTGATTTTGGATAATCCAGCTAGTCAAAGGATTACATATGGTGTTGATAAGGCAAGGGCTGAACTTTCTTTCCAAAAATTACAAGAACTTTCCAAGTATAAAAAGAATCTAGAATTGACTCAAACTTCAACGGGTGAACGAGTGATTTCCTATGTGGAAGGTATTGGGAAATTGAAACCTTTAGAGTCTAGAGTGAAAGTACAGGAGAGAGAGTTAAATGATTTAGACACTGAGCTAAATCGTAGAGTAAAGGAACAAGAGGGGTTGCAGTTTGAAAAAAAGGAAGTGATAAATGAATTTATTCGTGAGAATGAATCTCTATCAAAGTCTGATTTTGAGGAACTTTTTGGTAAGGACCCTACAACTACTGTGATAAAACAATGAGAACTCTGATTGTGTTATGAATATACTGCTAATACGCTACTGAAAAATACAGATTTTTTTGAAGCATTTATTAGAACTTCAATGAAAAAAATTGATGCTAATCACTTTAGTATGGAAATGCCATTAGCAGATGGGAAAACTTATACTATTAAAATCTCTAAAGCTGAATTAGAAGCATCGCATACTTTGCCTGACGGAAGAAAAATCCCTGCGGTTTCTGATACTCAGCTTTGATTCCAAATTATGGAGATGGCTTTTATTAAACATTCTGTTTTAATGACTAGAGATGTTAGTCATAAATGACCTATTAAAGATTGAAGTCCTGAATCTGAGTTGATTAAAACAGTAATAGATGAATTTGCTAAAACAGGTGATTTTAGGATTACTGGTGATATGTTGATAATGTTGGAGGGCTGAACTTCTACTTTGGCGTTATTAGATATGTTAGGATCCTATTCTACTTTTGATATAAAACCTTTAAATAGCCGTGAAATCTTAAAGCTTCCTGCCGATAGTATGATTTCTGTACATAGTGACATTTCAAAATTAGAAAGTAGAGGAATAGAGGTACTGAAAACGGAATCAGGAGAACCTTATTATCTTATTGATGGAATTTTATTACAACCAGGACATGCTTATGCTCTAACTAAAAGATGAGCAGATTTCTATGAGGTCCTTAATCCTCATGATACTTCTAAACCAATTCGTATGACTCATGAACAATTTGAAAAAGCATTTACGGAGTATGATGTGTATAGACCGGATTTAGCAAAAATTTTGAGCAAAAAAGTGAGCCATGAAATCACTGATAAGGGGAAGACGATCAAAAAGGAAAATAAAGATATAGGAAAGAAGAAGTACGATTCAGCTAGAGAAAGTAATGAAAATCCTGAACTAGAAATCAAAATTCCAAAAAGAAATCCAAATGGACTCCATGAAGCAAATACTTCCAAACAATCTATTGAAAAGGTGAAGAGAAGCTCTGACGTGGTAGCGATTGGAGATTTGCATGGAGAAATGATAGCTTTGGAAGGAAACTTGAAAAGTGCAAAATTGATTGATGAAAATGGGAATTGGATAGGGGGTAATAAAAAAGTAGTCTTTCAGTGAGATATTATTGCAGATAGATGAACTGAGGGTTTAGAGATACTATTGAAAATTCATGAACTTAGAAAACAGGTACAAAAATATGGAGGAGATATTGAAGTGATTGTAGGTAATCATGATGATTTTATGATTTCATTTTTAACTGGAAGAAATGGTGTTCATTGAAAAGGTATAGAAATGACAGGAGATGGTATGGGGCGACAATGAAAGTGAATGTTAGAATTGTATGACTTCATTGATGTTTCTGGTAATTTTCCAGATGCAATAGTAGTTTTTGATGCAATTTTGAGGAATGAGCCAAGAGAATGGGGATTGAGAAATACAAAAAATATTGCAGAATGGAAAAATAAATTATTAGATTCTTCTATTTCTTCTTCAGAAAGACAAAAATATATCAATACAGCAAAACAACTCTATGCACGACATATGTTAAAATCTAATCCATGAAAAGTATTGTCGAATATGAGCACTTCTGTAGAATGAAAAATAATTTTAGAAGAGATTTGTAATATGAAAGTGGTTTCTCAAATAAATGATGCTTTAATTCTTCATACAAACCCTACTGATGGAATTCTAAGATTTTTAATAGAAGGATGAGGTTCCTTGCAACAGAGAATTGGACTTATCAATAGTAAATATCAGTGATACCTAAAACAGATGTTAATAGAGTGAAAAACACTTACAACACAAGAAATGAAGGAATTTAATGGAATTTCAGATTTATTTTTAGATACAGGGAATAGTAGAAATCCTATAGATCGTTGAGGAACACTAGAAAAAAATGGTATGTCTACTAATGAATCTTTATATACTCAACTCAATAAGCAAGGAATCAATTATATTACTCATGGACATGATGGAGGAGATGGATTTTCTCAAAAATATGGTGGAGTGGAAATTATTGATAATGATTATAGCTATGGAAAAAGAGGAAATGTATCCGGTAAAAATGCTGTCTCTGTTATCGGTAAAAAAAACGGGAAATTTAGACATATAACAGAGCATTTGGATGCGATAGAGGAGCGTTCTTCTATAAAAGATATTGTAGAAATCAATAATAAAACTCTGAAACAACCAAAACTTGAAGGGAAGACACAAAAAGAACAAATAAAAAATTTGGTTGAGAAGGCAACCGTATATGAAGATAGGTTTATTAATGCAGTGGATGAGATAGGATCACTTACAAAATGAAAAAGGGCTGGATTAGAAAAAAATATCATTAAAAAAGAAGAGAGAATTGGTTCGAAAATAGAGAAAGATTATAAAGGTGATGTAGAAAACTGTTTAGATGTACTTCGTTCTACACTTACTTTTGAGACCCTTCCAGATCTGATTATGGCTTATGATCAGTTGCCATTTTTCTTGCAACAACATGGTATGTCTATTGTAAAACTAAAAAATCGTTTAGCTGATCCGAAGACCTGAGAGATCTTGATGAATATTAAAATGTCGGATGGGACGATTGCAGAGTTGAAGCTATCTACAGAACATATGTACCATGCTCAAGATGGACTAACAAAGTTACCAGATGATGTTGAGATTTCTTTTGAAAATGTTGCTTCTCATACTATTAAACAACGTAATCTTTCAAATCTCTTCACAGAAGCTGAGGTAAAATTAGTATTTTTACTTCAAGCTAATGGTTTAGCTGATAAATCTTTATCGTTAGAAATTGGTTATTTTAATAAAGATATCAGTAATCATATGTTTTATGAGATAGCTCGTTGTTTTGATGCGGAAACAATGGCGAGCATTAATAACAATGAAAATTTAAGCGAATTAAATGTTGATTTGCAAACATTAATAAATAAGCTTGAGGCAATTCAGGTAGTGAATGGTGAATATCATATGAAACAATATGAAATAAAAACTCATTTGATATATAATTAATTTTATCTTCTATCCCCTTTAACAATGACTTTGAATATGCACGAAATCTCAACAATCTCTCTTCATTACTATGTTTGGTGAAATGATCCTGTTATTTATGACGATCAACTCAAAACAGCAGTATATTATAATGCAAAAGATGCTGAACGAAAGTCCGTTAATTATTATGTTGTAGTAGAACAGGCTGAGGAAATTACCGATGAGGCTGAAATTAAGGAAATTTTTTCGTATACTCTTATGCAACAGTATAATGAGAGTCATTTATTGAATGATTGTCATGATTACTTTGATAAAATTAAAAAAAAAGGAAGTAGTGATCTTACAGAAACATTAAATGTTTAGGATTGTTTTCTATTTTCCCAACTACCTCTACACTTAAAATCTTCTTCACGCTAAACACTCTCATCTCTTGCATAGAGTGGCGGAACGCTTCAAGTCCCTCAAATTCTTTCCCTTGATATTCTCCATTATTGCTCTCTTCACGGCGACTCTTGTGCTTTTATACTATTTTATTTCTTATAATTATACTATTCTATGACTTGAAGAAATAAAACACCTAATTTTCTTGCATTTCTAAAAAAAAACCTTATTATATTTCTTGTAGTACTATTTATTTATTACTTTAAGAAATGAATTTACGTGAATTGGAAATAATTTCACAAAATATAGGAGGAGTTTTTTCTCTTCCCCAACTACAACTCTATGAGCCAAAGTTTTTATGTTCTAATCTCGTCCGTCGACATAAGCAAGGTTTCATTAAGCGTATCACAAGAGGACGATACATTCTCGCTTCCCAGCCAACAGATGAAATTGAGCTTTATCGTTGTTCCAATCAGATCTTTCAGCCCAGTTATATTAGTATGGAATCAGCTCTGAGGCACTATGATCTTATCCCTGAAGGAGTCTATCTTACGACTGCTTGCACGACCAAGAAAACACAAACCTTATCCGGCGATGTAGGGACATTTTACTATTATCATCTCAAGCCTTCCCTCTTCCGAGGATATAGCCTTATTACCGATGAAAGAGCTAAAAGACAATATCTCTTAGCACAGGTAGAAAAAGCTGTCTGTGATTTCTTTTATCTCAAGCCTCATCTCAAAGAGCAGGACTTCTCAGAACTCAGAATTGATACTGACCATCTACGAGAACTAACTACTCCAGAGAAACTGCAAACCTGTGCTGATACCTTCAAGGTATCCAGGCTTTCAAACAGCATCAGGCTTTTTATTTCTTTTGCCACTTCCTAATGCTTCGTTTATCCGATATTATGTCCCAGTTTCCACCGAAATTACACACTTTTCCTAAAGCTATTTTAAGAGAATATTTGCAATATAAAATGCTAGCAAGTATCTTTTCTCATTCCACTTCCGCGAAACTCTGCTTTATCTGAGGGACTTCCTTGAGAATTGGGTATGGTTCCCAGAGATTTTCCGAAGATTTAGATTTTGATAATTGGGGACTGACTCCAGAAGAATTTGAAGTGATCACTGAGAAAGTGAAACAAGACCTTCTAGGAGAAGGCTATGAAGTGGAAATTCGTCATATCTATAAGGGAGCCTTTCATTGTATTATTAAAATTCCCCAGCTCTTGTTTGATAATGAGTTGGCGAGTATGGCTACAGAGAAACTGACGATAAAAATTGATACCGTAGCACAAGGAATAGAGTATCAACCGGAAGTAAAAGTTTTACAACAATTTGGAATTATCTCTCCTTACAAAATTGCTGCCCAAAACGTCCTCCTAAGTATGAAACTTTCTGCCTTCTTTGAGAGAGTGAAGGGAAGGGATCTTTTTGATATTGTGTACTTACTGAGTTTGTGAGCTCAACCAGATTGGAACGTGTGTGATCAGCTTTTTCACCTTACCAATGCAATGGAATTAAAGGAGAAAATAAAAATCAGACTAACCGAGATCGATTTTTCTGCTCTTCAACGTGACGTTCAGCCTTTTCTCTTCAATTCCAATGATCAATCTGTCGCCCTCTTTCCACAGGTTATTGAGCAAACTATCTTTCTATAATTCTCTCTATTCCACTACCTCTACACTTAAAATCTTCCTCACGCTAAACACTCTTATCTCTTGCATAGAGTGGCAGAATGCTTCAAGTCCCTCAAATTCTTTCCCTTGATATTCCATGGTTCCAACTTTCTTTGGGGTGATGATTCTTTTACTTTTTTGATCTTCAGATCTGAGATAGACTATTTCCAGGTTTTGTTTCTGCTTTATAGCTCTTTTTAAAAGGGTGGTAATATCCATAGTCTCTATTTCTTCTTTGTTTTGTTGATTTTGATATTGCGTGAAAAATTCTACAATCTGCCAATCCAATAAAATATGATGCTTCTCCAAGGGAGCGATCAGCTTTAATCCTTTTAGACTTTTACATCTACTCAGGGCAACATAGGTCTGTCCATGGGCGAAGCTCCCTCACTTCAGATCGATGACTACTTTCTCAAACGTCTTCCCTTGCGATTTGTGGATGGTGCATGCTCGTGCAAGTTTGAGTGGCATTTGTGTGAAAGAGCCAATGGTTTCTGCGTCCAATTTTCTTTTTTCAGGATTATAGGTATATTGGCTGACTCTTCGGGTGTAGGGAGAGACTTCTACTTCTTCTCCGCCGAAGATTTGCACAATGATTTGTCGTTTATTAGCTTTTTCTTTCTTCTTTTTTGGCTTTATTTGCACTTTATCAGTCTCCTTTCAATCAGAAAAAAGACCTTCTTCGGTTTTCTCAAATCTCACTACGGTCCCTAATGTCCCATTGACTCGTCTGCCAGTACTTTCATTTACGACAAACATTACTTGTGCTCAGATTTTTAGACGTAAATTCTCATCTGTAGGATAGGCACTTTCTTTCATAGCTCCACGAGCTTTTGCTTTAAAGTTCATGATTTTCCCTGTCAGTTTCCCTAGCATGATTTCGTTGATTTCGTTGACCTTATCATTTCTGCCTGCTAGATACATTTCTCCAGGTGCGATTTCTCGGTCTCCTTCGTCCACTACCTGCTCATTGAGGAGGTTCAACATGGGGTCGGTCAGATTTTTTGTTCTAATCCCATTCAACAGCTTCAAAAAATTCTGATCCTTTTGGCGGTAGACCGTGTCCAATTCGTGGAAGGTGAATGAGAATTTTTCTTTTGTCACTACTTTACTCGAAAAAAAATAAGGACTGGCATATTGGTCTTCGAAAAATCTCTTTTCCGTGCTTGTTACTACTGGTGGAAGCTGATATAAATCCCCGATCATAATCATTTGTTTTCCACCAAAGGGTTTCTTATTTTGGCAAACGGTTTGCATATAGAGATTCACACAGTCAAATAAGTCTGCTCTCACCATAGAAATTTCATCAATTACGATTGCATCGAGCTCGGTGAATTTTGGGTCATCAATCATTCAGGTTGCAGCTTTTTTTACATTTTTTTCGGTGATGGTTGGCGGAATTTTGAAAAAAGAATGGATGGTACTTCCTTCAATATTCAAGGCAGCGACGCCTGTGGGAGCGAGGACTGCGATATTTTTGGTGGTATTGGCGATAAAGGAGCGTAGGAGAGTGGATTTTCCCGTTCAAGCTTTCCCAGTGAGGAAGAGATTATCGTTGGTTTTCTCCATGATATAGAGGGCTTGGAGAGCTTTTTCATCGAACGTAAGGGACATAGCAAAAAGGGAGAGAAATAAAGTACCTTGTTTATATTCTTTTTCTTTGTTATTTCAATAGATTTTTGACACTTTGTGGAGATTCAGGATTTTGAGGCGGTGAAAGTTGCTTTTTTGTCGAGAAATAGCTAAAGAGAGTTTTATTTTTTGTCGTAAAAAATCATGTGGCGTAGCATTTGTTTGGTGGGAGTCTGTTTTCTCTTGACTGGATGTGGGAATAGGGATGTTTCCTCTTCTGGTGATTCTTCTGTTTTGTCCGAAATGAACCTTGTTCCTATCTCTGAAGTTGTGAATCTAGAGAAAAATGTGGAAGAAAAAATAGATTATGCTGATCTTTCAGATGATGATTTGCAGAAATTTGTTTCGGTGGGTCAGCCTTTTAAAAATCTTTCTTATGAGCCCCCTGATTTAGTTCCTTTGGTTTCGACTAAGTCTCTAACTATTCAAGGAACTCGCAGTTTGAGGCAGGAGGCGAGTGAACAATTGAGTCAGCTTTCTTTAGCTTTTTATGAAGTGTTTAAAAAACCTCTGGTGGTAATGAGTGCCTATAGGAGTTATATGTATCAGAAAAATCAGATTGCAGAAAACTGTAAGCAGAGTGGGTACTGTGCGAGAGAAGGAGAGTCAGAACATCAATTGGGATTAGTGGTGGATTTGTGGGAGGCGAGTAATGAGGAAAAATTTTTAGCGAAGTATCAAGCTGAATATGATTGGTTAGTGGAGAATGCATGGAACTGGGGATTCCATCAAAGTTATCAAAAAGGGAAATTGGTGGATGGGTACGCGGTAGAGCCTCGACATTGGAGGTATTTGGGTAGTAAGTTAGCCAAGGAATTATGGGAAAAGGGGATGACGTTTTCTGAATTTATTAGTGCTTCATAACTGCCTCGGCGATAACTTTTGCTACACCTTTATCTAACGCAGACGGCAAAATATGGTCCACATTAGGGCTCTGAATGTAGCTCGCCAATGCTTCAGCTGCGGCGACTTTATGGGCATCAGTAATTTGTGGCAATCTTGCATCTAATGCACCTCTGAAGATTCCTGGGAAAGCCAAGACATTATTCACCTGATTAGGGAAATCTGAACGTCCCGTAGCGATGATAAATGCCCCCGCGGATTTCGCTTCGTCAGGCATAATTTCGGGAGTAGGATTGGCAAGAGCAAAGATAATAGGATCGGTAGCCATGCTATGAATATCCTCAGCTTTCAAAAGGTTTCCCTTGCTGACACCGATAAAAATATCTGCTCCTTGAAGAGCGTCTTGCAAAGTTCCCGCGACATCGTGAAGATTGAACGGTAAGACCTCTTTTTTGAAAGGATTTAAGTCTGACCTTTGAGACGAGATTACACCTTTGGAGTCGGTAAAAATGATATTCGTCGCTCCTGCTTGATGAAGGAGTTTTCCGATGGCGATCGCTGCTGCTCCCGCACCGGAAATCACGATTTTCTGTTTTGATCGGATAGGGGTATTTTTTGATCGGATAGGGGCAAGCCCTATCCCTACGGTATTTTGTGATGTTTGTTTTTCTTGTCTTAATTTTAGTGCATTAATCAATCCTGCGAGGACGACAATCGCTGTCCCGTGTTGGTCGTCGTGAAATACGGGGATATTCAGCCTTTTTTTGAGTTCGGTTTCGATGTAAAAACAGTTAGGAGCAGAAATATCTTCCAAATTAATTCCTCCAAAAGTTGGAGCAATGGCTTCCACGGCTTTGATGACTTCGTCGGGGTCTTGGGTGGAAAGTACGATCGGTATCGCGTCCACATCGCCGAATTCTTTGAAGAGGATTGCTTTTCCTTCCATTACGGGAAGTCCGGCGAGCCCTCCGATATTTCCCAGTCCGAGCACGGCACTTCCGTCGCTGACGATGGCGATGGTATTGGATTTTCGGGTGAGGTCATAGACGGAAGCTGGGTTTTTCTCTATTTCCAAGCAGGGTGCAGCTACGCCAGGTGAGTAAAAGGTGGATAAGTCCTCCGCGGTTGTGAGAGGGACTTTTGAGTGAGTTTCGAGTTTCCCTTTGTATTGAAGGTGTGCTTGTAAAGCGAGTTGTCCGTAGTCAGTCATTCAGATTTTTATAGGATAAATTTTTGGTACTAAGCTAATATATTAGTGTGTTGGTTTTTTGGGATTTTTCAAGAGGAATTAGAAAAAGAAAATCTGCAGCATTGGAGATTACCATGACTTTAAAGTTTCAAGGAGTGATGATAGTCTGTTTCACAAGTTTTTCTTTTACTCTGGCAAATGCAGAACAGAGGATAAATTGATAAGGAGAAAGCATAGCTAAAGAAGATAAAAATAAAGCTGATTTTTCTTTTTGGAGTATAAATAATGTTACCTTAATATCAATCTTTAATCGTTGTGTGAAAATGCAGGATATGCAAAAAGGTGAGAATCCCCACCTTTTAGAAAAGTTTTAGCTGATTTCTCCTACTGGCTCTATACACGTACTTACGTGTATGGTGTCGTCTTTCCAGAGGCTTTTAATCTCTTGTTTCATCTCATAGATGATATTGGTGATATCTTCTGTATAGAGGCCTCTTTGAATTACTACGTCTACTTCAATCAAAACACATTCTTCCCCGAGAGCTACAGTTTTAATTCTGTATTGATTTACAGAAGGCCTTAATTCAAGAATGTTTCTAATTCCTTGAACTTTCTTTTCTGGTAGAGCTTCTCCGATAATTAGTGAAGCAATTTCTTTTCCCAAGATAAAGGCAGCTACAATCAAGAGCACTCCAATAGCGGCACCACTGATCGCATCCCATAGGGGGTTGTCTGTGATCAGGGTAAGTACTACACCGATTAATGCCAATCCAAGTCCCAAGAGTGCCGTTAAGTCTTCTGTGATAATTACGATCAGAGAAGAGTTTCTCGTTTCTTTGTAGAACTTGATCAAGCTTTGAGATACTCCGTTTTTTTCTTGCTCTTCTTTTACTTCTTTAAAGGCTGTCCATAGTGAGAATGATTCAATGATAATTGATATCACTAGTATGCCCGCTGCCCACAAAAGTACGTTCATGTTGAGGAGATGTTCTCCTGTGTTATTCAGAATATGGAAGATTTTTTCAATCGCTTCCATGAGTGAATAAGCACCTCCGACAAAGAACAATAATGCTGCCACACAGAATGAGGCAAAGAACGTCGCTCTTGCATATCCGAATTGGTGTTTGGCATCAGGTTTCTTTCTCCCTTGTTTTTTTCCCCACAGTAGGACAATCTGATTTCCACTGTCAGCTCCTGAATGAATCGCCTCAGAAACTAATGAAGCAGATCCAGAAAAGGCTGCTGCAAAAGCTTTTATTACAGTGATTGCGATGTTGCCTGCTAAGGCAACAATAATTGATTTGTTTTTTTTCATTTCTTTAAAATTTTATTTATATTTTTAACTATTGTAATTAATAACTAACTAAAGTCAAGTCTATTTATTCTTGACTTTTAATATCATATGTATAGTATCTAGCTATAAAACAAATAGTAATAATCTTTAAAAAATAAAAGGTATGGAAAAACAATTGGATGTAAAATTAAATGAGAAATTTGATCGTAAAGAATTGTGGGAAGTGGTTAAAAAAGAATTCCCCGAATTCATAGTAACGGAGAACATAGAAAATGCTTTTGCTGGATACCTCCCACGTAAATCATTGCCTACAATGCGATTGGAGATCCTATTCCAATATGAGGAAAAAGGGAATGCACCTACTTTTTATAAGCTCGGCTCTTGGGTAAAAGTAAAAATTGACGCTTCTCCTATTGGGAAGTACCAATCTATTTATTCTGTAATGGAGAAATTTATCTCCTATCTTCAATTAATGAATAATCTTGAAGTTATTTCTAACAAAGATGGACACGAAACTGGCGTTATTTATAGCAAATTACTATCAGAGAAAGATGTACTCCCATCTTTGAAAGGCTGCTTTCTTAATGATTGGGATTCTGCTTTGAAAGTTATGCGATCTTGGAAAGACTCTGAAGATAGTATTTAAACTCCTTTCTTATTAAAAAAGTCTTACTTATCTTTCCGTCTTCGGATTAAGATGGTGAGGCTTTCTTTTGATTCAGATTTTTTATTTTGTGCAAATCAGTAAATCTCCGTTGTGGTCAGTTTTATCGTATAAGGGATAGATTTCTGTTTGAAAAAAAGCTTGAACAGCTTCTTGTTCTAATTCCTCCGTAGTACGTCTAAATTGTTTGATTTTGAAGTCTCTATTTTTTGCGGTCCACTCAAATTCTCTCCTCTGAAAAAAATGTCAGATAAACAGTTTCCCTTCTGGTCTTAAGATACGATAGGCCTCAGCAAAAAAGTTGCTAATGTTTTCTATATGTTCGGTAGTGAAAAAGCTGATCGCAATATCAAAGGAGTCGTCCTTTATAGGCAGTTTTTCTTCTAAATTTGCTACGAGAGGTTTTGCTCCTTTGGGGTGGTGGGATAGCATTTCTTTGGAGATATCGAGAGCAATATACTTTTCGTGGGGGATGTTCCTCAATTGATAAAACATCCTCCCATCTCCTGCTCCCAGATCGATGATATCGAAAATTGGCTTCCTAGGTAAAAAACGGAGAAAGTTGAGATTATAAAAAGAATTGAGATGTTTGTGATGTTGTCCGTATTGGTCGGCAACGGTATCGTATCAGGTTTTGGGGTCTAAAATTTCTGTATGTTTGCTATCATAGGTCATTATAGAAGATTTCGGAAAATTGTAAAAGATTTCAGATGATTGTAGTTGATTTTAACAGCCATTTCGGCTGGTATTTCGTTTTTCTGTTGGATATCTCTTTTCAAATTCTTTTGCAGAAGTTTTGTGGAGAGTGTTCCATTTTACGTCTTGTGAAGCTCCTACAATAGAAGCGAGAGCACAGCGACAAAGAGTCGGGTCAACCTTCTTTTTTAGTTGGTAAAAGATTTCGTAGGGATCTTTGGCAAGAAATTCTTCTGGGGTGGTAATTCAGATTTTTATGAGGTTGTCAGCGATGACAGGTCAAATGTTGGAGAGTTTGGTAAGAGGGGATTTCATGGGGAGAATGGAGGTAAATTTTGAGGCATTTTAACTGCAAAGCCATCAAAGCTACATGACTTTTTTCACTCGTTGTTTCACTGTTTTTGGGAAGCTGATGATTTTGTGTCCAAAGATATTTCCGTAAAATGCTCCCTTATCGTCTCATCATATTTCTCAGAAGTAGATGCAAAGATAGCTAATTCGACTATAGAGAAACGCGATATTGTCTCTTGGTCCGTTTTTGATATTTTTTCGCTTGGTTTTTTCTAGGCAAGACGTGTAGAGCTTTGCGATGTCTTTGGGGACGATACGAGGCTTTGCAAATGGTTTATTTACGGTGTGGAGGATGCTAGCGTTTCTCCAGTTGTAGGGCAAGAAAAAAGGTCTATAAATCAGGCAATTGATTTGGTACTCTACAATTTTGATGTGATCCTTAAAAATCAGATTGAGATAATCCTGATCGTAATGAGTGAGAGCATCTCAATATTTCTCATTTACGTTGGTAAGCTCTTTTTCTCGATTGGTGGCGATGAATTTGGGGATATTGATGAGGAGGACTCCTGAATTCATGTAGTTTTCGATTCCTAGTTTCTGCTTTTTCCAATATCTCATCCAGCTGACATCTCTCCCTCCAATTAGGGTGTCCCCTTCAAAATCTTGGTTATACAGCTTTCCCAAATCTTTGATGACCAAGGTATCGCTATCGAGATATAAGATACGGTCAGTGATTTCAGGGAAGATGGACGAAAAAAACATTCTATAAAAAATAGTGAAAGGTCGTCCTCCCTCTTTATTCCAAATGAGGATTTTTTGGGTGGATTTGGGGATGATTTTTTCTACTGGACCGATAAAAAAATGGATTTTTTGTCCATAATTGTTTGCGATATGCTCTAATTCAGCTTTATTTTCTGGTTTGAGGGTGGAGGAAATAATGTATATGTTGATGGTCTGTTTTTTATTACTTTCAAAAAGAGAAATAAGGCTGACTCACAGATGTCTGGAGTACTGATTATCGGTTTCATCTACACAATAGAGGATATTCATACTGTCAAGAAAAGAGCTAAAAGAAGACTTTCTCATTTCCAGCTTTTTTTTCTCTTTTGAGTTGTTTGTGGATTTTTTCTTCTAAATCTGGATCTGGTTCTGAGAGGTATTTACTTAATTCTGAGCTTTTTTCAGAAGCTTTTTTGATATGCACATAATATTTGCTGAGTTCTGCGACTACATCATTGAGTTCATCGTTTTTGTCGAGCAATTCCCCTGCTTTTGTTTTCAAAATCTCGTTTTGTGCAGAAAATTCCTCTAATTCTTCTTGGAGATATTGGATCTGTTTATTGGCTTCTTTTAAATGGGAGCGAAGCTCACTGACCGTGTCTTTATATTGGTAGCGGAGATAGAAAATGAGGTATCCGATACCTATTCAGAGGAGTGCAGAGAGGACGAGATAGGCGGTGGGCATTTGAGGAAGCTATTGAAGGGGTAAAAGTTTTTCAAAGTCTATAGTGTATATGTAGTGTTTTGGGGAAGAAAAGCAAAAGAAAAAATATCAAAAAGATTACTTGACTTTTGCTATGTAGCTGGCCGGGGCATCTGTCACTGTTTCTAAAAAAAATTAGTCTATCTCATTACTTCTCGAATTGCTATCCCTATATCAAGTTATGATGTGGGGATTTTTTTTAATAGCTTGATTTCCTCTGAGATCAGTAATTGATCTAGTCAAAAACTAAAAATTTTTTCTTAAAGACGGAGGACTCGTCTTTTTATTTTTCAAATTATTCTCTTGAAATCATCTATCGAATCCCTATACTATCAAGCACTGTGGCAGCCTATGCAATATTGTTGGGCACTATGACCACCTTTATTTCTTACCCTATATATTACCATGGCAGATCACGGAAAAAAGTACAATGAAGCCAAAAAGAGCCTTGATGCTTTGAAACTCTACCCTTTGGCAGAGGCTGTAGCTCTCTTAAAAAAAGTTAATTATGCAAAATTTAACGCTACCATTAATGTAGCTATTAAAACTAATGCAAATCCAAAGTACAATGACCAAATGCTCAGAGCGACGACTATTCTCCCTCATGGGACAGGAAAAAGTCAGAAAGTTGCTGTTTTTGTTAGTGAAGATAAGGCTGCAGAAGCTAAAGCAGCTGGTGCAGATATCGCAGGATTTGAAGGACTTTTGAATGATATTAAAGCTGGGAAAATGGACTTTGATGTATTGATTACCACCCCAGACCATATTAGAGATTTGGCCCCTGTAGCTAAACAGCTTGGACCTAAAGGATTGATGCCTAGTCCAAAAGCTGGAACGGTTGCACAAAATATTCTACAAGCAGTAGAAGAAGTAAAAAAAGGAAAAATTGAATTCAGACTTGATAAAACTGGAAATATTCACGCAGGAGTAGGAAAACTCTCTTTCGAGGATCAGAAATTAGTAGAAAATATTGATATGTTGCTGAAAGCTATCGAAGAAAATAAACCTACAGGAGTAAAAGGAAAACTTGTAAAAAAAGTTGTGCTGAGTACTACAATGAGTCCTGGAATAGCAGTTGAATATTAATCACTAGCTATCTAAGAAAACCCCTCTTTATCGAGAGGTTTTTTTTAAACGCCTTCGGCGAAGATCATCATTCTCTTATCACTCCTACCGATAGGATAACATCCCATTAACGTAATATACTCTTTTCCTAAAGCAGAGTATTTTGCATACGTGTCGTTTACTTGTTTTGGATTGACGATTTCAGTGGCTACTACTTTATATTCATAGAGTTTTCCTTCTCGTATGACCTGAACCAAATCTCCTTCATCTAATTGTGGGATATTACGGAAGACGGTACCATATTTATTGTGTTTCCAATATTCCTGAGAGGTATGTCCAAAGAAAAAAGCGTTTCCTCCTTCTCCAGGATTGGGAGTTGTAGGGTATTTTACCACTCCATTTTCTAGCTCTGTATCGAAACTTCCAGCTGTGAAGTCATCATATGCTTTGACGGCAGACTGGATTAAAGGAACGTCCAAATTGATTGCTGGGATAATCAGCCTTTTGGTTGGTGGAAGGAGATTGAAACTAAATTCATAACTATCCAATTGTTCTCTCAAAAGCTGATCTACGTTCTCGGCGACCTCTTTTTCTGTGGATACTACTTCTCCATATTTCTCAATCAGCTTTTCTACTTTCTCCATTTTATCTTGATAGGTAGTCAGTATTTCTACATTGGTTTGCGTCTCCTTGACGTCAATCCCTTGCACAGAAGTCTGATCCGTGAAACGGTCTTGAAAATTATCAATTAGGAGTTGGGCATTGGTCACCAAATACATTCCCAAAAAAATTGCCAAAAAAATTACTGTAAAAACCCTAAATTCTCCAAAGAACTTTTTAAAAGGAGAAGAAGGAGACCTTTTTTCTTCATATTCAGCTTGGATTTCGAGATCTTTAAGCGTTTGATACATCTGAATAACAAGGAATAAAATATATCTCTTAAGTATATCCCCAATGTGGCGAAAAGTAAAAAAAAATCAGACTTTTTTGCAATATTCGGATTGACTATTTGGGATAAAGATTCAGCTATATGAAATATCTTTCTCTCAAACGGAAGAAGTCAGATAATTCTCTTGAAAAAACTCGTCAACTCTATATACTGCGAAGGTATTAAATGCTGACTTAGTTCAGTCGGTAGAACGCACCCATGGTAAGGGTGAGGTGACCAGTTCGATTCTGGTAGTCAGCTCCATTTAATCTTTATCTCTCTCTGTATGGCTTCTAGAACCAATAAACAAGGAATTGCCAAGAAAAAAGCTCAACAGCAAAAGCAGGCTTCTAGGACAAAAGGGGCTAAGAGATTTGATTATCCCAAAAGAAAGCTTGATTTGATGGATGGGAAAGAACGAGGAGTAATTGGAATTGTGAGTAATCCCAAAGGGAATGAATATCATCGATTTCTCAGAGGCAGAAAAATTTGCCGAGAAACGAGGCTCAGAGTTGATCCTGATGGATATAGATATATTAAAACTCCTTCTGGAGGTTCAGAAACGGTTTATGTTCCTGCTAGTGGGTGGACAAAGACGAAATTAAGAAAAAGTTTAAGGGTAAAAAAATAACCATAGAAAAAGAGTCAGGAAAACCTGGCTCTTTTATCATTTTTTGTAAGTACCATTTGTTAGAAGGAATACCCTATTCTAACGGCACCAAATTCTGATCCTGTAGGTAAATTCACATTGTTGAGATGTCCGAATACCGAAACTCTCAATTTAGGAGCAATTTCCTTAGAGATTTCACCAGCAAAGCTGATTTTATCTACTCCCCAGTTCACATACCAAGCATAGGCACGGAAGGTGAATCCTTGGTAGGACTTACTCACTGAACCACGAGCAATGTAGATGTCCTGATGAGAAGTGAAAGTCCTTGCATAGCATAAGAATAAATCAACCTCTACTACACCCTTGCGGGAAATCGTCAACTCAGGAGCTATCAGATTGATATCCTTTGTTTGATCAAAGAAATCAACTTCTATTGTCGTATTCACTGCATACTTTCCAAACGTTTTCGTATAGGAAGGTAAGAAAGCAAATACATTTGCACCGGTTGTCGGATCCAAGAGGTCTGAGTTTCTACTGATCGCCAGCGAAGCATTACGATAACTTGCCGTAATCGTTGCGCTGAGGGCAGGATTCTGAGAGAAGAAACCACCGGTCAAAGTCGAATTAGACATTGATTTGAAGGTTATATTACCGGAGATCTTTACACTTTCCTTCACCACGTTTACGCTGTCATTTTGAGCGTTTACAGCTACTACAGAAACCAACATTGCTACTACAATAATTAACTTTTTCATGATTGTAATTTTTTAATTTGTTTTTATTAATTTTTTATTTTCTGTCTCCACTCCACTAACTTTTTGTTAGCTTCATATTAACACACATAGTATAATCTAAATGTCAATATTTACAACTGCAATTTAAAAAATGTGTAGACTTGGTTCTACACACCCATAAAATAACAGATTAAAACTCTGATTCTTAAAAAGATTTATCTTTGTGCCCAGAACAATAAAGTTGCAAAAAAGAAAATCAATAAACTCATTTTATGTTAAATGGTCCATTGTCCATGAGCAATTGCTCTCAAGAATGAATCCTCTCCTGTTTTAACAAACACCAAATACAAACTCGTCCATTCCATCTCATTCAATCATGGGAAATGATATTCAATCACTTCTGCTCCTGGAAATAATGTCCTCAATGCCATCAAAGTATTTCCACGATCTAGCACCGCAGATCCCGTAAAAATCTCTGGAGCTTCCAAATAATTTGCATCCCAAATATACTTTTCATAATATTCATCAAATGTTAAATCTATAGGTTCACCATTTCCATGTCAAAGTCACCAAGTATATGTTCCCGTAGAGGAAGTCAGACCTGCTAATGCACCACCAGAAAAAAGCTGAACCTCCGAAAGATCCTCTGCATAAGGATAAGGTAAAAGATACAATCCTTCTGCTCCTACAGCTACTGCCAAATCAGAAAATGCTTTTTGGGATAACCTATCTAAAACTCTTACAGCTTTATCTGGTTCAGATACTCCCGAACCTTGCTCACAACACTCTCTCCATAATAAACTTCCACAAAAAACTACCACCAAACCCACAAAAACAAAAATCAGATTTTTTTTCATCATAGAGCTATAAAAACTAAATTACCCCTTATCTACACTTTTTCTCATAAAAAACAACAAAAAATATAAAAAAATCCGTGAAAGATAAACAATCACGGATCAAAATCTTCTTAGCGTGTTATTTTACTAAGATATTCTCGTAAAATTTTCAGAGCTGTATCCAGTTCATAATACACTCCATAAAGAGGATTTACTCCTTCGTAACTGGAAAGACAATATAACTCATAGTAGTGGTCTCTGAGTTCTTCAACTTCCTTCATCCGATGATCTAATTTATCTAATGAAGGTGCACTTGCTATAAATTTTTTTACTTCTTCAGGTTTACTCCTATTCTCTTTTCTCAGCTTATACCACGTCACTACAACGTATATTAGAAACGTGATTAGAGACACCATAAGAAGAATGTCATAAATGACTACAAATAGATCATACATAACTTTTTATTTTTAATTGTTTATAATTTTGCCTTTTTTTGCTAAGCTTCTACTTGTCGGCTTCATCTTAACATACACAATATAATTATTTTGTTAATACTTACAAGAAATAATTGAAAAATCTGTAGAATTAAACCTACATACTCATAAAATAATAGATAAAGCCTTTGATTACTAAAAAGATCTACTTCTTACTCAGTTTTCTAACCTCTTGTTCTAATCATTTTTTTACCTTCTCAAACGTTAAATCCTGATTATGAAGTTTGAGCGATTCTTCTTTAATATCATCAAAATAGAGCAAAGCCTTAAGCAAATAACTATCACTCACTACAGGTCCAAATTTCTGGAAAAAACTTTCCAATAAATTCTGGAGTCAAAGATGTTGAATGAGCAGATACAAATCAATATAATCCTTATTTGTAGCCCTTCCCTGAACAGCTCACAGCTTCATCGCCCCAATATCTTTAAGGGAAGCTAAAGAAAGATATTCAGTTTTTGTTAGATCTCAAATAAGAGGGTAATGATATGTCATAAAGCTGATTTTGATTCCATTCACCAAAATATAAAGGGTATTTTCCGAAGTAAGCGTTTTTTTGACTGATAGAGATCCAAAAGAAGAAAGACACTGCAGAAAAAGAGCCTCTGGATCAAGAGGATTTGGAGTAAAAAAATCAAAATCCACACTTTCCCTATGCCCAAAATAGAGAGCTAAAGCTGTACCTCCAGCCAAATAAAATCCCCTCTCTTGGAAAGATTGGAGATAAGGCAGAAGTGCCAGTCTCGGCTTATCCAATACTTCTGCGAAAAAAAGGGTTGTTCACTTGTTCATAGAGAGAGGAAGTGGGAGATAAATGGGGAAGATCAAAAAGGACTTCCCAAAAATTAACAGTTCTAGGGTCCAAAGAATTTCTATGTGATACAAAAAAATCAACAATCTTTTGTTTTCCTATATGTTGAGAAAGTCGGTGATAGTCTTTTAATTCTCCCAATTGAAGAACTCTCTGGATCACAATAGGTTCAGTTGGATCTAAATTTTGCAGATTATACTCCCGCAAAAGAGATTGAAAATGAGTTGGGAAAGATGTTTTCATACATACTATTGTAAGGAAAATACGATAATTTGCAAGTTAAATCATTATTAAAAATTTGTCAAAGACCTGTAATGACTAACTTTATAAATCCCAAGCCTGTGCATAATAACCAGCAGATGAAGCCTCCAACCAAATTAACCTCCTTTTTTATTTTGTTATTACTTTTATTTTTATGACTACATTATATATAAATGTAAATATCTGAATAAAAAAATCTGTAGGATTAAACCTACATACTCATAAAATAATAGATAAATCCTTTGATTACTAAAAAGATTTAGTTTACAGCTAGGAAGGGTTTCTGGTCAGAATTTTCATCATTTCCCCCTCAAAAATGTGCGAGATAATCTTCGATCACCCTTTGTCCAGCTTCAATAGTAAAGTTAGGAGAAGTTGGCATTTCTCCTATCGCTTGAGTAGCTAAAAGATATTTCTTCCCTGCTTTATCTACCGTTATCAAGGTCCAATAGGTAATACCATGTTGAGAACTTTTATATTTCCCCAAGGTCCCCTTTACATACAAAGCATTTGGATCTTCTACATATCCACCATAATGCACTCTTTGAGGATGAGAGGTTGGATCATCAGAGAGAAGCCCCATACCATCTATATGTATTTTTTCTTGATTGATAGCCGTTAGTCTTCCATCTACCATTGGGAAATATCCCGACCACTTGTCCTTGACCTCTAAAGTAGATTGAAAATTTGAAGAAAATTCTGCCAACTGAGGATAAGGATTTCTAGTATCTACTCCATAATTTGCCAATAAAAGTGCATTATCTTTTATAAATTGTTGCAAAAAACCATAAATACTAACCTCCGACCATGGCATAGCAACATCTGTAGAAACCATATACTCACTAGCATCTTTAGTTCTTCATAAATATTGCAGTAAAAGAAGTTTTACTTCATCTGCATGAGCAGAAGGAAGGTGATACATAGTAGACAAATAAGAATAAATATATTCAACAGTATGTTTAAACATTTCTCTGTTTTCAGGGCTAGTTAAAGAATAATCGTTTCGTTCTGTCATTCCTTTTTTCCCTTCAAAAAACCATTCCTCTGCTTGCTGTATACGATCCTGTTGCTGTTTTGCATCAAAAGCTCATTTTCCCCATACTCCCGCAGAAAATGCCAAGGTAACAAACAGAGCATTTCTGATTTTTACTTTATTTTGAGTTAGTTTGGAAGGAGGACGATGAGCTACCATAATTGCCATCCCTGATTCTTTGGCAGTCGCAGAAAAAACCTGTTTTGCTCCAGAGTCCTTGATCATTTGTTTGATTTGTGCTTTGGTATCTCTCCTAGAAGTATTGAGTAAAAAAAACTGACCTGCTTTTACGGACAGATTTTTCCCCTCACTAAGGGGGATTTCCACATCTCTTTTGGCTATATATCAGGCTCTAATCATTCACGGAAAAACCCTCTTCCCGTCTTCTATCACTCAGTCTTCAGGATCTTTGATATAGTCTATCTGCACCTCAAAATCTTCTTTCTGCAAACCCAATATCTCCAATCCATTTTCTAGCCAAGCTCTCTGCGAAGCACTATTGTAAGCAGGTAAAAGCTCCTGTTCCAATTCCTCTGCACTCGGAGCAGTAAACGCATCAAAAATCACATAATTCCCTTTTAGGTACGAAGTATTTCCCATTTCACGAAGGGTTTTCACATCTTCTTCTGGGGAAAAATTGCCTATCGTACCACCCAGCCACAGAAACGTTGCATCTTCTAGTCCCTGCGTCAAATTATTTGCACTCCCTTTTCCTTTGATAATTACTCCTTCTCCCGTATTCACAAAAGAGTTGTGCTCAGCCACCGTATCTCTCGCAAGCTCAGTCATTTCATAACTATAATCCTGAGCAATATAATGCAAAGGTTTATGCAGATTTCTCAGTAATAAATCAGCTTTTTCTCCTGTTCCACTTCCGTGATCTACCACATTTTTCCCAATGAACTTTTGCAGAGCTTCACGATTATCCGTAATCAGATTTTTCCCTCTCTGATAATACACATAATTTGGATCATTAACTACCGCTTCATACAGTTCCGCTCCCTTTCCTTGATATAAAAAATATGCCTCAGGAGTCCTTCCAGCTGAAAAAATGCTTTTCAAAATTCTGTCTTTTTCCTCACGAGAAAGAACTTCTGAAGTATTGATATATATATCACTTTCTCTAGTCATCGGTTTCACGTTTCCAAGTTAAATCAAACAGTGACACCAAAGTCGTGTGCAACATTTTACTTTTGATCAAGAGTCCCATCATCTCTGTCTCTCCAAACATCATCACCGCTACTTTGTCGTTCCCATACAAATCAATTTCATTAGACAAAGAAAAAATCGGATCCGAAACAAATCTCAGCTCGGTGAATTTCGTGGAAGGATCGGCACGATTGGTCGGAAAATAATCAACATTCGCTTCCTTTCCTCCTGACAACAGCACTTGTGCTTTGATTTTACGTTTTACTCTCGCAGGTAAATATTCGTGATTCAAATATCTCTTCAATCCTCCAGTCGCTTCTTCATATCCTAAGAAAGCCTTCAATGTTGTCCCTGGATAATTCAGTGTGTCTTCATACAACATTTTCAGTCCATCTAGCCCTTCATAAAACTGCACACTCGGCTTATCACCGAATAAAGTACTCATCGCTAAAAGTTCTGGCATACTCTCGGAAAGCAGATCAGTTTTTTCTTGTGCTTGTTTCAAGAGATTTTTGGGAGAAGTGGCAGAATAATGGACGACTTTATTTTTCGTCACGGTCAGTACAATACCTCTTTTCTCTAGGGCTTGAAGACAGGAGTAAACTGTCACGCGATTTTCTTGTAACTTGCGGGCAATTTGGCTCGCAGGAGCGAGTCCAAGCTCCAAAGTAGTGAGGTAAACTCTCGCTTCGAGAGGGGAAAGTCCTTGTTGTTGTAAGATATTGGTAAGCATTGATAGGGGGAAGGAGCTAAAGTGTAGAAGTCGCTCTACTATAAGTATATTCAGAAAGGAAAATTTTGCAAATTTTAGCCCACAAAAAATCCCTCACACTAGAATCAGCGAGAGGGATTAATTTTTAGAATGGTCAGTCTTTTATCGTAAAATAATAAGGCTTATCATTAGAGAGTTTTTTCTCCGTAAGAAATTCGTAGATCTCTGACATATAGTTATTTTTCTCCGTATGACTTAGATGTTCGTAATATACAAAGTTCCAAGCTGCCCCAAGATAACGCATCGTATCCTTCAAGAACTCAACCATTTTTTTGGGACAAAGATACAAACCTACCCAAACATAGAATGAACAAGCCAGATTGCTTCTAAGAAACAGTAAGAACATTGTTACCCAAGAAATACATGCCCAAAGACCACCAATAGTTACAGAAATCAGCATTGCAATATAGAAGGCGACAGATGCAATCCCGAAAATATAAAGACCAAAATTCGTTATACAACTAAGGTGGATTCCTCCGGCCTTAGCAATTTTCCATGTGTTTGCTTTCATTTTAATTTCCTCTTTAATTTTTTTATTATTTATTTTTATTTTATTACATATATTGTAATCAAAGAGGCAACTATTACAACAGGTCAGAAAAAAATGTGTAGATCAGTTTCTACATAGTGGCTTTTGTTTTGTTAGTTACTGATGAATTAAAAAAGATAGGAGATCTTGTAATACTCTGACTTTTTAGGTACTCCTACAATTTGTGCAGAACTGTTTTTCCTCTCGAAAGAGGTAAGACTATTCATATTTTTTTTCCAATTCTTTATTTTTCCTTGTATTTGACTTTTAAAACATTATAATTTTAATATTATAGACTATTTTACTCTTTTTTGCTATGTCTCATGAAATGATCAGCTATCTATCCGGGATCTTTTGACCCTATTACTAAGGGACATTTGGATATTATTCAGAGATCTGGAGATATTTTCAATAAAACTCTGGTCGGAGTAGGAAAAAATGCAGATAAGAAATATCTTTTCACTTTCCCAGAAAGAGTGCATCTCATTCAAGGAGCGATCTCCAAAGAACTCTATGATACTATGGATATTGAGATTAAACCGTATTCAGGTTTATTGGTTAATTTTGCTAAAGAAGAGGGAGTAGCTACTATTTTGAGAGGGATTAGAAATTCAGAAGATTTAACGGGAGAGCAAATGCTTCATCTGGTAGGAGAAAGCCAAAAACTCTGAATTGATACCGCTTTTTTGTTGACCAAAGCAGATAAAATGCATGTGAGCAGTAGCACAAGCAAAGCTATCCTCAAAGAACAGGGAAATATTAATGACTATGTGACCTTAAATGTGAAACATGCTTTAGAAGCAAGGATGATGGGACAGTATCTTTTTGGAGTGACGGGGACGATTGGAGCTGGAAAGTCTTATATTACGGATCAGTTTGTTGCATTAGGAGAAAAATATCATATTCCTGTGCATAATATTGATTTGGATAAAGTGGGGCATAAAATTTTAGGCGAATATACTCAGCCTGGATATGTGGAACTCAGACAAAAATTAGCCTGAATCTTTGGAGCAGAGATTTTGGATGCTGAGGGGTTTGTAGATAGAAAAGTTCTTTGAGCGATAGTTTTTCCTGATCCTGCCAAGAGAAAACTTTTGGATACTACCCTTCACGATTTTCTTCAAATGGCTATATGGAAAGAAGTGGCGAACAAAAAGGGAATTATCCTTTTGAATGGAGCGTTATTGGCAGAAGCGGGAAGTATGCCTCTTGCAAATAATCAGACCGTAGTAGTTGATGTGGCTCCTGAGGTACAAAAGCAGAGATTGGCTGACAGAGGACATACTCCAGAGCAGATTGAAACTAGGATTCAGAGTCAGTTTTCTACGGAAGCTAAACTAGAAAAAATCCATCAAGAGATAGAAAAAGCTGAATATGGAAAGATTCTCTCTATCGAGAATAATGGAAATAATGAACAAGAGATTGATCAGCTTTTTAATCAAATGGTGGCTCAAGTGGATATCTTTTGAGAATTGAGGGTTAAATCTGTACTTGCTCAGATGGGATTGGCTGATAAATATAACGATATATATATGCGTTTAAAATCTTTTCATGATACTCCAGAAAGGCTTCATCATGACTGGTCTCATATCGTGGCATGTTTGGATGAACTTTATGAGGTAAAGTCGTTCTTTAGTGAGAGGGTGTTTTTGAACCTGTTTTTTGCAATTCTTTTGCATGATGTAGTGTATAGTGCTACTGCTAAAGCAGGAGAAAATGAAGCCCAAAGTGCTGTGTTTGCAGATGAGCTTTTGAAAAAATTAGACTTTAGCCAATCGCGTATTGAGAAAATTCATGCTTTGATTCTCTCTACGGCTAATCATCAAGGAACAGATATTCAGGAGCAGTGGATGGGAGATATTGATTGTGCGGTTTTGGGAATGGGTTGGGAAAGATATCGTAGATATTTGCAAGCGATCAGATTTGAATATGGATATTTTTCTGATAAACAGTATAGAGAAGGTAGGTTAGCGTTTCTCAAGGAAATGCAAGAGAGGAGAATCTTTCAGACGCCTTATTTTTATGAGAAGTATGAAGACCAAGCAAAGCTGAATATTGAGAAGGAGATTGAGATGTTGGAGGGTGTGTAATTGAAAGAAATGTGGATGGATTCGTAGAGGTAGACTTTCCTGTCTGCCCTAAAATATTCAACGGTATTTCCCATAAAACATCAAATGCAAATATCTTTGGCGAAATGGGGAAACAACTGTTGAGTGATGGGAATGTGAATATATTGGGCGGATGATTTGGTGTTTCGGACGAACACATATGTTCGCCTCTACAGTGCATTATTTTTATTATTATTTATATTTGTGTTGACATTTTATTGCCGATAGTTATACTGAAGTATATATTTTTGTTTTATACTTCTTTTTTGCTATGAATACTCAAACACATTTCTCTGGTTCTTTTGGGACTGAGTCTATAACTTTTGATCAAGGAGAAGAAAAACTTGTATCTAAAAATTCTCCCTCTCTTCAAAAAGAGCAAACCACTAAAGGCACTACAGACGATATCACTCAGGTTTTTACTAATGCTGGAGAGCAGGAGAAAATTTTGACTATGGATGAATATTGAGAGTTATTATCCAGAAAAATTCTTATTACTGATGAAAAATGCTTTAGGAAATGTAGAGAGATGGAAGCTCCTACGCGTTGAGGCTGGGAATATATCCCTACTATCCCAGAGCATTTTGGTGAAGTGGTAGTGGATATTATGAAGGAGGGAAATCTTAGTGCTAAATCATTTATAGATGTTGGATGTGGAGTTCCCATTCTTCCTGATTTTATGAAAGATCTTGGATGTAAGGACGTCCATGGATTAGAATATAATGCTAGCATAGTTAAACTAGTACAACCTCATTATCCTGATATAGTGCTTCATGAAGGCGATATGATGACCTATCAAGAGTATGGGAAATATGATATTTTGTATACGTATAATCCTTTTTATGATTCTCAAAAGATGGCGGATGCATTATTGGTAATCATGGAGCAAATGAAGTTTGGTGCAGTGCTTTATTATAATCCCGTGAGAATCTCTTATCAATTTTTAGAAAAATGGGGATTTGAAGAATTACCTACAGATCTATATGGTTTCTATAAATTTACCAAAGGGGCATAAGATATTCATTTCTTAGAAGGGTAGTTATTCCTTGTTTTTTGAGTCAGCTTTCTTATAGTTGAGTCAGTTTTTATTTTCCCATTTTCTGGAATGTCGATTCGCAACTTTTGTATTATCGCCCATATTGACCATGGAAAATCCACCCTGGCTGATAGGATGTTGGAAATCACGGGGACGGTTCGTAAACTTGACCACAATCAAGTCTTGGATCGTATGGATATTGAGCAAGAGCGTGGGATTACTATCAAACTTACTCCAGCGAGAATGCAACGAAAAGGATATGAATTAAATCTGATTGATACGCCGGGGCATGTGGATTTTCAATATGAAGTTTCGCGTTCTTTAGCTGCGGTTGAAGGGGCTATTCTCCTGATTGATGCTTCTCAAGGGATCCAAGCTCAAACCTTATCGACGCTTTATCAGGCGATCGACCAAGGATTAGAGATTATTCCTGTTTTGAATAAAATTGATCTCCCTGCTGCGAATCCTGATAGAGTAGCGACCGAAATAGAGCATGTTATCTGACTCCCGAGGGAGGAAATTATTTGTGTCTCTGGGAAAACGGGAGAAAATGTGGATTGTGTGTTGGATGCTATTATTAAGCGTATTTCTAGTCCCGAAGAGCATAAAAGACTGAATCCTAAAAAATTTCAGATGCAGGAGTAATTGTCTTTATTTATGAGAACTTAACTTGACTTTTTCTAGTGTTTTTATATTATTGTATGTGATAAATAAAAAATCAATGACATAAAAAATAAAAAGATGAAAAAGTTTAAAATTTTTGCGATTATGATCGCAGTGGTGGGAGTTTGCTTTTTGTCCTGTGCACCTAAGGACACAAGTCAAAAAAGAGGAGAGACAGAAGTATTAATTCCTGATACGGTTAGATCTCCAGAAGAGATAGAAGCTATTTTTGTTGCAAAAATGTATGCAGATGCATTGCTTATGGGACAGAAAACAGGGAATTGGGTGGATGTCAGGAGTTTCTTAGAGAGAAATCTGTCTGATAGTATTAGAGCGGGTAATGAAACGTATACTCTTATTTGCGATAATGCAGATAATCAGGAGCTAAGAAAACTTTATCCTCAGGTTGTGCAGGCCTATGTCCAAGATAGTTTGTTTATTGCTGTCGGATATTCAAATATTATCCAAGCTATAGCGAAAAAAACAACTGTAGAGGTAACAAAGCATTATGCGGATTCTCTGTGGCAATTGACGAAACCTATCTATATCGCTTACTTTAGTAAGTGTAGTGCCAAGATGGAAAAGCTAGAGGGAGATGGGAAAATGGTATTTTTTCGGAATGCTATTTCTCCCTTTGTGGATAATGAAAATCCTTGGCTTCCTCAAAGTATTCTTTATCAAGCACTTATGATCACTTATGGAGTAGATGTGGGGTGGTATTATCACCATTGTGGAGAAGGTGGAAAAAATGCAGTAAAGGCTTATGTTGCTCAATTGCATGATCTCAAAGGCTTTGTTAATGTCTATAATGATTATGCTGATAGAGATCATCTTAACTATCCGGAACTCGTAGAACTAGGTTTCTTTTCTTTACTGGAGCAAAAATATCCCTCTTTCATTAAATCTCCAAGAGATTTAGTCACGATGGTCGAGCGTTTTGATGGCGAAGCATTAGCTTTTATTGGTTTTTATCTGAGATATGGATATTTTGGGCCTTATAAATTAAAGCAAGAGCGGTTATAATCGCTCTTTTTTTTATGTAGAAAAAATTGTTCCACAACCTAGGCAGATTTCTTCGTCATAGGCTACAAACACTTGTCCAGGAGCTACGGCTCGTTGGTCTTCGTTGAAGGTAACTTGTATTTCGTTGTTCGGTAGTTCTTTCAAGGTACAAATAACAGGTGGATTTTGGCGGTAGCGGATTTTCCCTGTAATAATGGCTTTGCTATTTGGATGGGTTCATCCCGACATGTTGAGGATGCTGTCCGCTTTCGCGAGACCAAGTTGCACAGACCCGTCCTTATAGTGAGTATACTCTGGGTTGATTCGATGCCAGTCTTTGGCGATGAGGGTTTTTGTTTTGAGGTTTTCGCTGTCTTTATCAGTGACGTAGAGGATGTTATTTTCGATATCGATGTGATAGACATAGGCTTTAAAATTCAGCCCGAGTCCGTGTTTTTGTCCGATGGTGTAGAAATAGGCTCCTTGATGGGTTCCTACGATATTCCCTCTTGAAACCCCATCCGCCCTTCGGACACCTATCTGCTTTGCGAGATCCAAGTCCCCTCCAAGGGGAAAACCATTTACATTTGTTGGGTCTACATAGATAATATCTCCTTCTTTTTTGGGAAATCTTTGCAACAAAAACTCCCTAATTGGTATGTTCCCGATGAAGCAGAGACCTTGACTGTCTTTTCTTTCAGCGTTGGGGAGTCAGAATTTTTTTGCGAGTTCTCTCACTTCGGGTTTGGTGAGTTCTCCGAGTGGGAAGAGACTTTTGCTGAGCTGAAATTGATTGAGTCCTGCGAGGAAGTAGGATTGGTCTTTGTTGTGGTCGATTCAGCGAAGAAGCTCATAAACCTCTGGATTCTTCGCTTCCTCCTCGTTCCTCGGAGTTTGCTCAGAATGACGAATAGAAGCATAATGTCCCGTTGCGATTTTATCAAATCCCATTTCTAATGCTTTTTTCAAAAAGACATCAAACTTGATTAGGCTATTGCAGAGGATATCGGGATTTGGGGTGATTCCTTTTTTATATCACGCGAAAATATAGTTGATAATTTTTTCTTGGTATTCTTGTTGCAAATCAAAAGAAATTAGCTCGATTCCTAGATGGTTGGCTACTTTGATAGCTTCCTCAGCATCTTTGTAGGTCGTGCAATTTCCCTTGTCGGAAACGTAATTTTTCATAAATCCACCGACTACTTCATAATCTTGTTCTAAAAGGAGAGCAGCACTCACGGCGGAGTCTACTCCTCAGGAAAGTCAGACTAAGATTTTTTCTTTTTTCATGACGGGAGTATAGGTATTTTCTGCAAAAAAACAATATTCATTTTATTTTTTCCCGATATCGATTCTCATTTTATTGAGTTCCATTTTTTCTTCATTGCTTAGATGGGGGCTTTTGCTTCCCATTTTGAAATAATCCTGAATACTCGGAGCGATCACTCTTTGAATGATAGCTTTTTTGGTATCTTGTTCTCTGACGTCTCAGAGTTCTTTTTCTCGTCGGAGCTGGAGTTCTTCTATTTCTGTTTTTTCTGAATCTGTTAATTCTCCTTTAAACACTCTGGCAAGATAGCTTTCGGGTAGAGTTACAGCGATTTTCATGGAAAAAGAGGTAAGGGATTGGAGAAATTCCTGTGTATAAAAACCCCCTTCCGCTTCGTTTCCTATCCGACAGCTCGGATCCAAGCTCCCTTCTCAGGGAGATCCTATTAACATTTTCCCTAAAAACTCATTGTAAAAAAGTGAGGCAAATAGTAGCTCTCTACTGGGTTGATAACGTTCGGGAGTATTTAATTCTTCTTGTCTAGCTTGTTGTTTAATGATAAAGCTTCCTGCTCCTGATTTGAATTTCTGTAATTGTACTTCTACGATAGCAGGAGCGAAACCGAGTTTGTCTGCTAGCAATTTTTTATAATCCTCCTGAATCATTACATCATTCACCGAAATAATCAGCTCAAACATTGCGTTTATCAGCTTTTGTTTATCGATTGGAGAATTCATATCGCTATTGAGTCTCAGTCTCTCAAACATTGCGATAAATCCGTCAGGTGCATCTGCTATAATGGTCTCAAAAATCTGCTTTCCATCAGTGAGATTAGCTATATCATCGACATCTTTCCAGCCTGCTGGAATTTCTCCGATCTTGGGGAAAATATCTTGTTGGTAGCAGAGTTTTAATGCTCTAAAGGTTGCTTGTTGCCCGGCTTTATCATTGTCAAAGAGGAAGTAGAGATTCTCCGTGTATCTTTTGATGAGTTTTATGTGTTCTTCGGTTAATGAGGTTCCACTAGTGGCGATTCCTATCGGGAATCCGAGTCTATTCATCCCGATTACATCCATTTGTCCTTCCACTACTATCAGCTTTTGAAAGCTGTTTAAGTGAGCTTTTGCATGGGAAAGTCCATAGAGGATTTTGGATTTGTTGAAGGCTTTATGTTCGGCACTGTTCAAATATTTTGGTTGGTCTTCGGGGTTGAGTACTCTGGCAGTAAATCCGACTACATTTTTCATCAAATCGTAAATAGGGAAGGTGATTCTATTTCTAAAAAATGCGTATACTTCTGGGCTGTTTGCACTTCTTTTGGCTAGACTTGCTTGCACGAGATCCTCATCGCTAAATCCTTTACTTCTCAGATATTGGAGCAGTTCAAAAGATTTGTCGGGTGCATATCAGATTCAAAAATCTGAGATAATTTCATCGCTCAGCTTTCTTTTTTCTTTGAGATAGCTTAGTGCTTCTGGGGATTTACTTAAACTTTCTACAAAAAATTCTTGGGCGAGTTTGTGCATTCTCTTCATTTTTTCTTTTTCGTCTTGATTATATTGTTGGTAAGCACTAGAAGTCTGGTACTGAGAGATGTCGATTCTCTCCCTTTCTGCTAAGAGTTTGACTGCGTCTCGAAAATCAACTTTTTCAATTTCCTGTACAAAGCTGAAGACACTTCCTCCGACTCCACAGCCGAAACACTTAAAAATCTGTTTTTGAGGAGAAACGACAAAGGAGGGAGTCTTTTCATGATGAAACGGACAACAACCTGAAAAATTCACCCCTGCACGTTTGAGAGGGACGTATCTGCTGACGACATCTACAATATCGAGGCGAGAAAGGAGTTCATCTACGAGTGAATTATCTTTTGCCATAGTGTTAGGATATGGATTCTGTGGTAGGTTGCAAGGGGGAGATAGTAGAGGAAGGATTTTCTTGATTCTCCCTTGATAGTAGGGTTTATATCTCTATAGTTAGGTCAGTTTATTTTTCCTCTTAATTTATCTATGCATCAGCTTTTTATTCTGCCATCTTTATCTCCTAAAGGGGATCAGCTTTCTGTGTCTAATGTTCCAGAATTGATTGGACAGCTCAGAAAAGTCCTTAGATTGAAAATTGGAGATACGATTTTTCTCCAATCAGAGGAACCTGAAAAGGAGGGAGGCATTTTGAGATATGTATTTAAGATTTCCTCGTGGACTGATAAAGATTTGGAGGGAGAAATTTTGGCGACCGAAAAAATTCCCCTTTCCCTCCCGATCAATCAGGACTGTCTTCTTCTTGCCCCTTATAAAAGGGAGGTTGCCATGTTAGTAGCTTTGCCTAATAAGCGAGAAAAGGCTGAATTAATCGTGCAAAAACTCTCCGAAATCGGAGTGGAGGAGATTCTTTTTCGACCTGCAGAAAGGAGTGTCATTAAACAGCGAAATGAGAAAAAAGCTGAACGTTTGAGGAAAATTTCCAAAGAAGCGGTAGAGCAATCTCGAGGGAGTTCTTTACCTAAGCTTGGATGGTGTGAAAATCTGAAAGCATTTTGTACAGGAAAAAAAGTGTTGGTGTTTGATAAAGGGGGAGAAGAGCTATCATATGATTGAAAGTTGACACTGGTTTGAGTAGTGGGACCTGAAGGAGGATTAACTCTCAAAGACTATGAAAACTTTGCTGAGGCACAAGTGGTGGGTTTGTGAGATACGGTGTTGAGAATGGAAACCGCTAGTATTATCTGAGCGTGGGTTTTGAAAAATATGCTATAAAAAACCCTAGTAAAATTTGTCTAAATCTGTATATACAAGTCTCTCAACCTCTTTTTTTATTTTCCCCCTCTTATTTCCATGCAGGTTCATCAAAGAATTAATTCTCGCAAACTCTTGCTTTCTTACCTCTATCAATATTGTTTTTTTTCTAAGTTGGTGACTTCCACGGAGTATGCTACAGGAAATGTAGAGATTCCTCAGATAGAGCAGAAAGATCCTTTTTTTGATCAGGATTTTTTGGATAGTTTACAACAACTCTGGGAATCTTCTGCGAAAGAAGGCGAACATTTTCATGAAAAATTGACAGAGATTCTTTCCGATCCGATGGAAGAGGAAGTACCGTATTATTTGAAACATTTTTTCGATAGATGGACGGATGAAGATTTAGATATGGATTATCTTTTGAAAGTTGGAGCAAAATTTCCTCAATATGTAACTGAAGTGCAAGCGTTGGTGGATCAATATACCGAAACTTTTTCTTATTCTCAAATGGATGTGGTGGATCAGGCGATTTTTCTCTTAGGGTATACAGAATGGAAAGTGCTTTCCACACCAAAAGAAATTCTGATTAATGAGATGATTGAGCTTGCGAAAAGGTATTCCGATGATGGAGCTCCAAAATTGATTAATGCTGTGTTTGATAAGATGATCTAAATTTTCTTTTCCCTGAAGCGTAGCCTTGTTCAAAGATTTTTGACCGTTTTTTTCTATCTAATTCCAAGATTCCGCATTCTATTGTTTCGTAGAAGGAGATTTCTATTGATTTACTTCTCTGGACGAGGTCTTTTCTCATGACGATGGCATAGGCGGTAATGAGGGTTTGAATCAGATTTTTTGGATTTTTACCTTCTTTAAATTTATTGAGTGCGACTCCAATGATTTTGTGATTGGGATATTGCTCTTGTGCGAGCACGGTTGGAAAATTGTCGATGATCCCTCCATCATTGAGGAGATAGTTTTGGTATTTTACTGCAGGGAATACCCCAGGTAGTGCCATGCTTCCCAAAATGGGTTCCAGGAGTCTTCCCTCATGAAACATAATGAGTTCCGCGGTATTCATATCGGTTGCTCCGATGTAGGTAGGTATTTTTAAAGCTTCAAAAGCCTGAGGCAAGTCCTGTTTGAAGCGTTCTTGTAGTATTTTTGTTTTGAGAAAGTTTTTTGTGGGGAGAAGGTTCAGCCAGTTGGTAGGAGAACTATTGAGTTCTTTAAAGGTATCAAAAAGGTCCTGAGCCTTCCGTCCAGATGCTCGATAACTCGCGATAATCGCTCCTACACTGATTCCGTAAATGGCGTCAATCTGACTTTTCAGTCAGCTTTCTTCTAATGCTTTTAAAACTCCGAGTGTATAAAAACCTCTGGTTCCTCCTCCAGAGAGGACAAGGACATAGCGGTCTTTTTTTGTTGATCCCCCTGTAGCCCTCCTTCCGTCGCTACGCTCCTCTCTCTCCCCTCGTAGGGGGAATAAATTAAGGAGTTTTTTTATTAAGTTAGTCATTTTGTTTGGATAAGTAAGGGATTAATAGTTGTTTTGTAGTCTCTCAAAATAGGACTGTGGGTGATCACAAGATGGGCAAATGGTTGGAGCTTCTTCTCCAACGACCATATATCCACATTCACGGCACACTCGTACTTGTACTCCTCTGCCTTTAAAATAGGTCCCAGAGTCCACGAGAGCGAGGAGTTTTTCAAAATTTTGTTTATGATGTTCTTCTGCATGAGCGATTGCTCTGAATTTTGCAGCGATTTCAGGGAATCCTTCTTCCTCAGCTTCATCAGCAAATTTTGGATAGAGATTGCTGAATTCATCGTTTTCTAGTGCAATAGAAGATTTGAGGTTTTCTGCAGTTGTTCCCAAGACGATTTCGATATCCAAGTCCATATTTATATCAACCTTGGTTGGGGTCTCGCTGGCTTTATTAAACTTTACAAGGAATTCGTAAAAAGTTTTTCCATGTTTTTTTTCTTGTTCAGCGGTAGTGGTCAGGATTTCTGCAATTTGTTCATATCCCTCTTTTTTTGCGGTGCTTGCGTAGAAGGTGTATCTATTCCTTGCTTGGCATTCTCCGAGGTAGGCGGTGATCAGATTTTTGATAGTTTTTTGCATTGTTGGGGTATAAGAAATAAAAATGCTGGTTGTTATTTTTATTTAAAGATAGTTTTTTTGGAGTTTATATCAAGGGAAATTTTGTTTTTATTCTCTCTTGTTTTGGATGTATAGGGTTTAGTTCTGGTTGCTTTTTTCATTCATCACATTTTTCCACATGTGGATAATCTTTCCGTCTTTGACTGCCAGAGGGATGAAGTTTCTCCAGAAGAGGGGGATTTTTTGGTTGATGCATCGGCGGTTTCGTGTTTTCCCAGCAAAGTGGTCTCAAGGTTTTGGAAATCTGAGGGTTGCTCCGAGGAATCTTTCTTCCATTGCTTCGATAGTTATTCCTGCGATGGTTTGAGGTCAGAGTTTTGTTATGAGTCTTGAGTTTGGGAGGTGAGAGGTTCGGAAAGGTTTTATGCTGGGATCTTCGTTCCTTCCGAATCCCTCTTTCCCTCCCAATCAATCGGGACTGTCTTCGTTTTTCCCTTTATGAAAGGGAGTTATGATATATAATTGTTTTTCATGAAAGAAGAAGTAAGTCCCGTGAAATTCCTTCCGTCCAGATTGGGTTTGGGTGACTCGTTTGGTTCGCTCTTGGATTTGAGAGGCACGGAGGTTAGTGGCGATGCCGAGGGTATTTCGGATGGTTAAAATGTCGCGAGAAAGGGTAGTGTAGGCGTATTGTGCGTTTCGAGAGGGGGAGGTGGGAATGGGATGAAAAATATCTTGAGAATTATTTGCTGTTTTAGAGGATTTTTTTTCAAAACCCCTTCGCTGTCCGACAAGTCGTTCCGATGGATCGAGGACAGGCGACCAAGTCGCTCTTCCCCCTCAGTAGGGGGAATCCTCTAATGTTTCCATTTGTTGGTAGATATTTTTCATACTTTCCAAAAAATTGCTGTTTCCGTTGTTCATGTTTGTGAGTTTTTCGAGGATTTCGTGACGGAGAAAATTTCTCTGGGAGGTCTCCAGATTTTTATTACTTTCGTCTTCGAAGTACTGGATATGGAACTGTTCGCAAAAGGCGAGAATCTGATTTTTTGTGATGTTTAGGAGAGGTCTGCAGACGTTCCCTTCGTTGTCTAGGAGAGGATGGGGTTGGAGGATTTGCATGTTGAGAAATCCTTTGAGTCCTGCCCCGCGGATACAGTTGAGGAATGTGCTTTCGATTCTGTCTTCGAGATGATGTCCAAGAAAAAGGAGTGCTGTTTGAAACCCCTTTCCCCTTTCGGGGGCATTCTCCTTCGGTAGAGGGAATTCTTCACACGCTTGTCTAAAACAGCTATATCTCCATTCTCTCAAAGCTTTTTCTGTGGTGAGGAGGTTGGAAGATCTTTCAAAAATCTGGAGGTCGATGGAGGAGAAAAATTTTGTTAGGTAGTCCGCTTCGATTTCGCTCTGCTTTCTGATTTTATGGTTGCAGTGGAGGATGTGGAGGTATTTGAGGTCTCGTTTTTGCTGTTGGTAGTAAAGAAGGAGTAGGCAGATGAGGGTCATACTATCACATCCACTTGAGACTCCGATAGCGATGTGAGTTTCTGGGGTGAGGGTTTGTTTGAAAATCGGGAAAACTTCTTTCTTTACTCGAATGGGGAGGTCAGTTATAGGGATTTGGAGAAGCTGGGGAAGGGCAGTAGTGGCTGACATGTTCTAGGAAGGTAAATGGAATGCTGATTGTAGTATAGTTTATTGGATAGTTAAGTGCAAGAGATTTTTACTACTAATTTCTATTGACTTTATGTCTTATTTATATATACTAACGTGGCTATTTTACTTTATTCTATTGATATTATGCAGAAAATCAATCATTCAAGTTTCTCTAAAAATTTCTTTAGCTCCTTTTTTGGTAATTGACTAAAGAAATGAATTACAGATGCTGTTGCTCAGGTTTTTGCTAATGTTTATAAGACGAAATCTTTTAAATCTCTTGATAAATATCCAGAATATTATACTATATTGGCTTATTTCGGATCGTTGTCTTCCCTAGAAAAAACGGCTTTTGTTAAGGATTGTAAGGAATTTTTCGTTGATACCTCTCTTTTAGGAGATCACTTAGTTAGCATCAAAGAAAAAACAAATATTTCAGATGATGCATTGTTAGTATATCTTTTACAAGGTATTCATGATATGTTGTGTGATAATACCAGAAGAGCAAATTCATCAATACTTGATACCTGCTTTTTACATGCTAAAGGCCATTCTTCTAAATGGAAATTTAATGAAGATGGTCGTTTTGATTGAGGTTTTACTTATGTGCCTACAGATTCTTCTGTTTTTATGGAAATTTTTATAGATATCGTTACAAGTGTGGATTTTCGTAATTCATCGTTTATAGATATAGGATGTGGAGTTCCAATTCTCTCTGATTTTATGAAACAAACTGGTTGTAAAGACTCTTCTGGACTGGAATACAATACCAAATTGATAAATGAAGTGAAGGATGATTACCCTAATCTAAAACTTTACACGGAAGATATGCTAAAATATCAAGAGTATGGAAAGTATGATATTTTGTATAGTTATAATCCTTTATGTAATAGTAAAAAGATGGATGATGCATTATTTCTGATTATTGAACAAATGAAGATCGGTGCGGTATTCTATTTTTCTCCTGCTGCTGTTTCTCTTGATTTTAAAGAATGGGGATTTGAAGCTCCGAGTAATATTCATTGATTTAAATTTACAAAAATTGTACCCTTTGAACAAACGATGCAAGAGCGTATTGGTCGTCTCTCTCCTTTCTTAGATGTAATAAAATATTATGTTGATGATGGGGATAAGGGAGATATTAAGAATCGGGATAAAAAAGAGATAACGGTATTTCTATCACTTCTTTCTTATCTTGATTGTTCTCTTCAAAAGAAAAAGGAATTGCTATTGGAAATTGAAAAATATCTTCCAATTGTGTATAAGGATGAGGATGGTTTTAGGTTATGAGTGTTGTCTGACTATCTGTGTGAATTTTTAGGTCCACTTCCTTGAAATTTTCGTGACTATTCAGAAGATCAATTATGATCTAAACTTGCATTGTTTTTGATCAAAGACCTTTTGGAGAAGAGCATTGAACTCTCTGAAAAAGAGGAACAACCAGAATAACTTTTTGTGGCAAGAGAAAATTGTAAGATTTACTTGAAATTTGTTTCTAAATTTTTACATTAATAGCACCTATTTACTTTAGGAGCTATATCTTATGCAAAAACCTACCCAAATATTCACTCCAGATGCTCTTTTTAGTTTTCAAAATGCTCAACTTGTCTCGCAATTAGCGGGAGAGTCGACTTCTCCGATCCTCATCCCTGAGAGTATCTTTTGGGGAAGTTATGGATTTATCAGAGAAAGTGATCAATTTCAGACGTTTTCTACGATGCTCTGACTTCAGCAGGCCAAGGCTTTGGATCAGTATTACCAAGAGCATTTTCATGAAATTATTAAAAAACAGCCGTTTGCGGATACGGGGAGTGTAGAGATTGAACAGAAATTTAATACACTGATGCTCAAGTATAAAAAGGAGCGACACATTGAATATATTGATTTTTGTTTCCTATTTTATCTCTCTTTTTCTCATTTGTCCAATGAATCTCAGGTTTTTAAACTCCTCTCTGTAGACCAAATTGATGTAAAAAGCTGTATGGAAACCTGTAAAAATTTACTATTAAATCCTCTTTCTCGTCAACAGGGAGTATTTGCATTTTTAAAAATTTTGAATACAATTTTTACACAATTACATTTAGACCCTAATACTATTACTAAAATGCAAATCAACATCAACGATAACCTCGATAATCTTGAGAAGTTCCTCGATAGCGTGGAGAGTGAAATTAGTTTAGAAGCCGAACAAAATGGGGATGCTTCTGGTGGTACGACTACCGCTACCAAGAAAAAAGAAGAAAAAAAACTGAATATTGAATATTTTGGTACGGATTTGACCAAAGAAAGTAAAGAGGGATTTATTGACCCTATTATTGGAAGAGATCAGGAAATTAACCAGGTGATCTATACGCTTTTGAGAAAAACCAAAAATAATCCGTTACTTATCGGAGAGCCTGGAGTAGGGAAAACTGCGATTGTAGAAGGACTCGCTCAAAGGATTATCGCTGGGGCCGTTCCTGATAAATTGAAGGGAAAGAAGATTTTCCTTTTAGATATGGGGACTATTGTGGCTGGTACGAAATATCGTGGAGAATTTGAAAGTAGAATGAAAGCGATTCTTGAAGAGGCGATTGATCCCACCAATAATATTATTCTCTTTATTGATGAGCTTCATACCATTATCGGAGCAGGTGGGCAAGAACACAATGATGCTGCTCAGATGTTAAAACCTCTGCTTTCTAGAGGAAAAATAAAGCTGATCGGAGCTACTACCTTTGATGAATACCAAAAAGTTATCGAAAAAGATGCTGCTTTGAAGAGAAGATTTCAAGAAGTGGTGGTAAATGAGCCAGATGGAGCTACTACCGATCAGATTATCCAAGGGTTGAGGCAGACGTATGAAGATTTTCATGGAGTACAAATTTTAGATGAAGCGATTAGTGCGGCGATCAATTTGTCCAAGAGATATATTCTCAATAAACACCTTCCTGACAAGGCATTGGATATTTTGGATGAAGCTTGTGCGAGAGAAAGCACGATGCAGGAAAAACTAGAGAGTGATGATAGCTATAAAAAAACTGAGAAAAAAGTAGAAGCGATTGAAAAAAAGATTGAGAAAGCTATTACCGAGCAAGATTATTTTGTAGCTGCGGAGCTGAAAGAACAGGAAGAAAAGCTGAAAAAGGAATTGCATGCGATCAGAAATCACAAAAATATTCCAACCCATTTGAGGAGTACGATTGACGCGAAAGATATCGGAAATGTGTTGTCAGAAAAGACAGGAATTCCTGTAAATATTGTGAATGAAGACGAAATCACCAAGCTCAGAAGACTGGATGAAACTTTGAAAGGAAGTTTGATTGGGCAAGATGAGGCGGTGGATGCAGTAGTGAGGACGCTTACGAGGTCTAGACTTTCTATGATTAGCAAGAAAAAGCCGATTGGAAGTTTTCTGTTTCTCGGTCCTTCAGGAGTAGGAAAAACGTATTTGGCAAAGCTTATCGCCAAGGATTATTTTGGAGATGAGAATGCAATGATCAGATTTGATATGTCTGAATTTATGGAGAAATATTCTGTGAGTAAACTTATCGGTTCTCCAGCTGGATATGTAGGATTTGATGAAGGAGGAGGATTGACAGAAGCTGTTAGAAGAAAGCCATATAGTGTAGTGCTTTTCGATGAAATTGAGAAAGCTTCTCCTGATGTGTTGAATATTTTGTTGCAACTTCTCGATGAGGGGCAATTGAAAGATAGTAAAGGAAGGTTGATTGACTTCAAATCTACGATTATCGTGATGACCTCAAATATTGGAAGTGAAGAATTTTCCAAAAAGCAGGTAAACATTGGGTTTGCTACAGGAACCGAAAAAGAAATGGATGAAAAAAGTTTTGATCAAATCAAAGAAAGAATTACGGATCAGCTTAAAAATTATTTGACTCCAGAACTCTTGAATAGAATTGATCATAAAGTGATTTTCAAACCGCTCAGCAAAGGGAATCTGACCAATATTTTCAATCATCAGCTTTCAGCCTTTTTGGAGGTTTGGAAAGCAAATGAGAGTGTGAAATTACCAAAGTTTACTAAAAAGCAGATTGAAGAAATTATTGATAAAATTTATGATCCGCAGTATGGAGCAAGGCCTATTGAGAGGTATATTCAGAATGATATTGAAGGAGAATTGATCAAAGAAGTATTGGGGAAGTAGGAGTATGGTTTCAGAGGATTTTCAAACTGTTCAATAAAAGAGGTATCATAATGATACCTCTTTTCCCTTCTGAAATCAGACTCAATATTGAGGCAAAAAACGCTTGTAATTTTCTCAGCTTTCTTTACTCTTTTAGTTAGGCTAAATAGTTCGCGAGCGGGCATGTTATCTAATTTCCTACCGATCTCCTGGGAGCCGGTATCTAGCCGATTATTCGGCTAACGAGCTACCCACCTTATGAATAGGAGGAAAGGTGTGTCTGTTTACGGCTATTTGGTTTTTAAAAGAATTTTATTTTGTGTGGGTGAAAGAGATGGTATCGTATAATAAATTAGTGAGGGACAAGATTCCTGAGATTATAGAAGGGCACTGAGATCTTTGTTTCTATCATCTTGCGGATCTTAAAGAATATCAACAGAAACTTTTGGAAAAATTATTGGAAGAAAGCAGGGAAGTGATGAATGCAAAAAATAGAGAGGAAGTTGTTAAAGAATTGGCTGATGTTTTAGAAGTATGTGATGCTCTGCTGGTGCAATATGGGATTTCTCGTGAGGAAATTTCTGCTATTAAAGAGCAAAAAAAGAGAGAAAGAGGAGGATTTGAAAAGAGAATTATTTTAGACCATGCATAAGATGAAAAAAATTAATGAAACTTTTATTTGTATTCAATGCTGAAGAGAAGTTCCTTTAGCTAAGAGGACGTGTAGAAATCACTGCCCTTTTTGTTTTACGTCTTTGCATGTAGATGGAGAGGTTCCTGGAGATAGAACTTCGAGCTGTGGGGGAAAAATGTTGCCCATTGCCTATGAGTTAAAAAATTCTGATTATAAAATTCTTTTTCAATGTGAGAAATGTGGAAAACAGCATTGGAATAAGAGGGCGGAAGATGATGAAATTGTGAATATTGTGCTAAGCACTAAATAAATTCACTGCAAAGGTGATGTCTCCCGTAGGGAGTTACGGAGCAAAGGACACAAAGAGTTTGACCTAAACCTACAAAGATGTTATAAAATTTTATTTTTCGAGTTTTCCCCTGATGAAACAAAAATTGATTTCTCTTTCCTTCTTGTTGATTTTTCTTTCTTTTTGTGTGCTGGTAGTGGATACTTTTGTGGGAAAGATTGAGGTTCAATTTTCAGAAAAACCGTTGATTTCTTCAGCTTTTTTGGCTCTTTCTGCTTTGCATACCAAAGAGATTTTCCCTTCTTTTTATTTGGTGGCTGGAGGAGATATTATGTTTTCTCGTAATATCGGATATTATAATAAAAAACGTGGCTATGATCGTATCTTTGGCTCTGGTCAATTCAACCCTGTTTCAAAATTTAGTAGTTGTATTGCTGGGAATTGTCTACTTTTTTTTAATTTGGAGAGTCTGTTTCATCCTAAGGATAATGATATTCAAATGGGGGGATTCACTTTCAGAGCAAATACCGCGAATATTGAGATTCTCAAAGACCTTCGCAAACCTTCTTTGGAACAAGCGAATGAGCTTGGGCAAAATTTGGCTCTCTTGCTTTCTTTAGCCAATAATCATACGGTAAATGTGGGATATGAGGGGATTATTGCTACACAAGATACCCTTCATGTAGGAGGTGATATTGACTCTATCGGAGCAGGAACGACTTCAGAGCAGGCACATAGATTTTTTATTATGGAACCTTCAGAGGGGTTTACTATTTGTGCACAGGCGTATTCTTATGAGGGGAGAGAAAATATCAAAGTTTGATGAGGGTTGATTACTCGAAATCCTTTAGTGGAGCGTGCAGTTTTGGCTGATTTAGAAGAGATGAAAAGTCTGGGCTGTGATGTAAAGATTCTCTCCCTTCATCGAGGGGCAGAATATAGGCTTCATCCCAATCAGCGACAGAAAAATCTGGCTCATACGTTGATCGAAAACGGGGCAGATTTGATTTTGGGAGGACATTCGCATGTGCCTGGAGAGATTGAGCAGTATCAAGGAAAATATATTTTCTATTCTTTTGGGAATTTTATCTTTGATCAGGGGCGAGGGAAAAAGGCCAGTGAAGTGGGATTTGATTATATTTATGATTATGAGCTTGGTCGTAGGACCGTGCCTACGTATATTTCAATGCTCGCAGGGCTCCAGATGGTGAAGTTTCCGAATGGGGTGAAGATTTTATGGGACCAGCTGGAAATGAGTACAATGACTGATGGGGTTCATCAGCCTTTGGATGAGGAGACGTTTTCTGGGATTTTGAAGGAGATTAATTTTAGGGGAAAATAGTGGTGGGATATTGGGGTTTGTGACCCCCTTCCGTTGCTTCGTTCGGATAGGAACAAGCCTTATTCCTACGCTCCTCCCTCCTCGTCAGATTTTTTTATCTCTTGACTTTTGATATATATATGTTTATACTCTCTGCATACATTTACTTAATGTAGCACATGAGTATAAAAACTTTTGCCAAATATCTTCCTTTAGCAGGACTGCTTTCTTGTAGTCCTTCCCCCTCTTCGAATCTCCTTGTGGATGAGTATTCTGAAGACGCTATTGGAGTCTCCTATGGAGAGCCTTCGTCGAAGTCGTTTTTGCTATCTAAAAATATTCAAAAGGATGATTCAACTTTTTATACTTTTTCTGAACTTTTAGAAAATCTGAGTGAAAATGTAGTTATTCAGAGACCTATGAGTGAACTTTTGGGGAAAGTACAGGAATCTGCGAAAGAAAAGGAGAGAAATCCTTTGATTATGGGTGGAGTAAAAAGGGATATGTGAGCACTTTTAGGCTACAATCAAGCTGACTCGATTTTGGCGAAATATCCTCAGAACAGAGATTCTTTGAGGGCTATAAGTAGGTATCAATTGACAGATACGTTGAGTTTTCCTTTACTTGCACCAGGTTTGGAATCAGCTTTCCCTCCTTTTTTAGAGGAGCAATTGCAAGAAGAAGGATTTCGTTATGTGGGAAAAGATAGTCTCCGTATGGTGGAAAATGCTTCTCCTTGTGCGATTGTGGTGAAACATGTTGGAGGAGGGAAACACGCTTTGGCTTTATATAAAAATTGACAACGTTATTTGGCGACTCATGTTTCTATTGGAGGTTGGGCTGGACATACCCTTAGAGGGTTTCGTAATATTGATAAGCATGTTCCTCATAAGCGTTCTCAAAAACATGATAATGCACCGATGCCTTATGCTTTGCATATCGCTGGAGGGACTGAGGGATATTATCTTCATCAAGGAAGAGTCAATGGAAAGCCTCTTTCGCATGGATGTGTCAGAGTCCCAGGACTGTATCAGGAGATTATTTATCATTTGGTACCAGATGGGTCTCCTATTTTGCTAGATGAAAATTTGTATTCTTCTAAATAAATTTTAATTTGATTTTAGGGAAGTAATGGTATAGTGGGACATCATTCGTCATTATTGGGAGAGATACTCTATTAAATTATAATGCTTAATCCCTTTGTATCCATTTCCAATGAAATCATCTAGACTCAAAACAATCCCCTAATGCTTTGAAGTGGAGGAAAACGACATTTTTGAGAAGTTGGGAAAGGTCTAACTGTCTATATCCTCCCACGAGTGCGTTTCTGACACCGAGGTCGGGAAAATAGTACTTATCATTGATTTCAAAGATTTTCTTCCCTTTAATATTCTGCCTTTTCACCTTATTTAAAAGAAAAATATTCGTTGCATATTGAATATAATCCAACACGACATTATTGATGTAGATGATTTGTTTATCTTTTACCTTATATTGCTGCTTGAGTTCATCAATAATCTGATAGAGAATATAACTTTTCCCTACTCTTCTCTGACCGATTAGCACTTTTATCATCATAGAATTATGTTTAGAATTATATTTTTTCTCTTTAAATTTCTCACTTGATTTTTAGTAGGGTAATGATATATTGGCAAGTGCCAAATTTACCAATATTTTTTCTTATCGGAAAATGCGGACTTTTTGCGGTTCACAAACCGTAAATGTCCTTCTGATAGGGTTTTTATTGGTAGATTTGGCAATCTCGTGAACCGTAAAGTGTCCTCTTATTCTTTGGACTTCTACGATACATGAGAGTATGTTTACCAACACATACCCTTTTTACTTTTTACAAAATTTCTATGATGAAAAAACTGATTAAAATTTTCTGGAAATCTGGAAGCTGATATTTTTTAGCTTTCATTCTTTTGTTGCTTTTTGGTTTTACAATAAATGTTGTACAAGCTGATAACACTATGGAAAGAACGCCTGTATTTTATGTAGACTTTGAAGACGGGACTACACAAGATACCATTAGTGGTAGTCCAGCAAGCACGGGAATGGTGGATATTGTCAGTAATTGAAGTGGTGGATATGTAGCACAATTTGCTAGATTGGCTGGCAGATCACTTCAATATGATATAAGTGCAAATGTAAATGATGTTCTGAATAATGTAAATTCATGAGGATTTACAGTTGCAATGAGAGTAATGTATACAAACCTAGCCCCAATTAATAATAACAACTATGAAGTATTAATGGCAAGACGGAAATGATCAAATAATGCTCAATGGTTCATAGGAGGACGAAGTGGAAGTCGCATTAATATATTTACATCTTCTGCTGGAGCAGCAACGGTTTTAGATAAATCCATTACTTTCTCTCAACCAACACCATGAGTATGGTATACTCTTATCTTTTCTTATGATGGAACACAGTATACTACCTATAATAATGGAGTATTTGTAAGTTCAGGGTCAGAAACATTAAAGCCAAGTACGGATAGTACACTAGAATTTGGACGTATAGTAAGTGAAACTGCTGCTACAAGATGATTTAATGGGGCTATTGATAGTATTGGTATCCGATCATGAGTTGCAGTAGGAGAAGATATAGCTTATCTCATAGAGACCTTAGGAACTGGAGATTCTGTTGTTGCTGGTCCTATCTATCATGATGTAGAAAATCAGTCTTTCATTACCAGTGATGGATTAGAAATTTTCTATAACGTGTATTATAACTCTGCATTAAGTGGTCCTATTGTAATTACTTCTGATACATGGAATGGAGTAGTAGCACCATATTGAACAGAAATGAAAGGTATGAGAAATAATTTTGATTTTATTGGTGCTACAATGACTACCAGAGGGAAAGGTTCTTCGCAAGGAGACGCACAGGCTTTTGGATATGACTGCAAGGACATATATGAACTTGCTAATCATCTAAAAACTCTCCTTTCTGGTTATTATGATCCTGCACAATGAGTACACTTAATGGGTGCTTCTGGGGGAGGAGGAAGAGCCTTAGTGTGTGCAGGAAGATATCCAGATTTTTTTACTTCTGTATATGCTGCTGCTAGCGTATCTAGCCTAACTAGATGGTATACTATTGAAACTAATCCTCAAATCAATTCTGATAGAGATACTATGAGAAGAAGAACCTGAATCAATGTAGGTGCAGAATATCATCCGATAGGATTTCCTTCTGTGAATGGATCAGTAGAAAATCAGGAGGCATATGATGCAAGAGATGGAGGTTTGATAGGAGCATATAATACTTTGGCATCGGTTTATTTATCTCATGGAGATGCCGATCCTAGAGTAGATATTTCTTTGGATCAAGCATATGATACTATTTGGCATAATTCCAATAAGACCAATGATTATGAATTTTATACTTGTGTATGAGAAGGACATAATTGGTGTAATTATGCTTCAGGAAGTCAATGGGTTAATAACCATAAATGAATACTGACTTTACCTACTTCATGAGACTTTAGAATTGGAGGCCGAGTAGAAACAAAGAAGTTTAAAATTGAGTTTTTGAAAGATGTAGGATATATGGGAACTGTGAACTATCAATTAAAAGATAACGATCAATTCAAATTTATTGTTAAACCAGCTACTTATACTGGAGAGACTGAAGTTTTAGTAAAAGATGTAGATGAAAATTTAGATATTAAAGATAATGGTGTAGTGATTGGAAATCTGAGTGGTGGAGTAGTAAGTAATGTCGCTTCATCTTATAGTATTACTTACAATGGAACAACGAAAGAACTTGATATTATTTTGCAGACATTAAGTAGTACAGGAAATATAATAGAAGGAATTACCCCAACTATGACAAATCCAAGCAATCCTACTAACCCAACTAGTCCTTCTTGATGAGGTGGTGGAAACTCTGCTTCAAAGGACAACTGTCCAAACGGCGACTTCAGCCAAAGCTACTATGATGGAGAATGTGGAAGTAGAATGTCAGAGAATTGAGAACCAGAGAATGTCGGAGAATGAAAACAGGACAGTAATTCTCTGGAATTCTCAGGGGATAATTCTCCGACATTCTCCAATGAAATATTATCCGCCTACCAATTCGCCTACTCCCACAACATCACCACCCTCGCACCACTAGCTTCTGCTGACCCTCAAGGTACCGTTATTCGTGGGCATCTCGCTAAAATGGTAGTCAACTATGCTCTCAATGTCCTCTGAAAAACTTTACCTGCTAAAGTCCCTGCCTCCTGTCATCGAAAAGATGGGGCTAACGCTTGGGAATCTTCTGAAATCAAAGACTTTGCGGTGAAAGCTTGTCAGCTTGG
>JAITGP010000048.1 GCA_031280545.1 Candidatus Peribacteria bacterium
TTCTACAATAGGATTGATAGTGAACCCACTCACATCTCCAATCATCTTCGTGACCATACTAGAGCTCAAAAAGTAAAACAAAATCTGACTAATAAACCCCGTGGCTAACAGTACGAAAGCTACAATAGCGACACTTGACTTTTGAGTCGCATAGACGATAACACTAGAAATACTACTATATGCCACGACAAGTAAAATATTCTTGATAGCCAGGTGAAATGCCTCATTAAACAGTGGAGCATCTATCGTAAATCCCAACACCGTAAAAAGCAAACAAAATCCTCCCAATGCCAAGAAAAACATCAAGCTCATTATTAGAACGGTGACAACAAATTTTGAGAGAAGAATGGTTGCTCTTTTTTTACCAAATCCTATCAAAGAAGGCAGACTTTTTGCCTGTAAATCATCCGTATAAATCGTAGCAAACAGAAAACTCCCCCCGATAAAGACCAAAAAATTAAGGATAAGATTACCCTCTCTGATCAGATTTGTTTGACTAATGCCTTTGAACTCAAAAGCTAACAAACAAAGATATAAAAGTCAGAATACCACAAAATAGAGGTACATACTTTTTTTGAGAAAAATTCTGTAAAATTCGGCTTTGATGTAGTTAAGCATTATCATTCTCCATTAAAGAAATAAATCTGATGTATAATAAGGATTTCTATTGAAATTGGAAGAGCTCTTGTAACTGGAAAAACTATTCTAAAATATGTATCCTTATATGACTTCAAGTTCATACCTGTTGATAAGTATCAATAATATAACATATTGCTATAGGACTTGCAAAGACAAATTTTCAATATTTTTTCGGTAAAAAGAGAGGTACGTTTTCTCAGGAGAAATTATGATATAAAGTATTTCAGAGCAAGGTTTCAATATCGAACAGGGATAGACCCACTAAAATGTAGCTGTTGAGGCTTTTTTCATCTCTACAAAATCACCATTCCTGATTATCCTACTAAATTTTATGATTCATCTTAGATGTTGAGAGGTGTTTTCTCCTAAACATTTTAGCATGTTTAGGAATCTTTTTCCTATTGTTAAACAGAGGTTTTTAGAGAGAAATTGAACGAATTTTTTGAAATTTCACGTTATGCTTTCCATATCACGTAAATATATCTATCATTTCAAAACTTTAAATTTCCTATATACTTACAAAAATAAGGGAAGATAAACTTCCCTTATTCATTTTTCTACCTTATATCTCATAAGTAAATAAGACGTTTATAGGTGGTTAAATGTAATTAGTCTTTGTAGTCAGTAATGTTTAATGACCTAATCTTTGTTGTATTTTTCTACATTAAGCAATATCTCTCAACCTTTCCGTGTGAAAGGATAGCAAATGTCTATCCTAAATGGTCAACGAACAAAGACATTTTCTCCTTCTTCATCCCAGTGACTACCACGATAACTTAGTGCTCCTTTAATACACACATCATATTGATTTCGTCCTTTCCATTGAACATCAGACACAACATAGGTATAGTAAATATTTTTGATACTATTTATAAATGTTTCAGAGTTATAAAACCCATCTGGTTCTTGTCCTTCATAATAGATATCTGTTTGTAAGATAGCATCGTAATCTGGACTAGAAAAGAGTAATCCATAGGGAGATAGTACAAACATCATCTTTTGGTCTTCTTCGGAATTTCTATAATAAGAATTACCAAGAAAATGCACTGGTGATTTAGAATCCTTAAGATGATACTGACTATTTATTAGATTATTCCAATTATCTATCTCTATTTTTAGCTCCCAAAAATGTTCTCTTACTATTTCTTTGTTCCAGACACTTCATAAAAGTACAAATGTTCACAAGAGTAGTATCATAATAACTATAGACAATCGAATAGATTTTTTCATTTTTAATGTTCATAATAAAATATGTATGTAAAATTATATACAAAATGTACATTTACAAAATTACCTTATTCTATCTTTTTTGCAAAAGTTATTTTATCAAATACATATCTCAAAAGTATATCCAGCCCTATAGTATATCAAAATCCCACTACCACCCATAAAAAAGGATATTGTAAAAACAGTCTTTCCACTAAACCATAATATTCTAATTCATGCAACATCCCATATCACGAAGTTCTAGAAAATACATGAAAAAGAATAACTAAAAAAGACAAATAAACTATACTATGAATAGCATATGATCATCACATTTTAGCATGATATATTTTTCTACTGATGATAAAATTACCCCAAGGGAAGATAATAAATACAAAAAGGACCAAGAGTAGCAAAAAAACTCATAATACATATTTTGCATATACACCATCAAAGATATTTTGATAAAAAGCGTATAAATAAAAAGTGTATAAAAAGATGGCAAATATCACATTAAAGATTAGTATGAATTTTTTAAATTGTTTCATTTCCGCTCTCCGTAATATACTAAAATGAGGAAGAATAGAAAATTCTTCCTCATATTACAATAATCTCACTGTAATTCAACTATAAACTTATACGAGTCAATAAAGAAGAGTTCTTAATATCATCTGGAAAGACGTAATCTCCCCCATCTGCATCTATATCAATACTTAAGACTTGTAGATAGGCTCTCCATTGAAGTTTAGAACAATACCATTCATTTGTGGTATACTTACCACTGTTGAAAGCATATGGTTTGTTAACCTGTTGATTCATGTATGAAGCAATAGAATTTCTTTGAGAACTCGTTGCTCCGTTATACCAGAGAACGTATCTTGATACTCTAGCACTACTATTCCATACATCACTCCCATTACTACTCATATATCTCTTAATAACACCATGTGTCGGATCTACAGCTTCTACAATCTGTGTAGCTTGCATATAAGCTCCTATACTAGTAGCACATATCGGAGGAGATTCAACAATTCCACCAGTATGTCCAGTATAAAATGACACTGTTGTTATGCCACTCCATCGAATAAAAAAGATATTGCCCTTTTGGAATAAAGTCTGGTCTATTTCATCTGTAGACGATCTTAAAGTAGGATTATTTGAAACAAATTCTTCATTTAATGAAGTATCCAATCTTTCTCTGAAAAACTTCACATAAGGATCAAATATCCATACAGGATTTCCATTTTCATCAGGCAGACATCTTGAATATTTCTCATTTGCAACAATCAAACCTGTCACATTTCTGAACGTTTGCAGATCTGTTATATACCTAGTAATATCCTCATCATCTTGTTTTTTTGAAGAATTATACTTTTTAGAAGTATACAACATACCATTTTCATCAAACAGTAAAGGGACCATGGCATTTGCGGGACTCTCCCCGAGTTGTTTATCAAGAATACGATTGTTAGAATTCTCTACACTAAGTACTTTCTCTAAAGGAAAGTCTGTTAAAGTAAAGCTTCCTGTCAATATCCCTGAATTAGAGACAATTATTTCCTCCACAGAGGGAGTAGGGGCTACAATCTCATCCTGAACACAAGACGAGAAAAACACGATCAACACTACGGTGAAAACTCCTAGAGCTTTCAGACCGTTTTTTAACACTTTTTCCATTTGGTTTGGATTCTTTTTGTTTTATTCTGTATGGGAATTACAAGTCCATCACTTTGATTTCTTTTTGTTTTTCTTTATACAGTGATTGTATATTTATGCAAGTGGAAGTGGATTGCAAGACAATTTTTCAAAAAAGAGAGATACTTCTCTCTTGTATTCTAATAACATAGTTCCTAACTACTATATCACACGATTTAATCACCTATCAATTTATCATACTTATGATATAATATACGTGATAACTTACTTACCATTTTTTTCTACTAAAGAGATAAAATACTGTTCCAAAGTGGTTTCCTGTCTTTTGATAGTAGAGAGTTGCAATCCCTCCTGAATGAAAAGCTTTGATATAATATGAGGCTCGTTTACATGGTCTTCAAGGAGGATTTCTCCTTGCTGGGTGATGGAGTAGTTTTCTGTTTTTAAGGTGGTTCTCAGGAGTTCTTCAGCTTTTTCTCTCTTATCTACTTCAATCACCAACGAAGTATGCATCAATTTATGCAGTTCACTGTGGGAAATTTCTTTCAAAAGCACTCCACGATCGATAAAGCCAAATTTCGTAGCTATCAAGTCTAATTCACTCAGAATATGGGAAGAAATGACAAAGGTGACCCCCTCTTGTTCATTGATCTGTTTAATCATCTTCCTGATGTCTGCAATTCCTTGAGGGTCAAGTCCATTGATCGGCTCATCCAAAACCACGATAGGAGGCTTCCCCAGAAGAGCACTTGCTATCCCCAATCTTTGTTTCATCCCCAGAGAAAATGTTTTGAAAGGCTTGTTTACACCATACAATTCTACCAGTTTCAGCACTCTTTCGGTTTCTTTTTTATCGGTGATTCCTTTCAGCTTTCTATAGTATTCAATATTTTGATAAGCAGTTAAATACGAGAAAAAAGACAGCTCAATCATACACCCGATCAGCCTTCTCGCTTTGGAAAGATTAGATTGTTGGTTGATGGTAATCGTACCAGAAGTAAGGCTTGATAAGCCCATAATCAGCTTGAATAAGGTGGTCTTACCCGCTCCGTTTCTACCGATAAGTCCGTAGATGTCGCCTTTTTTAACAGTCAAAGAAACCTGATCAAGTGCGACGAAATCTTTGTATTTCTTGGTTAAAGCGGTGGTTTCAAGGATGATGGGATGCATGGAGTGGGTTTGATGAAAAATAAAAGGCTGAGTGAAGTGTAAGTTTTTAGGGGGAATTTTCAAGAGCAGGGAATATTCTGGTCTATGTTCTCGATACCACCTCTCAGATTCCAATTTCCAGAATTCTTTTCCTATGATTTTTCCAAGGTTATATCTGCATTCATTTTTGCATTCATAAAAGAGTTCAGATCTAGTGAGTTCTCTTCAATTTTCGAAGAGTACACACTAGAGGAAGTGATCAGATAGTCAAAACTGAGTTCCTTAGAGGTTGTTTTGAAGCGTGCTATTTTCTCTGTGAGATTGGCAGTGTGTTGGGTGAACTGTTTGAGATAGGTGTCGTGAAGAAGGTGCATTGTTAAAATTTTAAATCTTTAAAAGGTGTATCCATCGCCATAGGATTTTCATTTGAAGAAAGTTTAGGATGGCTATTATCAGAATACTTTTCTGTTTTTTTTTCGTCCTTTAAAACTATTCTTGTCGGATTCTTTAAATATTCAATTCATCTTTTTGCGATGTTATAAGCTGCGAGGTCATCTCAGGATTTTATAAAATCAAATCAATAGTTTTTTGATTTTTCTCTTGTATCGAAATCACATCAATTTTTTCAAGGATTGTTTTCATCGTGATAAATATTATCTCATCATTTTTTATTTCTATGAAGTCATGCTCAACAATTAGGACATTCTTTTGAAGTCAAAAACTCATCAATAAAAACTAAATTTCATAAATTTATATTTATATTTTCCTTCTCTGTAAGTTTTATATCTCAAACATTCTTAACTTTGGGAGTTAATTGAAATTTACTTAGTTCTCTTTTTTCTACAAAATAATTATACTTTCTATTTAATAAAGTTTCAATTTCCTGATAAATTGTAATTCAAAAAGTTTTTTGTAGAATATTTTCTTTATTTGATTCCTTATTTTCTAGTTGTTTTCATAAATTTTCTAAAATTAAAACTCCATTATATTTTAAAATCCAGTTATTTAAAACTTTTATTATATTTGAAATATATCATCACCTAAATTTTTGAACTTCACTTAGCGTAATACTTCAAGTTTTATTTAAAATATATCTTTTGTAAATTTCAGACTGAAAAATTAAATAATAGTCATAAACTTTATTTCAATTTTTATCAAAATAATTTATTTCTTCTCAATTTTTATTTACAATTTTATAACCTCATTCTGCCAAGTAAAATTTAGCATTTTGGTCTAAGTTGAAAAAGTATCAACTTTCATCTTCTTGAAACTTCTTTTTTCATTCAACAATATTTTGTTCTCAATGAGAAAAATCAGGCAAAAAGGTTCAAATCAATTGTTCATATTTATAAATTTTTGAACTATCTTTAAACTCACAATCTTCTTTTTTCACAAACTCTCACTTGCTATTTATCAAGTTAAAATCTCAAATTAAATATTCTCAATTCTCATCTTTGATATATTCTCACCTTGAATTTAAAACACAATAAGTCAAAAGTTCTTTTTCTCATCTATCAAGTCAAATGTAAGATAAACTTTCAAGTGGTTTAATCTTTTCATTGTAAATTTCATTAAATTCTTTGATATTTTTCTCTTCTTTGAAAGAATTGTTTAATAATTTATTTGCATTTAAAGACAAATTAAAAGTTCAAATAATTTTATTTCTCCTTTTTCTTGATTTTCAAAAACCATCTTCTTGTACATTTTCATCAGCCAATTTTACAAAGTATCAACTATCACTATTTAATCTAACATTTTGGCTTCAGTTTCAAATATCTTTGACAAAATCTTCCCAATAAACTGTAAATAAATTTGGCTTTCAACCTGCAGGAATTTCTTTTAATCTTTTTGCTTTTTCAATTTTTTGTTCCTCAACCGAATATTCTATCTCAAAAAAATCTGGCTCTCTGAAAAAATCTTTACAATAAATCTGGTAAATTTCCAGTTTTTCTTGTTGTTCTAATTCCATAATTCTTTCAAAATTTATTTTGTCCCAATTTAATTTATAGCCTTGTTTATCAAATTCTAAGATGTATTCATTTAAAGTTTGTTTTGAATTAAGTTTTGAAAAAACAAAATTTATGTAAGAAAAAGTGTTTTTATTGTTTATAATAATATTTTGTATATAGTATTTTAATTTTTCAAAAGGTGATTTTTGATAATTTTGATATTTTTCATTAAATTTCTTATTGTAAAACCATTCCGTGTTTTCTCAATTTTCTTCATTTTTTAACACCTCTAAGAAATCTCAAAAATCTTTTTCGTCTGGTTTATCTTTTATAATAAATTTTTGTGAATCCCTATCAAAATATCATCACATTGTCCCGTCATAACTCAAAGCTAATTTTTTGAAAGCGTTAAAAGTCAAAGTTTGATAGTTTAAGATTTCTGTATCTCAGTTCTTTCAAATAGAGATTTCTAAAATATCTTTTTCATTAATAGGAATTAAAACAAGATAATAAAAATCCACTCAAAATTGATTTCTTTTTAAGAGCTTTGCATAATGAGTAAGAGCTAAATTATTTTCAAGTTCTTTTTCTTTGTTATTTATTTGAACTCTCAAGTTTCAATAATCCTTTTTAATCTGATTTAATTCGTTTGTTAATTTTTCAATTTCTATATCGTTTTCTCTTAATTTTTTTACAACATTTCTCCATTCTTTAATTTTTAACCAATAATTTTGTTCGTCTTCTGTTCTTTCTTTTTTCTCTTTTTTAGCAATATATTCCCATTTTTCAGGATGAAGTAAATCTTGAAATTGTTTTTGTTTCACATTTAATTCAAAAGTTTCAATTAGCTTTTGTCTTTCTTGTTCTTTTGTATGTTTCTCTTGTTCTTTTTTCTCAAATTCTGGTCTTAAGTTTTCTAATTCATCTTGAATTTCCTTTGGTTGTCTTCTCTTTAAAGCTCTTTCATTAAATCAAAATCTTCTCAACAAAGTTCAGCTTGAACCATTCTCACTCATAAAATAATATCATTTTACTTCATCAAAGAAATCTTGAAATTTTAGAATATCTTCAATAACTTTCTTTATTTGTCAATCGAATTTTTCTTGTGAAGTATCAAAATTATTAAAAAAATTATTTATTCTAATAAATTCCAAACTAATACCTCTCAAAGATCTTTTGATTTCATTTTTTGAAAGAGCTATTCACGAAGTTTTAGTATTTTCTAAGTCTATTTGTAAATTTTCTATTTTTTCTAACAATTTAGCAAAATAATCAATAATTTTTTCAACTCAACTTCAAAGATCCTTTCAATTATTTTTAATCTCTCAAAAGCTGACACTTCTTCATCCTGATAGTTTTTTCTTTATATTTCTGTAAAAATTTTTATCAATTGCTTCAAAAATATCTCTTTTTACAAAAATTTGTCATCAAAGATTAGCATTTAATTGACATTTAATACTTTTTAGATTATCTAAAATATTTTTAGATTTTCCCAAAAATAATTGTAAATCTTTAAAAACTTCTTTTGAATAATTTGTATCTTTTCAAATTTTATTTTTAAACAAAATATTTGTTGGTAACTCAAAAATCTTATCTTTTTTTATAAGTTTTTTTTCAGTAGTTTTACTCGGTTTCAATTCAAACCTCACCGTCTTTCTCACCTCATATAAATTTTGTAAATCTTTAAACTTTGTTTCCATAATAGTTCTTATAAAGAGATAAAATTCAGCATTTTCTCTACACTTTTCCCATATTGCTCCAAGATAAACGTATAATTTAATTAACAAACTAAAACAATTCTATCGGATCAATTTTAAACTGCAACATCTTTGCAGTATCTCTCCCATTATCTCATCCTTTTCTCTGAACGGTAATTCTTCCAATTTTCAAGCTCCCCTTGGGAGAAATTTCGACTTCTCCATTTCCATACACATTCATCACTTCATTGATAGATTTCAGGACTCGCTCGTAATAAGAAGTTTTTTTCACAACTAACATTCGTTCAGCACAAAATTCGCCTCTTCCTCTTAGAATATCACTTACAATCAACATTTTCTTCTCTTTGAAAAATTGAATAAGTCTGATTTGTTCTTCCGTAGTCATTTCATTGAGAAACATACGTCTCACATCTTTTGTTCCCGTTTTGTAAGGCAGCTTCTCACCACAAAAATACTGCAAAAGATTAAACACATCATCAGGGATTTCTCGCAGTTCACGATAGCTTTTCAATCGTCTTTTATCAATTTGATTAAATCAAGTATCATTAGAAACTAGCTTCACAGACAAGTTTTGAATATCAATCTCTTCTTTCAACTTAATAGTCAGTCTAATCTGCACTTGCACATCAGTTTTATAATTCTTTTTAATCTTCACCGCTTTTACGGATTCAATTTCTGTCAAGTGATAACCCATCTCTTGAAGCCAAGATTGAGCGATGTTATCGTGTTGCCAGTTGTTCAGCTTCTCTATAACTTCATACTCATTTTGAAATCATTGTTTGGCGGTTTGCGATCAGCGTTGAATAGGGTCCATAAGGCGATAAAGAAGAGATAAAAGTCTGAAATTCCTCTCAGATTGCTTTGATGACATTGACCGACATTGCATTTCCCGCTTGGGATAACAAGTCGGTATCAGGGACTTTTCAAATAATTTTACTTGCGAGTTCATAAGGAACTCCCTGTAAAAGTAATCCTTCTAATCCAGAGATTTCTCTTAGTTCTCCATTTTTAGAATACGCCAGTCCATGTCTACCATTTCTTAAAGTCGGGGAAAATCAATGATAAAACCTAATATCGGATTGTCTGGTATCAATAATACCTCATTCTCGTTTTATCACATCATCAATATTCAGTTCTCACCTGTTATATTTATTATTGAGATAACGGGTCATCGTTTCTAATCTCGTTTTGGAAAAGGAATAAGAAGCTGATGGTTCAATGAGGAACTTGCTTAAAGGTTGCATTGCTTGTTTTTCAGGGAAGGAGAGAGAAACTCTGTTTTGAGATATATCTTTTCTCACTCATAAAAAATATACTCTTTCTCTGGATTGTGGTAATCCATAGTCCTTGGTATTCAAAACTTGTCGCTGGACAAAATATCCTGCTCCATCAAGCATTTCTAAAATATCTTTCAGCGTTTTTCAGCTGTTATGATTTACTAACCCTTTTACATTTTCCAGAATGAAGTAGTTGATTTTTTTCTGCTGTAAAATTCTTTTAATTCAGAGAATAACTTGTCCCCTCGGGTCTTCCATCCCTTTTCTTTGTCCCATAACAGAAAAAGTCTGACAGGGAAATCACGCAATGAGTAAGTCGAAGTCTGGAAGTGTATCAGGGTTTATCTTCATCAAATTTCAAAAATTCTGTTCTTTATTTCCGAAGAAAGTTTTGTAAGTATATTCAGCTTTAGAGTCTATTTCTGAGTAAGCAACGCATTGAAATCAGGCTTGTTCAAGTCATAATCTTCAACAGCCGATACCTGCACAGAAATCCATAAAGGTGTAAGACATATAAGACATCGAGATAAGATAAAATATTATGTTTCAATGATAATCATTTGTTAAGTTGCATAAGCCAACTCATGCACTTTGTTCAAAACAAAGTGTTTTTTGGTTTCTAAGAGATAATCATATACATCTTGATAAATCACTTCTGCAATATATTGTGCAAAATTCACGGGAACGGCATTTCCTACCATTTTATAGCCGTCAGCGATTTTTTCATATTTGAAGATAAAATCATCTGGGAAAGTCTGAATTCTCGCACATTCACGGACAGAAAGTCTTCTATACAAATCTTCTTTTCAGGGAGCAAAAATCCTCTTATTTTGCTCTATAAAAAGCATTTTTGGTGCCTTGGGATGTAAAGGTGCGTGACGACCTCCTGCCTGAATAGTAAAACTTGGTTCATCCCAGCTTCTTACACGATTTCTAGACATATAGATTGTAGAAAAACCTCCTGTCATATATTCGTGATTAGGGATAATCAGATTTTTTTCACTATTAGCAGAGTTTTTCTCTTGTGCGGGTACTGCTTCTGGTAAATCACCAATTGCATCTTTTAGCAGTGGTTTTGGTAAAATAGCACAAGGTGGCATAAACTTTTTCTCCATTTTCTTATGATAACCTACGATAATTACTCTTTGTCTGTCTTGAGGAACATCATAATCATTTGCATTAAGTAAATAATACGAAATACTGTAAGGTAAAGATTGAAATGCTTCTAAAATTCCTGTAAAAGCTTCTTTATGTTTTGGTAAGAGAATTCCTGATACATTTTCTGCGAGAAAAAACAATGGCTCCTTTTCTTTGAGAATACGAATATATTCCAAAAAAAGCTGACCTCTACTATCTTTTAATCCCCTCCCTGCTCCTGCTTCACTTCGGCTTTGACACGGTGGTCATCAAATAATTCAAATGGAATTTGGGATTTCTGATACGGAAATATCTCTAATACTTCTTTTATCTAAAAAAGTTTCTGGAAAATTAGACTGAAAAGTTGACCAGATTGTTGGGTCGTATTCATTCGCTCGAATTGTATCAAAACCAGCATTCTTAAAACCTAGGTCAAGTCCACCTGCTCCACTGAAAAGAGAAATAATAGGAAAATTATTCTGCATACGAAACCAGTTTAGCATTTAAAAATTGTGCTGGGTTATTAGGATTTCTAACCTGAATATCTTGGATTGAAAATCCAGTTTTAGTAAGTTGTTCTAAACCTAGCCTGTCTGCTTCTGGGAAAGAAATATACTTATCTTGTGGAATAATCGCATAAAGAGTAAAGGATTTTTCATTTTGTAATTGCAAATTATCCTGAAAAACTTTTAGTGGATTTTCAATATGCCACATTCAACGAATTCTCAAGTCAGTAATTCATAAAGGATCAACTTTCTTTACTTTTCCTAATTCGTTAGTTTCTGTAAATTCCAAATCAGGGATTTGTTGCACTCCAGCAGAAATCTGATCTGCAATCCTCTGGTAGATTTCTCTATTTGCACAATATAAATCTCCGTATACAAATCCTAGAATTTTCAAAGTAGCATTTTTCGCGACACCAACCGTATAAATAATATCTTTATTTTCCCAAGTATCAGGATTTTCACAATTTTTACATTCTTGAGTAATTCTCGTATCATTATAGTAAAGTTTATTCTTTGGATAAGAACTATTCAGTGCTAAAGCTGAAGTTTCTGACTCTATTTTCTTTACT
>JAITGP010000027.1 GCA_031280545.1 Candidatus Peribacteria bacterium
TAAGGATCACTAAGCCAAGAATAGATAATGTGAAAGGAAGGAGTTTTTTCATCGGAATAGAATAAACAAATAAACGTTATAAGTATACTCCAATTTTTTTTCTCGTCAAAAAATGAACCTTTTTTTTAGGCACTTCAACTTGAATTATTTAAAATTATTCCATATATATATGGACTTATGTTTTTTTTCAAAAAAAATCTAACTCCATTTATGAAATCAGATTTTTAAATTATAATAAGGATATTCTAATACTTTTCATACTTTGCCATTACTAAATCGGTATCGACTTTATTGAGCAAGTCCTGTACTACACCTACGATAATAATGATTCCAGATCCTGCTACCACAATTGGCATTCCTCCAACGGATTGAGCGATATTGGTGATGAAAGGGATTCGGTTGAGAATGTAGGTATAGATCGCAATCAAAGCTAATCCCAAACCTCCTCGTAAACACAGATGCATTAAGATTCCGTTGATGTATTTTGCAGTAGCTTTTCCTGGTCTGATACCTGGCACATATCCGCCTCTTTTCTGAATATTATCAGAGATTTTATCAGGGCTGAAGGTAATCAAAGTATAGAGAAAGGTAAACGCTACGATGAAAACGATATAGAAGAGAATTGCAATTCGTCCTGGATTCTGAGAGTAGATATTGAGATGAAGTCCAATCCATTCTGCGATCGCCATCAATTTTTGATTTGCGGGATTAAACTGAGTGATCAATTGAGAACATAAATATGGAAAGGAAACAAACGCCATTGCAAAGATAATTGGTACCATCCCTACTGGGTTGAGTGGGATTGGTAAGATGGAAGACTGTTGTACTTTACCAGATTTTGCGTAGATCACAGGAATCTCTTTAGTTGATTTGAGGATGAAAATAGAAAGCAGAATCAATACGAGAACAATTGCTATCATAAATACTAATACTCCTACCCATGAACTTCCTGTACTAAGGCTATTGTAAGCGGACTGGATGATTCCAGACACGATAGACGCGAAGATCAGCATAGAAATTCCATTGGAAATTCCTTTTTCTGTAATGAGTTCCCCCAGCCACATCAATAGCATTGATCCGACAGACAGCAAGAATGCAGTCATCACTACGATTGCTACATTTCCTGTATCAATAGCCACACCTCCTAACATTGAATTCATGATGAATACCATTCCCAATCCTTGCAAGAATGCCATAGGAAAGGTCAAGTATCTGGTGTATTGATTGATTCTATTTTTACCAGATTCTCCTTGTTCAGTAAGCTCTTCGAGATGAGGAACCACAGAGCTAAGAAGCTGAAGGATAATAGAAGCAGTAATATAAGGAGACACTCCGATCGCAATGATTGCGAAATTTGATAATGCTCCTCCCATCAACATAATGAGATATCCAAAACCTCCTGCTGCTCCTGCTTCGAATGTTCCACTCATTAAGGTTTGAAGATCCACGAAAGGAATAGGCACGAAGACCAAGAGCCTGTACAATGCGAGCATTGCCAAAGTAAATCAGAGTTTTTTCAAAATACTCTTATTGGAAAAGATTTCTTTTGCTTTTCTAAGGAATTTTTTCATAGCCAAAGTCAGTTGAAACATAAAACAAAACAGACGCACTACTGGCGTCCATTACCACATTACGCGATTTTTCCGCCAGCTTTTTGAATTTTTTCTACTGCTGACTTAGTGAATTTTTCTATTCCTGTGAAGGTAAGAGCTTTAGAAAGTTCTCCATTCCCGAGGATTTTCACCAACGCAGAAATATTCTTGATATATCCAGCCGATTTTAGGCTTTCTTTCGTCACTTCAGCAGTAATGCGAGGATCTTTATCCAAAGAAGAAACATTTACCACTTCGTAAATATCTACGAGCTTGTAGTATCTTTTGAATCCTTTTGCCTTTGGTTTTCTCATGAGAATTGTCGTTTGACCTCCTTCAAAGAAAGGACGAACAGATGCTCCTGCTCTAGCTTTTTGACCTTTGTGTCCTTTTCCAGAGTAGTTTCCTTTGGAAGCATCACCTCTTCCGAGTCTTCTAGAGGGAGCTTTGAAGCCCTTGGACTTCTGTAGTTCGTGTAATTTCATTGGTAATACATAAGATAATGTGTAAAAAATCTGATCACAAGTAGAAATGAGCTTATATATTTGCTAGAGATTTTCAAGAGGAAATACTAAAAAAATCGGTTTTCTCTGGAAATGAAAGAATACTACATTTATTTAGTTTTTATGTTATCAGGGCTATTTACATCAGAGATGCTGCCCTGATCATTCACCCTAAAGCCCAAGGCTATAATATCAGAGAGGAGGAAATTGCTCAAGTTTTTGAAGTAGGAAGTAATTTCACTCAGCTTAACCCCCTATCGTAGATGAGTGGGGAAACGAATTTTGGGATAGTGAAGGATATTATATGGCTTGTAGAACTGAGGATCCTGCTATCAAACAAGCGATCGCATTCTTATCTACAGGTTTTGGAATCGATCAAGAAACCCTGAGCTGAAGAAACGCTTTAGGAAGACTTTCCATGGAGATTAGAGACCAAGAGGAAGAATAATCAGATTTATTTTTGAAATTTGCATTTTTTCAGGAGCTGAACAAGTTTTTCGTTTTGCTGGAATTCTGCTATTTTGTCGGGAGTATTGATAAAAAGCAGAAAAGAAGAGAACGTCGTATCTCCGTAATTAATATTTATGAGGGCAAGTCCTGTCGTATTATTCGTCTGCAGAAAGATTTTTCTCTCACCCTCTAGGACTTGGATTTTTTCTGGAGTAAAGGTGAGAAGCCCAGAGCCTCCTAATATCGTTATCGGAGAGGAAAGAAAAATTCCTCAACCTGCTTTTTTATTGATAGTAAGGCTAGAAAGACTCTGCGTCTCCATAAATCCACAGCTAATTCCTCCGAGAGTGATATCTTTGGCGGAGAGGTAAAGGCTCTGAGGGTCTGTTTCATTTTTTTCTACTAATTTGGTGGTAGCTTCCAGAAAGACGATGGGATCAAGAGTAGCTTCTCTGACTTGTGAAAAACAGGTACCTTCATTCACGATTTCATCGATCGTGCCTTTACATCCTTTTGGGAAGAACGGGTGGTTTCCATCCTGATTTTTTTCTAATTGAAAATGGAGATGAGGACCTGTAGCGTTTCCTGTCTCTCCAACTTCTCCGATTTTTTCTCTCTCAGCAACCTGCTGTCCTACTTGGACCCCAATTATGGAAAGATGAGCGTAGGTAGAAAAGAGGGTTTGACCATTTCGCTGATGTTTGATAACGATAACATTTCATCGATCTCCCCTAGACTCGGCAACGATAACTTCTCCTGCATGGCTTGCATAGACGGGAGTTCAAGTTTTGGTAACGATATCTATTCCTTGGTGAGAACCGATCCCCACATCTCGTCCTCCAAAATAGGTACTCAGCCAAAGCATTGAATAGGTAGAGCGGTAGGTAGGAAGATTTCTATAGGTAAAATAATCTGCATTTTGGATTGTAGGAAGAGGTAGTGTGCAGTCTTCTCCTACGCATTTGGTAGGAGTAATCTCTTGCAGGGGATAGCTTCGTGCATCCGTCTGAGCAGACAGAGAAAAAAGAAAGCTGAATGCTACTAGAGGAATATATTGTCGTTTCATGGTAATGATATAGGGGTAAAGGGGGGCGTTTATTTTGAGGACTTATTTACTAGACAAAAGGGATTTTTTCAGCTCCTCACTATTTTTTTCAAGCATTGCCAATAAGGTGTCTTTAGCTTGCAGAAACTTTTCGAATTTAGGATTTTCATCGCTACGGGTTCGGGAATTTTCATCCCCGTTTAGATCATGCACTACATCAAATCCTTCTGTTTCTTTCTGGTAGGTTTGGAAGGCGAGTAAATTATCAGCTAAGTATTCTTGTTCTTTACTGATTATCCTGGAAGCATTGGTTTGCAAGAGCTCTAGCATTTCTTTTGTATTGATCAGATCAGTGAAATACTCTCTTCAAAATCTCTCTACGTGAAATTTTCAGATTTTGTTGGGAAATTCGTGTAATCTCATCCTCTTTGGGGTACATTAGCAATAAAAGCTCTCTGTAGTAGGTAAGTATATGCATTTGCTAGAGAAATACAAGTGCTTAACCTGAATTATTCTTTAAGATTCAAAAAACTCCTGATTTCTCAGGAGATTCTTATGAATTTAGAACCCTGGTTAATTATTTGTAATTTACTGTTGCTCCAGCTTCAACCAATTTAGCTTTGATAGCTTCAGCTTCGTCGAATTTTACCCCTTCTTTGATTACTTTAGGAGCAGCTTCTACTAAGTCTTTAGCAGCTTTAAGGTCGATGTTCAAGATTTCTTTTACTACCTTGATTACAGAGATTTTCTGAGCACCAGCTTCAGTAAGCTCGATATTAACTGTGTCTGATCCAGCAGCAGCTCCAGCGTCTCCACCAGCAGCAGCTCCACCAGCTACAACCATTGCAGCAGCAGATACTCCAAATTTTTCTTCGATAGCTTTTACAAGCCCGTTAAGTTCTATAGCTGACATCTTTTCGATGAGCTCGAGAACTTGTGTTTGTTCTTTAGTTAATTCCATGATTTAATAAGAATAAGAGATAAATAGGTTGTCATAATGACGGGAGAGTGCACAGCATTACGCTGCCTTTTTTGCAACTTCATTCACAACACATGCAAATGATTGAAGTGGGTAATTGAAGAGGTAAGCCAATTTGGAAATCAATTCCTCTTTTGAAGGAACGTTTGCCAATTCGGTCACGTAAGCTCCATCTTGCCACTTTTTGTCATACCAAGCTCCGAGGAACTTGAATGAGCTTTCAGATTTTTCTTTCACAAATTCTTTTGCGAATTTGTTTACGACTTTGAGAGGTCCGTATTCGTCGGTAGTCGCATACAGCACTCCGATAGGACCTTCGAGTTGTTCGATGTCTACCGTTTCATATCCTGCCTCTGCCAAAGCTCTCAGGAAGAGTCTTTTTCTCACCACGTTGAATTTTCCTTCAACACCCAGAATCTCTTTTCTCACACTAGAAGAAGTGTTTACAGAGATTCCCGTTTGCTGAACGATAACCACATTTTGAGCAGATTTCAGATCGGAAACGTATTGATCGATCAGCTCTTTCTTTTTGTCTTTGCTAATCGCCATACATAATTGATAGGAAATAAAAATAACTCGCTTTGAGGTGAGTTATAAGATATACAGAAAAATCTGATTGAATTTCTGGAAAGTATCTATAACCTCGGTAGGATTTACTATCTCTGTCCGTCAACGAGATGTCAACGAAGCAGGATGACCTACTTTCTCAGGCAAAGCTGAGGGTAGTATAAGGATTTTGGGAGGAAATTGCAAGAGAAAAGAAAGAAAAAAGACGGTTATTCCGTCCCCTCTTCTTTTGGTGCAACTTGTGCACCTTTTTTTGCTGGATTATATCTATATACAATTCTTCATTGAGACATATCGTACTGATTTACCTCTACTTTCACTCCATCACCGACAATCACGGAAATATGAGCTTGTTTCATTTTCCCTGCACCATAGCAAGTAATCACCAGGTCTGTATCTTTCAGTTTCACCTTAAATTTACCAGCAGGTAGTGCCTCTAGAATTTCTCCATCTCGTTCTAAGATCCCTGGTTTTGCCATTAAGCAGTAATTTTGTTAATAGTTAAAACAGTTTCAGTTGGTCTAAATCCATGACTCCTAAAATATCTATTCTTTCTTTTGAATTTAACCACAGATACTTTCTCGCCTTTAGCGGTAGTTCCTATCGTAGCTTCAACTTTCGCTCCGTCTACATAAGGTTTTCCCACTTTCACGGTTTCACCTTTTTCGTCGAAGATAGCCAATACGGTATCAACCGTCAGACTTTTTCCCTCTGCTAGGGAAAGATTATCAACCGTGAGTTCTAACCCTTCGTTGACAATATATTGGTGTCCTTGCAAACTAATTACTGCATACATAATGATAACAAGTATAATAATAAAACTAAACAATCTTTCCTAATTGTGCCAAAGTATTATATTTCTTCTTATTGGTTCTATAAGAGTGAGAAACAATTGCTCTGATTCTCTTGTATCTTCTAGCTGAAGGGAAATCCATAGCAACGGTTTTTCTAAAATGCTTCGTTCCATACGTCTTTTGCTTTTTGGCGATATCCAAAATATGACTAGACCAAAGCTCTTTTTTGTAGAAAGAAATCAATCTTTCGTTAGTGTTTAAATCACCTGTTCTCCAAACTGTAAATCCCATTGTTGTATAACTAATAAGTTAAATAAAGCTGAATTATTTTTTTATGGTAGTTTTCTTGGCTGGTTTAGTAGCTTTTTTTGTTGTTTTAGCTATAGATTTTTTGGTTGCTGAGCTTTTAACGGGAGCTGATTTATTTAAATCCTCCTTATTTTCCCAGAACTCTCTACTGGATGCGATCCATTCATTGAAGTTGTCTGCACTTTCTTTCTTATCACTCCAATAATCTCTGGTCCATGCTCCCCGTTCTTCCCAAGATAACTTATCTAAGTACTTTGAGTCAGCCCAATATTTTGGTTGGTCATCACTTCAGTGAGTACACCCCTTACAACACTCTTCTTTGCAACCTGTTTCTCCATGCGTTTTTCCATGCCAGATAAAGGCATCTAAAGAAGCGACTGGTTCGTCAAGTTCAAGTCTGATTAAGCTCTGTGTAAGTTTCTTGATACTTCTCTTGATTGTTCAAGGAATCTTAATAATCGCTATTAGAGCAAACAATACCAACACTGCAAAGACCACCAGAATCCAAAACGTCCATTGTGGATGATTTGTAATGAGATCAAGCAATTGTTGCATAGACTTGCAATTAGGAGTAAAAGTATTTTAAAGTGCCGAGGACCGGAATCGAACCGGCACGAGGGTATAAGCCTCAAAGGATTTTAAGTCCTTCGTGTCTACCAATTCCACCACCTCGGCAGTAGAATTTCAGAGAATTGTGTCTGAGAATTACAGAGAATTTCACACAGTATACTAATTCTCCGAAATTTTCTGATTTTTAGTTCTCCGAAATTACCTCATTATATATTTTATCAAACACTGTTGGAAATGCTACCGCAATATTACTCAGCATTTTTCTGTCTAATTGAATATCCTTTTTGTAGAGAGCATTCATAAATACAGAATATTTAGAACCTTTCTCTCTCAAAGCAGCATTTAATCTTTCAATCCAGAGACTGCGGAAATCACGTTTCTTGAGTCTGCGAGAAGTATAAGCGTGCTGACCTTGTTTGATGAGGGCTTGTCTTACTTGATTGTAGACATTTTTTCTCCCAAGACGAAAACCTTTCGCCTGAGCGACGTATTTCTTGTGTTTTCTTTGTCTCTGGAGACCATTCGTAACTCTTACCATTGTTTGTTATATATCTAATGAAGTAAAGATTTTACCATTTTTGCTGGTGTAGAGGAAACCTCTTTTCCATAAGAAAATTTCTTATTGGTTTTTCCTTTGTTAGTAAGCAAATGATTATTTCCTTCTTTTTTAGAAGTTAATTTACCAGATTTGGTAATTTTAAACCTTTTTTTTGCTCCACTGTGGGATTTAAGTTTATTAGCCATAATGAATCTGACTCTTTAGCAAATAAAATGATGACAGTGAGTATTGTATACAGAAATGGAATGTAATTTCAAGAGAAAATAAGAGAAAAATCTGATTATTCTGCTCCGCTCACTTCCAAGCCCATTTCATCTTCTTTCAAATCACTTACCCTACTCACAAAAAGGGTTTCTTTTTTTCCTACCAAATCTTTGAATTCTGTGTAGTCTAAAGACTGATCTTTAAACTTTTTACCAAGCTTATAGCGATCGATATCTTTCACCTCGTCTAAGAGGTTGAGGTCTGCGAGCTTTTGCTCTAACTGTTGTTTTTGATCCGCTAAAGGTGTATAGGAAACCATTTCCTGTAAGGAGAGTTTCTTGGTATCACCATAGAGTTTTTTTAAACCTTTCGCTTGAGCATAGCTGATTAATTCTTCTTTGAGGAGCTCTTTTTCTCCTTCGTAGCGTTTGAATTTTTCTTGTACAATCGCATATTTTTCGATCAGCTTTTTGATAGAGACCTCTCCTAAATCTTCAATATTCACCATTTCATCCGCCATATATTTGTGTTTGAAGAGCGGACAAAGCTGAACGAAGGAGCAATGCTCACAAAAAATATTGGGACAGGGTGGAAAAGCGTTTTCATCTCCCGTAGTATAGTCAGTCTTTTTCTTTTCTATTTCTTGCATCAAGGCAAGATATTTCTCCTTTATAGGGAGGAGTTTATCGGTGGTAATTTCTCGCTCAAATACCTTTTGCAAATGCAGGTATACCACGCGTCCAAAGAGCTGAGAAATCTGTTTGCCATAAATTTTTTCTACTCCCATACTATAGAGCATAATCTGCTCTTGAATCGTATTTTCTCCATCGGTGGGAAGAGATTTATTAGTCTTGTAATCCGTGATAATCATAGTGTCATCACGAATATCCAAGCGGTCTATTTTTCCACGAAATTGGATTCCCTCCTCCATCTCGAAGGAGATACTCATCTCTGTTTTCATCGAGACCGCTTGATCGAAGGGAGAAAATTTATCGAAATATCGTTCAATATAACTCGTTCCTCTATGATAAAAAGTCTGAATTAGCTCTTGGTCAAAAGGATTTGTCCCTTCATAGACTTGGGTGATTCTGGTAAGTTCTCTCTCTCGAAGGGTAGCAAAAAGTGATACTAAAGCTGATTTTTCTGGCACTTTCAAATCACTGACCTGCTGGTAAAGTTCTTCGAGCACTGCATGAACGCAGGTTCCAAGAACCAGGTGCAGACTTTCATTTGGGAGGTCTAAATGGATTTTATCTACTTTTTCCAAGCGGTATTTTAGCGGACATTGTTTGTAGGTTTGCAATTGAGAATAAGAGTACGCCATTTTGAAGAATGAGAAAAAGTAAAATAGAGCATCAGACTAGTAAAATCTTTTTCTATTCCATCTCACCATCACAATCACGCCCACGATAAAGATGAGGGCTGAGAGATATTGTTTCACATCAAAGGATGTTCCAAATAAGGTAAACAGTCCATATCTAGGATAATTTTGAAAAAGAAAGCAGATATTGATCACCACGAGCAACCCAAGGAGTCCTCGCATTCCGAGACCGTTTTTCTTTCGGAAGATTTTGCAGAAGTTGAAGATCACGTTCACCATCAATGCTCCGATAGAGAGGAAGAGTCCCAGAGGGTATACTCCATCAAATTTTGTTAAACTACTATCAGGATGGAGTGCTCTGATAGCGAATCCACTCGTTGTTTGTTTCCCGATAAAACTATCCCCTAAGGTTAGAAAGATTCCCATGATAATAATTCCATTACAGAAAGCTGAAAAGAGGATATCTGCCCAGATTTTTTTATTTTCTGTTCTCTTGATACTAGAGAAAAAGCTGGCTAGAAAGATGAAGATTGCAATCGCGATTCCCACAAAATGAAGATCAAAATTATGCGGACGTAGAATCGTAAAAATATCGTTGAGGGAAGAGGGAATCAAGGAAGAAGTAGCCAATGCCACAGATACATAACGCCCCAACACATAAATTATAACTACCCGAATGGGCAACTGATAAAAAAGTTTGAAAAAGTCTTGATGATTTCTCTTTGCGAGGGAATAACAAGTCAGAATAAAGGTCGCTAATGCAAGAATTAAACCAACCACCATCATGGAAACTTTTGTACCAACTACTTCAAAATAAGGAAACATGGGTAAAGCTAAAAGCTAAAAAATTATCTCAACTTTTTGCACTCTTTATGGTAGGAGTATATATTTTTATAGTATATGGAAATGGAAGGTTTTTGCAAGAGAAGAAATGCAAAAATCTGACTTCCGTTTGCAGAAAATCAGATTTTTTATCGTGATATGTTCACAATAATATAATATATTACATATTTTCAAAAGAAACAAACTCGTTCGACCGATTAGTACTTCTTTGCTCAATCCATTGCTGGACTTCCACATGAAGCCTATCAAACCGCTAGTCTCGCGGAGGTCTTATTCTCATAAAGAGAGAGAAATCTAATCTTGAGACAAGTTTCCCACTTAGATGCTTTCAGCGGTTACCTTTTCCAAGCATAGCTATCCAGCGGTGCTCCTGGCGGAACAACTGGTACTACCAGAGGCTTGTCCA
>JAITGP010000029.1 GCA_031280545.1 Candidatus Peribacteria bacterium
TCTCAATAGAGGCTAAATCTCTTCATTCCTATATGGTTAAGCAGATAAATCTACTTCCCATTTTACTGACATTTCTATTTTTGCCTACTACTGACATTTTTACTCTGCTGGAACAAAAATCATCACTTCCCTTGTATTTTTCTTCAGCTTTCTTATACTTTTGTACAAGGAGTTTCTTTTACAACTTTTGTATTTTCGATGTCTTTCCCAAAGAGAAGTCTAATTGCAGTAGTTATTATCCTAGGAGGAACTTTTCTCCTCTCGTATATGGACTATCTTTTTGCTTCGCTGGAAGGTGAGGTTTGGGTGTATAATGCTCTCCGTAATACATGGGAAGTTTCTCAAGAAACTCATCAAGAGGAAGTAATTTATGGTGGAATCGTGGAAAATGCTATCTTTGATTTTCGGTCAAATGCCTCTCCTCAGAAGTTTTTAGATGATAAGCATGCCTTTAGTACTAGCTACGTCCCTCAAGATATTGTAAGCTTGGTTTCTTCTGAGATATTCCCGACTGCTACTACTTTTCAGCTCCGTGCAGAAGCTAGTGAGCATTTTCTAGAAATGGCTTCAGCTTTTTCTCAAGCATTTCAGAAGACTAATAAAGTGAGGCTATCTATTACTAGTGCTTACCGCTCTCCTACCTATCAAAAACAGCTCGCTTCCAGCTGCTCTACAGCTCGCTGTGCCAAACCAGGAACCAGTGAACATGAGGCAGGACTTGCTCTGGATTTGGGAGTAAATGGAGGGAATATCCTCGGGAATGGAGGGAAATACTACCAATGGCTTTTGGATAATGCTCATTTGTATGGATTCCATAATACCTACCAAAAAGGAATAGAAGTCGATGGGAAAATGGTTGAACCTCGACACTGGAGATATATAGGAGCAGACTTAGCGACCTATTTGCATGATAGTCAGAGGACTATCTCAGAATACTTTTATTTGTTGTATGAATAAACCCATGCCTAAACATCAAGATCCTCAGGATACTCAAGACTTGCAAGATATTTTACAAGAATTAGAACAAGAGCAAGAGACTAAAGACCAAGTAGAAGAAAAAACTGATGGGAGAATAGCTAACTTGGAGACTCAACTCGTGGAAAAAGAAGAGATTACCAAGAAAGCACAGATTGACTACATCAATTTGAAGGCTGATTTTGATTTTCTCCTACGTCAGACCAAGATTAAAGAAGAGACCTTGGAACAGGACACCCTCATCAAGGTAGTAAAAAAGCTTTTGCCTTTTGTGGAGGACTTGAGAAAGTCTTTACTCCACCTTTCTGATCAACAAAAAACAGAAGCTCTGGGGAAAGGGATACAGATGGTGTATGATAAATTTATCTCTGCACTAGCTGAACTTTCTATTTTTCCAATTGATACTTTAGGCGGAGATCCTGATACTCAACTTCATGAGCCGGTAAGTATTCAAGCTACTGAAAACAAAAAGCTGAAAGGGAAAGTTATTCAGATTTTTGAACAAGGGTTTTATTATAAAAAGGGAGACAACCAGATTGTTATTCTCCCTTCTAAAGTAATTATTTGAGGATAAACTATACATCACACAAATCTGCCGTTTTGAGCATTCTGTAGACCTCAAAGAGTTTGACTATTTTATTATAATTAGCTAGTTCATTATACTCTGTTTGGATAGTAGTGAAGATATTGTTTAATTCCTCCAAATCGTTGATGACATTAGAAAGCTGGAGACTAGATCCTAGCGTCAGAATTTTATCCTCTACCCTATTGAGGGCTTCTGTAGGAGAAAGTACAACATCAGCGTCATCTTTTGGGAAGAAGCAAAGCTGTCCAAGTTTAGTTGCAATTTCATCTACTTCTACAGAGGAAATATTTTTTCCATAGGCATTCAAACTTATCGTCCCTTGATACACCTGAGCTGTTGCATTTAGTGTTTTATTATTTTGTACTTTGGTAAAATTAAAATCCTTTATGGTAATGATAGGAGGAAGATCTTGTAAAAAATCTTCAAAAAACTGAGTTTTATTTTCCTTATTGAGTAATCCAATAGTATAAGCGAGATAAGGTAAGTCTCTATATTTTTCTCTAAACTTATAGAAACACTCTGGGTCAGGTGTTTTTTCGTCACAAAGCACATTCTCTCTGATAGTAGTATTGAGAATTGTATCGTCGATTAGGAGATTTTCTTGATTATGTTTGATCCATTGATACAGATGGTATCCGATGATAAATTCGTCTTCTAAAGTTTGTCCGCTAAATGCAGGAGCATATTCTTCTCTCAATTGAGTGATTTCTGTTTCTTTAAATTCTTTGATATTTTTAATAAGATAAAAGAAGAATTCATTGAGCAGAGAAATATTTACTGAATTGGAAGTAGTTGAGAGTTTGTTCACCAAAAGAAGAAAGGAACGTTTATTGGGTGCGGTGAAAGAAATCTCCACAGGGATAATAAAGTGCTCTCCATCCACATCGCTAGATAATCCTACGGAGATATCCGTAATTTCATTGAATTCAGCTTCATCCCCTACATTTCTAAAAAAATCACTTCGATACTGAATCAGTTTCAAATCCTGATAGGGATCCGTATCCAAATATTTCTGTCCAATGATCGTAGGATCAATCTCCAAGGTATAAGGATCTTTCCAGACATTTAATGAAGGAAGGTAGATATTACGCAGAAAGAGATTATAATATTTTGTCTGATCTAATGCTAACTGCTTTCTTTCTTGAAGCTTTGCAGATACCTCCTCACCTACTTCTAAAAGTTCACTAATAGTAGCGATGGGGGTATTGGGATCCGCAAGATAGGGAGATATAGTATCATTACTGATTGGGATATTGTAATTTACAAGTTTTTCTAATTCAGGGGATCTCGCTTGAATTTCTGTATACTCCTGATACGTAAGATATCCATATCCTAAAAGGATAGCTAGACTAATCAGACAAACTATAATCGCAGTCACTGCTTGTTGTTTGGTCATGATAATCGTAGTTGGTCATTTCTTTTTATCAGTGAAAGAAGAGAAAAAGCCAGATACTTTGCTTCCGAGATTTTTTAATTGCTCTGTATCGAGCAGAGTATTAGTTTGATTGGTTGGGGTTGTTTTTTCCATTTGCATGGGAATAAGGGCTAAAAGCTATTAGTTAAAGAATTCGTTATCATCTGTGGTAGTAGGAGGCTCTGTAGTATCGGCAGGCTCTGGATAATTAACTTCTTCCTCTCCAGCTTCAATTACTCCATCAGTTGTTTCTTCCGTTGTTTCTTCAGCTGAAAATTCCTCACCTTCATTTGTATTTCCCTCATTTTCACCGCTAAATTCTTCTCAAAACACTGTACTATCTTCCGTATTCTCAGTATTCTCAATTTCTGGAATATCAACTTCTTCTACTACCTCCTCAGCTTTTTTCACTGGTAGATCTAAATTGAGGAGAGAATCCAGATCAAGGTAATCAAAGATTTCTCTTTCTGTCGTCTTCTGGATAGGCAGACTAAATTGTTGAGAAGTAGTATTTACGGTATAAGATGTATTCCCCATTTCAACGGTTCTGGTAGAAACATTAACGGTCTTGGTATTAATATCTGCTCCAATTACAGAGATGGAGAGTTTTAAAAGGTTGATCAAATTCGTGAGGATAAAGATGTGAGGATTCTTGATTCCCTTGGCCATCAGTTTCAGTTCGTCCTGTTTAGTAGTATTGATTTCGATATCAAAGCTGATGGTTCCCTCACTTGGATTGAATCCATGGAAGAGGATTGAAAAAGAAGGAATATCACTCTGCTCTAGGATAATATCGATATATTTCATCACCCCTTTAAAGATAGTTCTATTAAAGGTTGGTTCTTTGGCAATATCCTGATAATAGAGGTCGAGATCCCCAATCGTAGTACAATCCTGCTCCGTTTCAAACGGATTCAGATAACACATATACACGTAATTAGTAATATCCTTTTCTCCTCTCTGGGAGAGGAGTTCGAGCTCTTGGACCACACTATCTTTTGTCATTCTCAATGCATCTCCAATAAGGGAGGTAGCACTATCCATATAAGAAAAAACTCTGACTGCCGTGCTAAATTTGATAATTTCTAGGGAATTGAGGGACCTTTGGATTGCGGAAATCGCTTCCTCATTTTGGAGGATTTCTCTAATTTCCTGAGGCAAGAATCCATATTTAGCAATATCTTTTTTTGTGGTTTCAATATCATTCGCTTGGGTGGTGATAATAGTATTGAGACTGGAAATTTTTGCTTTCAGAATGGCCTTTTTTTCTGCATAGGTCAGGTCAATAGTTTTAGTGATTCTATCGATATTTGCTACATCAGCAGGAGTATTGATAGGTAATCCAACATATTCTAATTCTTTATTGATTTTCAGCAGATTTGTAATATCTTTGAGATAGATTTGATAAGAACTTACCAATCATTCATAGTCTTTATCTACACTTATTTGAGAGGTCTGTTGGAGATAAATACGATAAGAAAAAATGAGTCCAATCAATAAGATATTGATAATCGTCAAAACAGAAGCAGCAATAAATCGTCTAATGTAGGAGGAAACAAAATTCTCTTTTTCTTTTTCCACATCTTCTTTTGATTCTGCCCCACTATTCTCCAAAAAGATATTGGACGATTTTTCTCCAGAGGTAGGAGTTAATTCTGACAATTGAAGAGGAGATCCGTCAGAGGAATCTTGGAGTTCCGTGATATTAGGTAAAGAACTCCCAAAAGGAGAAGGAGAGGAACTTATCTCTCATTCATTGGGAATAGTAGAAGCAGTTGAAGAGTCATTTAACTCTGTATCACTATTTCCCAGAGGGGTAAAAGTAGTGGATGACTGCAGGAGGTTTTCTTCTGGCATTGGATAACAGGAGAAGATAAAATAGTATTCTCCCTTAAAGTATACTCAGAATGGCTCAGAAAGTCAAAAAAAAGCAGACTTTTTTCACCGTTCACCGCAAAGGACACAAAGAGTAAGTTAACACATTTATTCCTCTTCACCAAAGAGATCTTTTAGTAACTCTTTTTCATCCTCCCCCTTGGGTACTTCATGCAAAAATTCGGAAAGGTAAGGCTTTTTTTTCATTACGGTATCTAGAGAGGAAATCAACTGATGATACTCCCCAGATTTCGGATACACATAGGTAATAGGATCTAAAAGTCCTGTTGGTCTGATAATTTGTTCTACCACAGCATCAGAAAGCTCAATTTCGTATTCTGCAGGAGTAGCGGATAAGAAAATGGATTTAGCATTTTTTTTCTGTTTGGAACGGAGATTTGAAAGCTGATTTTCTCCTCTCGCTTTTTTATTGATCAGATCAGAAACCGTAGTATAGGTGGCAGTTAGAACTTCTTCCTCTGATGCTTCGCTTCACTTGGTTTCTTTTTTGCTCAAGGGAGAAACTTCGCTCGCCTGATCCAACTGGATCTCTCCTAAGGATTTCCAGCCAAGCGTTGCCTCTAGTTCCTCGAAACGTAGGGGGCGATGGTCGATCGCAGAAGGCAAACGGAATCCGTATTTGATCAGATTATTTTTTCTGGCTCTATCCCCCTGAGCCATGGCACGGAGCTGAGGGATGGTCATGTGGGATTCATCGATGATAAGCAAAAGATCCTCTGGGAAATAATCAAAAATAGTATTTGGAGCCTCACCAGGTAAACGTTTATCAAAATAGAGCGAATAAGTTTCAATCCCATTCACGAACCCTGTTTCACGAATCATTCTGGTATCATATTCGACCCTCTTTTTGATCCTCTCTGCTTCCACGAGCATTCAGAGTTTTTCAAATTCTTTTACACGAAGCTCTTTCTCAGCATTTATCTGCTGTAATACCTCTTCCAAGTCCTCTACATTTTGTAAATATTGAGTGGCTGGCCAAAGAATAACCTGAGAAATCTGTTTTTTGAGTTCAAAGGTTAGGGAATCACGAACCTCGATACGCTCCAGATAATCCTCATCGAAAAAACACTTAAATACTTCTCTCTCGGTAGAAGAATAGATTTCGAGGATTTCCCCTTTCAGATCAAACATTCCTGGCTCCACTTTCCCATGAACGGGCTTGTACTGCATATGGAGAAGTTGCTTTTTTAGGTCTTGAAATTTGTAATTTTTCCCCGTTTTGAGTACCAAACAATTTTCTTGGAAAAATCTCGCTTGTCCCAGCCCATACAGAGAAGAGGCTGAAGCGACTACAATCACGTCATCTCTGGAAAGCAAAGAAGCCATTGTCGCCAAACGGTACATCTCAATTTCTTGGTTGATAGTTGCTTCCTTTTCGATATAGGTCCCAGAGGCAGGCAAATAACTCTCTGGCTGGTAGTAGTCAAAATAAGAGACGAAGTAATGCACCGCATTATGAGGGAAAAAATGTTTAAACTCTGTAGAAAGCTGAGCAGCAAGGGTTTTATTGTGAGAGATGATGAGGGTAGGTTTTTGGACGTGCTGGATAATGTTTGCCATGGTAAAGGTTTTTCCTGTTCCTGTAGCTCCTAGCAGGGTGATATTATTTTTTCCTTCTGAAAAAGCTGACACAATATCGTGGATAGCTTTGGGTTGGTCGCCAGCAGGCTGATAGGTAGATTCGAGTTGGAAAGGCATATGAAAAAATCCCTAGGAAAGAGTAAAGATACCCAGAGCATAGGAAAAGAGCGGGGAAATGCAAGACGAATCCGACATAGTAATGTATCAAATAGACTTATCAGAAATGCCAACACAAGAACCTTCTACCTTTACAACCAATTCACAATTTACCGATTGGATTGCTGATCTCAAAACTAAAATCCATGTGGCTAAAAATAAAATGGTATAAATTTTATTCCTCAAAATATCAATTTCTGCCACACCATGTGGCACAAATTCCATGGGGACATAATCGTCTGATCATTTCTAAGATAAAAGATATTGAAGAAGCTGAATTTTACACTGTAGAAACCGCTAAAAATGCTCGAGATAGAGATACACTGGAAGTGCAAATCAAAAATAACTATCACCTCAAACTAGGAAATTCTGCGAATAACTTTGCAATTACTTTACCAGATCCTCAATCTCAACTAGCTAATCAAGCCGTAAAAGATCCTTATATTTTTGATTTTCTAGGTTTAGAGCAAGATGCTTTGGAATTGGCTGTAGAAGATGAACTCACTAAACATATCATGAAATTTTTATTAGAATTGGGAAAAGGGTTCGCTTTCATTGGTCGCCAATATAAAATCGAAATTTGAGAAACAGACCATTTTTTAGATATGTTGTTTTATCATGTAGATCTGAAGTGTTATGTGGTGATTGAGCTGAAAGCTGGGAAATTTCAACCAGAATTTGCTGGGAAGCTTAACTTTTATCTTTCTGCTGTAGATGATCAACTAAAAAAAGCTGATGATAACCCCACTATTGGCATTTTACTATGTAAAACTAAGGAAAAAATTGACGTAGAGTACGCTCTTCGTGACATCAATAAACCTATGGGAGTAAGCGAGTATACTCTTACCAATGCAATTCCAGAAGATTTTAAATCAAACTTGCCTTCTGTAGAAGAATTGGAAGAAAAGTTTAAAAGGTAGAAATATGTTTTTCTATCAAACTTTTATTACACAAAATAGAACTTGACTTTTTATTATCATATACTTATAATAAAGAAAAAAGATAATAAAAACAGAAACACTTAAAAAAAGTAAAATGAAAACAAGTAAAATTTTCATCGCCCTCGTGGCGATATTGAGCCTAGTGAACAACAGTAGTTGGGCTCAGGAGACGATTATTACCACTCCTGGTGATCATGTGGTTTCTTATGCACCATTCCCTAATGACCCTGTGACGAAGATTGTTCTAGAAAAAGTAAATCCTTCTCAAGTGAGAATTGGATTTGGATTAAGTACTAATTTCTGGGCACTTCCTGTCGGACATCCAGAAGATAACAGCTCTGCTGGTTTCGTAAATGCTTCA
>JAITGP010000030.1 GCA_031280545.1 Candidatus Peribacteria bacterium
TAAGGATCACTAAGCCAAGAATAGATAATGTGAAAGGAAGGAGTTTTTTCATCGGAATAGAATAAACAAATAAACGTTATAAGTATACTCCAATTTTTTTTCTCGTCAAAAAATGAACCCCTTTTTTAGGCACTTCAACTTGAATTATTTAAAATTATTCCATATATATATATGGACTTATTTTATAATAAAATAAAAAAAGAAGTTTTTTTTTCAAATTCAGCTTTACTTTCATTTTTCATTTTTTATACTGAAAAAGTGCCATTGAATATCTTACATATTTCATTTATCTTTATACTAGAGACAACCATGGAAAACACAGAAACCCTACACCTAGAAAGTGAAGTAAAAAACTTTAGCTTCGACTTCTACAACCCAACTACAGACGCTGTAGAAACCAAATCTCTCTCAGACTACACAGGAAAATGGATCATTCTATTCTTTTACCCTGCCGACTTTACCTTCGTATGCCCTACAGAATTAAAAGACCTGATGAATATCTACGAGGAAGTTAAAAGTCTGAATGCAGAGCTCTTTTCTGTCAGCACCGACACCGTCTTTTCTCACAAGAGATGGATCGAAACAGAGCACCTCTTGTCAGAATACAAAATTCCGATGATCAGCGATAGAAAAGGAGACATCTCCAGACTTTTCAATACTTGGAATGCAGATTCTGGGAACAGCGAAAGAGGAACCTTCATCATCTCCCCAGACGGAGTAATCAAATCCATAGAAATGGTGACGGAGCCAATGGGAAGAGCATCTAATGAATTGCTCAGAAAAATCAGAAGTCTGGACTTCATCAGAAATAATCCAGGTCACGCTTGTCCAGCCAGTTGGAATCTCGGTCTCAAAACCCTGAATCCCTCTATCAAAATCGCAGGACAGGTTGCTGAAAGCTTAGGTGAATAACCAAAATATTTCATAAAAAAAATCAGAGCTAGCTTATTCGCTAGCTCTTTTTTTAGGCTTTTTTCAAGTGCTATTCTCCATTATTTTAGGACAATTGCAATGATTACTACGACAACAATGATCACTAATAAGAGTCTCATAATCCAACTCAATGGATCCTTATCACTCTCTGGTCTCTGCCAGCAACCTCCTGCTAAAGTACTCATTTTTTTATTTTTTTAATTATACCTTTATTTTTGTTGTTATATAAATATAAGGAAATATAAAAAAAAGTCAATACAAAAATAAAAAACTACTTTCAAGGATTTTTTAAACAAAAACACATCAAAGAGGAAACTCACTGCAAAATCACAAAGAATGCAAAGTATTTTTTCAGACAAACCCATCCGTCTCCCCCGATATATAGGGAGATTCACCTATCCGCCAAGTCGAATCCAAATCCCTTATCAGGGAAGAACGCAGCTTATATCGAATATAAGATACAAGCAGTAGTTGACGTACTCCCCTAAGAAGGGAGAGAGCGACTCAAAGAGGAGTCCCGCTGAACACGGAAGAGGGGGTTGCTAAAAAAGTGAAAAACGACATTTTTATTCACATTTCCCTTGCAATCCCCTATCGAATCCCTATAAAAGGAAAGAATATTGTGAATAAACTCCACAATTTTGATAGCTAAAAGAGTATGGATGTCGGTCTTTTCTTAACTTTTCTATCGTAAAAATCATTAAAATCTTTTTTTTGATTTATTTTTGATTATTACCCCTATGGCTACAAAAAAAAACTCAACCCCTAAAGCTACTCCTAAAAAAAGTAGTACTTTTTCTGCGAAAGAGAAAAAAGTCACCCCAGCTAAACCTGTTGCAAAAACAGCGAAGCATCCCAATAAAATCGGGAAGGTCGAAGTAAAAAAAACAAAAACGCCTGCTACTAAACCCATAGCAAAACCTGCTCCAGCCAAAAAAGCGACAACTCCAACTGTTCCAAAAAAGATAGAGAAAACTGCTCCAATAGTAAAAATTGACGCAGAGGAAGTGATAGACAAGCCAGCACTTTCAACCAAAGAACTCTTGGCTCCTACTAAAATATTCACTCCTACCGTGAAGACAAAAGTACAAAACGGATTTTTCAAAGGATACGACCAAGTAGATGACAGAATTTTTCTTTCTAATCCAAAAACCTATGGAGAAATACCTGATTTGCTCGAACTCCAAAAAAGAGGATACGAAGATTTTTTGACCCTCTACTTACCAAAACTTTTTGAAGAAATGAATCCAATCCGAGATATTGGAGGGAATCACTTGAATGTAAGTATTTCTAACATCAAAGTTTCTGAACCTATCGAAAGTATTGAAACTTGTAAAAAGAAAGAACTTACCTACGGAGGAATCATCACTGCGAAAATCAAACTTGTAGAAATCGTAGAAGATGAAAAGACCAAAAAAAAATCTGAGAAAATGCTCTTTTCCAAAAGTGCTAACGTAGGGATCTTACCAATTATGACCCCATCTGCTACCTACATCATCAATGGAGTAGAGAGAGTAATCATCTCTCAAATCGTAAGATCTTACGGTATCTTTTATTCCAAAAAAGAACTCAGATACAGTTGTAAATTAATCCCAGAAAACGGACCATGGTTAGAAATTGATGTAGAAAAATTTGGAACCATCGTAGCTAGAATTAATAAATCCAGAAAATTTCCAATTACTGCATTATTCAGAGTATTTGGAATCGAAGATGATGACGAAATCAAAGAATTTTTCAAAGACTGTTTCGAAGACGAGTCTGACGTAAATTACCTCGATATTACGCTCAAAAAAGACAAAGATACTACTGACGCAATTTCTGCAGCAGAATTTATCTACAATAAACTCAGACCTGGAGAAATCATTGATCCACAGTCAGCTTTGGATTATGTAAAAGCCCAATTTATGGATCCTAATAGAATCTATGTAGGACGTATCGCCAGAAGAAAAATCAACGCAAAACTCTGACTCAAAAAAATTCTCGGAACCCAAGAATCCAATATCTTCGATGCGGAAGATCTGCTCGCAATGATCAAATATCTCGTAAATTTATCAAATAATAAAAAAGGATATTATGTAGATGATAGTGATCACCTGTCCAATAAAAGAGTAAGAACTACAGGGGAAATTCTCTACTCTCACCTACAACCTATCATGAGAAAATTTGTAAAATCTGTAGGAGGAAAACTTTCTGTCTTGAATCTGGAAAATCCCATCAAAATCACTGACCTGGTAAACTTTAAGATGTTGGACAACGCAATCAAATCTTTCTTTGCTACCTCTCAGCTTTCTCAGTTTTTGGATCAGATTAACCCGCTTTCAGAAATTGAACACAAAAGAAGAATCACTGCCCTCGGACCTGGAGGACTCAAAAGAGAGACAGCAAAATTCGAAGTCCGCGATGTTCATCCATCACACTATGGTAGAATCTGTCCAATTGAAACTCCAGAAGGACAGAATATCGGTCTGGTAGTCCATCAAGCACTCTACAGCAGAATCAATGCTGAAGGATTTTTGGAAACGCCAGCTCTGAAAATCTTCCGCGAAGTAGATGCAAAAAAAGCTCTGCTCATCAATAAGATCGCTGACAAAGATATGTATGAACTCGACGCAAAAGGAAATCCTACCAAAAAGCTGATTGTAGCTGAGGATAATTATATTGACGAAAAAGCTGCTCTGACTATAGAAAAATTTTACGCAACAGAAAAAAAACCTATCAGAGTAAAGCCATTCTTTACTGATGAAATCGAATATATCTCTCCAGAAATGGATGAGAAAACCGTCACTGCCGATGCAACTAGCCCTATTGATGAATACAATAACATTAGAGCAAAACGTGTAGCAGCCAGACACTATACCGAAATGGAAACCTTCCATATCAATGACGTGACACATATGGACGTAAATCTTTCTCAGATTTTTTCTCCAAACGTATCAGTAATCCCTTTTGTAGACCATAACGATGCCGTGCGTGCCTCTATCGCTACCTCTCAGCAGAGACAAGCACTTCCACTCTTAAAGAATACTTCTCCACTGGTGGGAACAGGACAAGAAAGAGAAGTCGTACGCATGACAAATGCGGTAATTTTGGCAGAAGAGGAAGGAGAAATAATCTATGTGGATGGAAAAAGAATTAAAGTAAAATATAAAACTGGTACGAAAGAGTACGAATTGATCACCTTCTTAAAATCAAACCACAAAACAGCAATCGTACAAATTCCTCGTGTAAATCTCGGACAAAAAGTAAGAAAAGGAGATTTGCTCGCAGAAGGTCCTTCTAGTGTAAACGGGGAACTCTCTTTGGGAAATGCACTTCGTATCGCATTTATGCCTCGAAAAGGATACAACTACGAGGATGCCATCGTAGTATCTCAGAGACTTGTAAAAGACGATGAGCTTACCTCAATGCACATTGAAGAACATGAAATCGAGGTAGCGGATACTAAACTCGGCCCTGAGGAAACTACCAATGATATCCCAGGAATTTCCCTCGCAAAATTGAATAACCTCGATGAAGAAGGAATCATCAGAATTGGTTCTATTGTAAAAGGAGGAGATATTTTGATAGGAAAAATTACCCCAAAATCTGAAGGGGAACTGACTCCAGAGGAGAAACTCATTCAAGCGATTTTTGGAGACAAATCCAAAAATGTAAAAGATACCTCATTATATCTCCCTTCAGGAAGTGAAGGAAAAGTAATTGATGTGGTAATTCTCGACGCTAAAAAAGGAGATAACTTAATGGCGGGAGTCAGAAAAAAAATCAAAGTATATGTAGCTACTACCAGAAAAATTGAAATCTGAGATAAACTCGCAGGAAAACATGGAAACAAAGGTATTGTAGCTATCGTAGTTCCAGAAGAGGATATGCCATACTCAGCAGATGGAAAGAGTGTAGATATTGTGCTCAATTCTCTCGGAGTAATTTCTCGTATGAATCTTGGTCAGCTTTTTGAAACCCAATTGGGATTGATCGCGAAAACACTCGGAGTAAGATTCGCGGTACCAACTTTTGGAGATTTTGGACTCGATCAAATCTTAGAATTAGCAGAAAAAACTGGACTCTCAGATCAATTGACTACCGTACTCTACGATGGACAGACTGGAGAGCCATTTGATAAAGCTACCACCGTGGGATACATGCATATCTTGAAACTCGTACATATGGTAGAGGACAAAATACATGCAAGATCTGTAGGTCCTTACTCACTCATCACTCAGCAACCTCTCGGAGGAAAATCCAGACAAGGAGGTCAGAGATTTGGAGAGATGGAAGTATGGGCTTTGGAAGCATATTCAGCAGTATATACCCTCCAAGAAATGTTAACAGTAAAATCTGATGATGTGCAGGGAAGAAACAAACTGTATGAAAGTATCATCAAAGGTCAGAAACCGAAAATCGGAGGACTACCAGAATCATTCAATCTCGTGACGTATCTTTTCCGTGGTATCGGTCAAAATATTCAACCGCTAACAGCTGATGAAATGGAAAGACTCCATGAAGAAAGAATCGAGAAAATCAAAAGTCTCGGATTATCTGGACTGATGACATCATCATTAGGTGCCTTATCTGAAGAAGGAGAAATCTCCGATAACGACTCAGGAGAAGAAAGAGAAGAAATTATGGATAAAGTCGTAGAAGATTTGGAAGATTTCGGACAATTAGAATAGGATACCTTTTTACTTCATTACACTACACTTGATGTATAAACAAAAGTTTGAAGGTCTAATGGTGACCTTAGCCTCAGTAGAGGAAATCAATCAATGGTCCCACGGAGCTGTCGAAAACCCCGACACCGTGAATTACCGTACAGGAAAACCAAAGCAAAACTGACTTTTCTGCGAATCTATCTTCGGTCCTGTGAAAAATTTTGAATGTAGCTGTGGAAAATATAAGGGAGTCCGCTACAAAGGAATCGTCTGCGAAAGATGTGGAGTAGAGGTAACCACTTCTCGCACCAGAAGAACAAGAATGGGACACGTAGAACTGGCCGCTCCAGTAGTTCATGCACGATATAAAAATTCACCCTCTGGAGGTATTCACCAATTGTTGCAACTTTCTGCAAATGAAATCGATAAGATTCTGAGTTTTGTGAAATATATTGTACTAAAACCTGTAGAAGAAAGCACGAAAGACAATTTAAAAGAAATCTTGAAAAAGGATTTTGATGAGAAAATGAAAGAATTGGAGGAACTCGTAGAGGAAGAAAAAAATAATGAAAAAGAAACTAAAAAGCTGAAAGAACTTGAAAAGCTCTACACCGAAAATAAAGAAGCCCTCGAAAAAGAGATGCTCAGACTCAATTCTATTATCGCCTCTCTGACGCAGGGAATGACGATCGCTGAATCAGACTACAGAAACTTTTTCAATCGTTTCACCGATACCGTACAATTAGCATCAGGTCCTGATGGAGTATTAAAAATGTTGAGCGAAATCGACGTGGAAAAGGAAATCAAAAAGAAAGTAAAAGAATTCCCATCTATCCGCTCTGAAGAAGCCAAGAAAAAGACTATGAATCTGATCAAATTATTGATCAATCTCTACGTATCTGGAGTAAAACCCGAAAATATGGTATTGAGAAAATTACCAGTGATTCCGCCTGATTTGCGTCCCGTAGTACAGCTTGATGGAGGAAGATTTGCATCTTCTGATGTAAACTTATTCTACAGGAGAGTACTCATGAGAAATATCAGACTCAAAAAGATGGTACAAGTAGGAATGCCGGACGTTTTAAAAAAGAATGAAGTCAGACTCCTTCAAGAATCAGTAAATAACCTCCTAGTAGGAGAAAAAAACTCTACAGGAAAAGCAGGAGCAGGTATCAAAGTCTTCAAATCTCTCTCAGATATGCTTTCAGGAAAAGAAGGAATCTTCAGAAAAAATCTGCTCGGAAAGAGAGTTGATTATTCGGGTAGGTCAGTAATTACGGTAGGTCCAGATTTGAAACTCGATGAATGTGGATTACCTATCTACATCGCAGTAAAAATCTTCACGCCGTTTATCATCGGAAAACTCATCGAAAAGAAAATCGTCTACACCCCAAAACAGGCTGAAAAGCTGATTAAAGACGAAGACCCTATCGCATTGAAATTCCTAGAAGAGGTAATCAAAGACAAATACGTATTACTCAACCGTGCTCCAACGCTTCACAGACTCTCTATTGAAGCATTTAAAATCAAACTCTACCCAGGGAAAACCATCAGACTTCACCCCTTGGTGTGTGGATCATTCAACGCCGATTTCGATGGAGATCAGATGGCAGTACATTTGCCAATCTCTGACGAAGCTCAAAAAGAAGCTCGTGACTTGATTGCATCAGACAAAAACGTATTGAAACCAGCATCTGGAGAACCAACACTTTCCCTTTCACAGGATATGGTACTCGGAGTATACTATATTACAGACTTTTTCAATCCTATATACCCAGAGGTAAATACTTTGGAAGAATGGAAGACAAAAGTACCAGTATTAGCCAGATTTTCTTCTCCAGAACTCGCTTACAAAGCGTTCCAAAATCAAGAAGTCAAAATTAAAGATAAAATCATTATTCTCCAAAACGGAGAACCACTAGAAACGACTGTCGGAAGAGTAATCTTCAATACTTCCCTCCCACAAGGAATGCCATTCCTCAATGAAACCATGGGAAATAAAGGAATCAAAAAACTGATTTCTAGAGTATTTGATGAATACGATATGCCGACTACGGTAAGAATGGCGGATGCCATCAAAGATCTTGGATTTAAATATTCAACGATCGCAGCTGTATCTATCAACATTCTCGACATGAAAATCCCAACAGAAAAAGGAGATATTCTCAAAGGAGGAGATAAAAAAGCTGATGAAATTTTGAAACTCTACTATAAAGGATTCTTTTCTGAGGAAGAAAAACATAGAATGATCGTTGAAGTATGGACGAATGTGAAAAAAGAAGTAGAGATCCAATTGAAACCAATCATCCTCCCATGAAATGATCTCTACACGATGATCGACTCTGGAGCGAGAGGTTCTCAGACCCACCTTACTCAGATTTGTGGAATGAAAGGTCTCGTGGTAAATCCGCAAGGAGAAATTATCGAATTACCAATTAAAGCTTCCTTTGCAGAAGGACTCAAACCTATCGAATACTTTATTGCAGCCCACTCAGGAAGAAAAGGAAAAGCTGATACCGCACTGAGAACAGCGGAATCAGGATACTTGACCAGAAAACTTTGTGATGCCTCTCAAGAAGTAATCGTTCGTGAAGAAGACTGTAGAACCAAAGAATATATTATTTATTCAAAGGATGAAGCAGCACTAAAAGGAGAAAAATTTGCTAATCTGATTTATGGTAGAGTGGTTGCTGAAGACATCATCGACGAGAAAGGAGCTATCCTCATGCATGCTGATGAAATGATCGACAAACAGCAAATCACCATGATTGAAACCGCTAATATCCCTTATATCAAAGTTCGTAGTCCATTGACTTGCCACTGTGCAAGTGGAGTATGTCAGAAATGTTATGGAATGGATCTTTCCAGCAGGAGAGCAGTAGAAATCGGAATTCCAGTAGGAATTATCGCCGCTCAGTCTATAGGAGAACCTTCCACTCAGTTGACTCTCGATACCTTCCATGCGGGAGGAGTCGCTGGTCAAGGAGATATGGCGACAGGTATTGACAGAATTAAACAGCTCTTCGAAGTACGTCCTCCAAAGAATCCTGCTATCGTTGCACCATTTGATGGAATACTCGATTTCGAAGAAACTCCAGAAGGAGGAAAATTCTGATTAATCAAAGTAACTTCTGATATCCAAAAGAAAATCTACATCATCAAAGATGGATATAAGAGTAGTGTAAAAGTCGGACAAAAACTTTCAAAAGGTGGTGTCTTCGCTTCCAAAGGACAAAGTAAACTGAAAGTAAATGAAGAAGGAAAAGTATTGGAAGTCGATAAAGACTCCGTAATCTTGGGAGTAGAAGAAGTCTTCACTAAACCATTATATGGACTCCTTCCAAAGAAAAATAAATCTGGAGAAAAGGTTATCAAAGGAGAAATTCTGACAACAGGAGCCTTGAATATCATGGATTACAAAGCTATTGTTGGAGATATCCAAGCTCAAAGATACATCATCAATGAAGCAAAAAAAGTATATGCTGATCAAGGACAAGATTTGAATGACAAGCATATGGAAATCGTAGTGAAACAGCTCTTCTCCAAAGTATTTATCGAAGATCCAGGAGAATCTAGTTTTATCCCTGGAACCTACATCAAATACGAAGAATATATCCAGAAAAATGAAGAACTTACTGCTCAAGGAAAACAAGTTGCAAAAGGTCAAAGAATCGCTCTTGGATTGACTACCATTGCAAAAGAAACTGACTCATGGCTCTCTGCAGCTTCCTTCCAGGAAACGATCAGAGTAATGGTGGGAGCATCTCTTCGTGGAGCAGTCGACAACCTTTCCGATTTGAAAGCAAATGTAATCATCGGAAGACTACTCCCTATCGGAGAAAATTACAGGAATATGCACGGATATTAAAAATCCGAACTGTAGGGACAACGCTTGTCGTTGTCCTAATACAAAAGTCCTGATACAAAAGTTGTCCTGATACAAAAAAAGTCTGGCTTTCAGAAATGGGAGTCAGTTTTTTTTTCAAAATGGCACCTTGATTTTTTTCTTGGGATCTCTATCTATAAGAAAGATTTTTATTTAGTAAAAAGTTGTATAATGTCTAAAGTTGTTTTAATAACAGGAGCAAGCAGCGGGATTGGTGCAGCTACAGCAAAAAAGTTCGCAGAAAACGGATATATTGTATGGATTAACTATCATCATAATGATACAGGGGCTAATGATGTTCTTACCGAAATTCACCAGAAGGACGGAGAAGCATATTTGGCAAAATTTGATATTGCTGACTATGATGCACAAGATGAGATGATTGAAAAGATTATCAAAAAGAACTGAACAATTGACGTTTTAGTAAATAATGCAGGAGTCGTTTTTGATCGCGGATTTGAAGAAATCACTCCTGAACAAGTAGAACGTGTATTTAAAGTAAACGCAATTGGTCCCCTCTTTCTCAGCAAAAAAATTGGGGAAATAATGCTAAAAAATGGATATGGAAAAATTGTGAATGTTTCTTCTACGGGAGGAATTTATGATTATTCACCTTGAATCACTGATTATAAAATGAGTAAAGCAGCAATGATTTCTCTGACAAAAAATCTTTCTGTACAATATGCAGGAAAAATTAATGTAAATGATGTCGCACCCGGTTGGGTAGATACTCCGATGAATGAAAGTTTACCAAAAGCTTTTATGGAGGAATCTCTTCAGAAGTTTAGTATTCAGAGACAAGCTGATCCCATGGAGATTGCAAATGTAATCTTTTTTCTAGCAAGCGATGAGGCTTCTTATATCAATGGAGAAGTTATTGTCATAGACGGAGGAAGAAAATAAAATCCACTGGTCCAAATACAATCTTCTGAAATCTTTTTTAATCTTCCATAATCTCTCTCATGCCTACCACTTTTAAACCTCATACTCAAAAAAAGAAAAAATCCTGAAAAAGAATCTGGATTTTTCTTGTTCTTCTCCTTCTACTCCTCTTCCGAGGACGAAAAAATCGAAGCCCCAGAGACCTGTATTTCCAACCAGAAACAAAAGTGGAAATCACCAAAGGCGACACAATCAGAAAGTTCTATACCGAGTTATCCTCCTCAGAAACTTTCCGACTAAAACGATATCTCAAGACCCACAAAGACATTCCTGCACTCCAAGAAGGAACTTATGTCGTGAGCTGAAGCTATACTTCACAAGAGTTTATCAACCATCTAGCCAAAGGTCCAGAGAAAAACTTTATCTCTTACACCGTATTGGAAGGACGATCGATCTACGATATTGATGCTGATTTGACGGCGAAAGGCTATATCTCGGAAGGGGAATATGTGAGCTACACTACTAATACCGAAAAGATTGCTGAACTTTCGACAAGATACGACTTTTTCGATAGCAGTATCAAAAGTCTGGAAGGATTCCTCTATCCTGATACCTACTACCTCGACAATCGAGGGAACCTCGTCAATCAGCTCGTTTCTATCCAGCTCAACACGTTCAAAAAGAAAGTACGAAACCTGTATACAAACAACTTCACAGACATTAAAACAAAATATAAGTTGAATACTTACCAAACCATTACCTTAGCTTCTATCATAGAAAAAGAAGAAAAAGCTGACGGAAATAAACCCACTGTAGCAGGAATTTTCTACAATAGACTCCAAAAAGGAATGCTACTTGGAGCGGACATTACCCTGTGTTATAATTTCAAAAAACCGTATGCAAGCTGTACTCCATCCGTGATTGGAAAGAATGTTTCCGACACAAACAACCCCTACAATACAAGACAAGTCGCAGGACTCACTCCAACCCCTATCGGCAATCCAAATGTAGAAACTATCAAAGCCACACTTTTCCCAAAGCAAACTTCTTATCTTTTCTATTTACACGATAGCAACGGAGGTATCCATTACGGAGAGACAAACGCTGAACACGAAAGAAATAAATCACAGTATTTATAGCATTTTTCGCAAGTTCGATTTGACTTTTATTTCCATTTTGTTATGCTGAATGCGAACATTTGCCGTTTTACAGTTGCAAAAAAATGAAGAACGCAGTCACTTTCACCATCAAACACATAATCATCCTCCTCATAGGAGTCGCATTGGCTCTAGTTTTCTCCTTTATTGTCCGTGAAAGCGACCTCTCCGCAAGTGTACTTTCCTTAGCAGAACGTGAAACTATCCAAAAAGCCCAATGGGATGGTGCCTTCAAAAAAGAAGGACAACAAATAGAAATATTCATTTCAGAGCCTCTCCAAAATTACGATCAGCTTTTCGTTTCTTTGCTCTTTTCCCCTTCCGAAATCCAAGTCATTACAGGAGCAATAAACTCTCCCTACACCTTTGATATTCTCGAATCCAGCCAAAGTGCCCTGTTAGCTAAAGTCAGTAATTTTGCTACGGGAAACGTAAACGAAGGAATTTTGATACTACCATTTATTGGCGAAGAAGAGGAAATCACCGTAGAATATCTTTCAGATCGCCCTAAAGAGGGACAGCTTTTCGCTGTCGGTTTTATTTCATCTCTCTAACAACCTGATGAGAAAGCTTTTGAGTACACTCATAGTTCTAGGAACACTAATTGGAATCACTGTAGCTCAAGCCGGTCCAGACAGTTTTTTGGTGGAAGTAAATCCCTCAAGTTTCCAAGTCAACCAACCCGTAGACATGACCATCACCGCACTAAAAAGCGGAGTCCCTTACACCAGTTATACAGGAATGATCTACATGAATATCAATGGGTTACTCGTGAGTGAACGTGTCTTACCAAATAGAGGACGAGTAGAGTTTAAACCCTCTGACCTAGGAAAGATCACCTTAAGTAAAGGATTAGAAATAAAAAAAGCTGGAGAATATTCACTCTCTGTGAATAACTTTGAAGAAACCCTCTTTGGATCTACTAAAATAACCGTCATTAATCCCAATAGCAACACTTCCCTAAAAACCATAGACATTATCTCCCCAATCCCCAACACTACAGAAAGTAGTGACACCGTCTTTGTATATGCAAAAGCCACCGATCTCCCTAATTCCTTAGCTCAGATCTATTTGAATGGGATTTTGGTCAACGACATGATCACTGTAGACTCTCAAGGAGGAATCGAATATACTCTAGGAGGACTTCGTGTTGGAATCAATACCCTGTTCATCACCATTACCTCGCTCACCGACCAAGAACTTGGAAGATCTGAAACCGTTAGCTTTATTTACGAACCCGTCTCTGATCAATTATTAAAAGGAATTACTCTCACTCCCAATACCAATCTAAGAATCGGAGATAGAGTACAATTTGAAGTGACTACAGATCCTGCAGTAAATTCCGCAAAACTTATCTTCAGTAATGGACAACCTCCTTTGGTGCTTGATAAAGACGCTGATGGAGTATTTTCCAGAACGACTACCTTAATCACGAGTGGACAAATTTCCTTAGATGTAGAGTTGGTGGCAATAGGGCAATCAAAAACCTTTTCTGGGAATACTACCTATTTTGTCGATGATAGTCCAGAAATCCGTAATGTAAAATTTCAAGTGGATCCTCAAAATCCCAAATATCTTCACATCTCTCGACAGCTCGTTGGTGCTGAAGCATCAGGATATAACATCCTCTATGGACTCGCTAAAGACACTCTAAGCAATCAAACCACAACTTCAGGAACCTCAGTAATTTTCCAAATCGAACCTAAAAAAACCTATTATTTTAAAATCATTCCTCTCATAGGAACAGGAGAAGAACACGGAAGTGCCACAGACATTTATACCTATGATCCTGCTATCCCTTTGGACGCAAGAGATGACCCCATTATAGTAGGTACAGGACCCATAGTAGTGATTGAACCAATCCATAGCCTCTGTATCATCAAAGGAATAAGAGTGACCACAGAAAAGATTGGGAGAAAAACCTACCTCGTCCGAGATTCCGTAAAGAATGCAACTTCTTACACACTCTACATGTCTGACGAAAAAGATCCTGATACCAAAAAGAAATTACTCGACACAAAAGAAACCAGATACGAATATCCTTTTGATTATTCCTCTGAAGTAGATATTTATGCATATTTTCGAGTAGAAGCCACCTGTGATGATGGACAAGTCATGGAATTAGCAGGAGCAAAAAAAGTACAAGTCTGACCAAAAGAAGATATTTTACTACTGATTTGTATTTCTTTTCTCATTTACGCAGGTATCAGACTCTACAGATATGCGGAATAAAGAAATGTAATTTAGCTTAGTTTTTTTAATCATATAATGACTCTCTTCCCAAAGAAATATACAACAAAAGATCTCCAACGTCTCCAAACTCAATATCAGCTCGCTCACCCTACCTCCTCGTCGGCTTTTTCTCTTTTTTCTTTACCTGCCAACCAGAATTTTCACCTTGGACATCTCTACGGAATCTATCTACAAGATTTCATTAATCAAAGTGCTACCACCCCAAATCTCCTTCCTCACAAAGGAGTAATTTTTGAGCCAAAGGGAATGCTCAGCATCTACCAAGCTCAACAGTTTTTCGCAAAAAAACGCCAAACCCTTTCACAAATTGGAACAACAAAACTCCTAACCTACCTCAAAGCTCAACAAGAAAAAAAGACAAAAGCTAATCAAAAAATGCTGAAAGCATACGCAGGAATCCCTGCAGAAACCTTTACCTATACTACAGAATTTTCTCAGTTTATTTTAGAAAACTTCGCTAAACTTCGAGAATCTGGGAAAATCACCTCGAGAAAAAATATCGGATATCGATCAATTGATTTACAGTCTACCCTCGCCGATCAAGACATCATTCGAAAAAAAGAACAAGGAAAAAATTATACCATCAAGTATTTCATCGAAACCAAAAGCGATATTTTACCCGTTTGTTCAGAGGTTCCCGATACAATTTTTGGAGATGTCGCATTACTTGTACATCCTCAAGACAAAAGATATAAAAAGCTGGTTGGGAAAAATGCAATCATCCCGATCGTAAACAGAATGATTCCTATCCTTACCGATGAAAGCGTAGATTTTTCCAAAGGGAATGGAGTAAAAAGAGTTAATCCTTGTGCAGACTTTGCGAGTATCGCCCTAGCAGAGAAATACAAACTCCCTCTAGATCACTACATCTTCGATAAAGAAGGAAAATACACAGAATATGCAGGTAGCGAATATCAGGGGAAATCCAGAAAAGACTTCTACGATAATATCGTGCAATATCTCGAAGACATCTCCAATCTTGGACAAATTTACAATCAAGAAATCCTCGCCCCTTATTATCGCCACTCCCAAGAGAGACTATACCCTTTTTTGGTAGAAGAAGTAGTGACGAACCTCAAAACAGACAAAGAAACCTTACTAACTACCATAGAGGGAAAGAAACTTTTTCCCGAAACACAAGAAGGAATCCTTTCTGCAATAAGAAATGTTTCTGGAGTTATCAATAGACAAATCCCACGAGGAATCCCCGTACCTCTAGTAAAGGACACTAAGGGATACAAACACTTCAACCCTACCCTCCTAGAAAACGGAGCATACACAGAAGAAATCCAAAGATACTTTGATTTCAGTCTGCTCTGGCTTTCCCTCCACCACTATTTGAAGCCAAGCTTCGATTTCACTCAGCTTTTGAGAGCTCTAACCCAACAAAAAGGACACCTAGCAAACACGTTAAATCTCCTAAGGAAAAGTGATAAAAAAGCTGACAAACCCATCCAAAAACTCCTCACTCTCCTGGAAAGACTCACAGAAGAGGAAAAACCACTCAACGACTTTGAAAAACTCATCCAAGATTCACAGGTCTTACGCCCCCAGGAAGAAGAATTCTTTTTAGCTTTACCCCAAAAAAAAGAAGCGATAGTATTTCTCGGAGCAACCTTTGATACAGATTTCTTAGCAAGCCTCTACCCCATTTTCTTGGCAGAACAGAAAAAAACAATAGCTCCTGCGATCCCGCTTGAAGAAGGAAGAGAGCGAAGACTTGCCAGTGAATTAGTGCGACAACAAGCCCTTTTGGGGAAACCGCTTTTCACAGAAGCAACTTTATTTCCAGGATATATCGATCCTAAAAAGCAGGAAAGATTTTCCTATGAAACCCTCCAAACCAACCAGATTTTTACCCTCCTAGATGAATATGGAGTTGCCCCTCTAAGAATCTCCCTCCTCGTACAAAATGGATTCTCTCTGGAATCTATCTGACTCTACGATAATCTCCTCAAACAAATTTGGAACGGAGTCAGATATGTAGCAAGTACTACAAACGGTCCCCTTTCTCTAGCAGAAGCTATCGCAGAATTTGACAAAAAAGCTGACACCCTAGACCACCGAATGATGGGGGAATTTCTCGTACTTCGACAAGAATATTCCACATTAACTACCTATGAAACAAAACTCCATTTCTTTCCACAAATCCAACAATTCATCCAAAAAAAACTTTTCGCTCGATACCTAGAAGTCAGAAAAGTGCAAACAGAAGGAAGTATACAAGCTACGTTAGCTATCATTTTTTCTGCAATTTTTCAAATGCTCCATCCTTTCGCTCCAGCATATATCCAATCACTTTTACAAGTTTCTGGCTACCAATGGGAACCTCTCATCCATTTCCCCTCACTCAAAAAAACCTCTCTGGATATAGAAATGATGTTTGAACTTTTTGAAATGATCTATACCTTTAAGCTTCGCTTAAATATCAAAAAACATCAAAAAATTATCCTCTTCTTCAAATCAGACCCTAATTCCCTAGCCCTCTTTACTGAGCGAGGAAAGATCATTAAAGCCCTCTTTAACGTAGAACAAATCACTTTTGTCAGATTACATGAGCAAAATCCAACAGGATATGAAATAGAAAATCTTCACTCCACTATAGTAGGAATTAAAATCCAGTCTCCAGCTACTTCTGCAAAAAAACCAACCCTCGCAGAACTTCAACAGCAATACAATCAACAATTGGAATACTTTGAGCTTTTAAGAAATCTGATTATCAACTTTTCTACAACTTCCTACGAATCCAACCCTCAATTCGATGCCAAGAAAAAGGAAATGGAAGCAGTAAAACTCCGTCTAGAAAAGATGAACCTTGAGATTCAGAAACTCAAAATGAAATAATCCCTTTCAACTGCCAAGTCGCTATGTCTTGTGTCTTTACGGTGAATAATTTTGTGGTGAGATTTTTTACGAGAGATAACCTTGATTTATTGATATATATTTTTATATTTGGAAGGAATTTATTCCTTATGCAATTGTATTATGACTGCTACTGCTATTTATGAAATTTATAAATCTCATGTTGACCTTTTTGGGAAGACTCTCATCGTAAACGGACGAATCCGTACTATTCGTGACTCCAAAACCTTTGGATTCATTGAGCTTAATGATGGTTCTTACCTCAAAAACTTACAAATAATTTTCGATGATAATCTGCCTAATTTCGAAGAAGTTCGCAAACTTGGAATTTCTTCTTCTCTTACTATCGAAGGAGAACTCGTAAAATCTCCAGGTGCAAAACAGCCTTTTGAGCTGAAAGCAAAAACTATTACGATTGTCGGAACTTCTCCGAGTGATTATCCTCTCCAGAAAAAAGGACATACCATGGAATATCTCCGTACAATTGGGCACTTGAGACCGAGGACAAATACGTTTTCTGCTGTGTTTCGTGTACGCTCTTTGCTTGCCTTTGCTATCCACAAATACTTCAACGAACATGGGTTTATTTACGCTCATACGCCAATTATCACCGCTTCGGATGCAGAAGGTGCAGGAGAGATGTTTCAGGTGACTACACTCGATTTGGATAGAGTAGCGAAAGGAACAGCTGAAAAGCCTGACTATAGTGCAGATTTTTTCGGGAAACAAGCTTCCTTGACGGTTTCTGGTCAGCTTGAGGGAGAAATTTTCGCTACAGCCTTTGGAAAAATTTATACCTTTGGACCTACTTTCCGTGCAGAAAATTCTAATACTGCTAGACATGCCTCAGAATTTTGGATGATTGAACCGGAAATTGCTTTTGCTAATCTCAAAGATGATATGGATTTAGCAGAAGATTTATTGAAATTTGTTTTCCAGTATATTCTCGATAATGCAGAGCCTGAATTGGAATTCTTTACAAAATTTGTTAATCCTGAAGTGAAAGATAGGTTAGAAAAATTCACGAAATCAGCTTTTTGAAGGATTACGTATACTGAAGTGATCGACCTGCTTTTAAAATCTGGTAAAAACTTTGAATATCCTGTTTCTCGAGGAATGGATTTACAAAGTGAGCATGAACGCTACATTGCTGAAGAATATTTCAAAGGTCCGATTTTTGTGACGGATTATCCAAAAGATATTAAAGCTTTTTATATGAAGCTTAACGATGATGGGAAGACTGTCGCTGCCGTAGATTTATTTGTCCCAGGGATTGGAGAGTTGATTGGAGGATCTCAGCGTGAAGATAGATTAGATGTGCTTACTCAGAAGATTATCGATATGGGAGTGGGAACACCAGAAGATTATCGATGGTATCTAGAATTGCGTAAATATGGAAGTGTACCTCACGCTGGATTTGGAGTAGGATTTGAAAGGCTGATTATGTATGTGACGGGAATAGAGAACATTCGTGATGTGTTACCGTTTCCTAGGACACCAAAGAATTGTGAGTTTTAAGATTATAGGATTACAGAAGATCATAAAACTCCTTATATTTTTACGGTTTTAGTATCTAAGGGATATTCCCATGCAACAAATTATTCACATTCACTGAGGAGATACTTTTCCTGATGCAGAAACTTTCTATACGTATCTTAAACAAAAAAAGTATGATCCTCTGAAAGAGAAAAAATATTGGAGAGAATGGTTAAAACAGCAACTTCCTGAGTATCAAATATTTCTTCCGCAAATGCCAAATGGACGGATGGCATCTTATACTGCTCGAAAAATCTGGTTTGAAAAGCTTTTTCCTTATTTAAATGATGAAAAAACGATTTTAATTGGACATTCATTGGGTGCTACTTTTCTGTTAAAATATCTGAGTGAAAATATATTTCCCCAGTCTATTAGTAAGTTATGTTTAGTAGCATCAAGTATTGATGAGGAAACGGGGTATGATAAAAGGCATTATTTAGGTGATTTTGTATGGGATTTTTGAAAGGCTGATCATATTACAAAGCAAGTAGAGAATATTTTTCTTTATTATTCGACAGATGATCCTGTAGTTTCTCCTCTTCAGACGGAAAAATTAGCGAAGCTCCTTCCTTCGGCGAAGGTGATTAGGTTTTCTGATAGATGACATTTTTCTCAGCCTGATTTTCAGGAGCTTTTAGCGAATATTGTGGTGTAAATAGTATCTTAACAGCCCTTTTTCTACTTTGATTTTTTATCCTATTTTACTACATACCTCTCTAAACGTACAGCTTTCACATTTTCTTTCACTGCTGGTTTTACGGAAGACAAAAGGATCGAGAGGGATATTTTTTATAGGGTCTTGATTTTCGATAAATTGTTTTTGGTAGTCTACATCTTTCTGAATTTTAGCGATGATGCCGTCAATATCTGCCTGTGATACCGTTCCTCCGTGGGTATTCATAGTATTAAGATATACTTCTTGTGCTTCAATTCTCATTCCGTCCATGGAAGTAATCCCTTTTTTGAGGAGCATTTTTAGGGCATAGATTTTAAGCTGATCAGAAATTTCTTCACTAAGGACATCTTCTTTCCCTGATTTTCGATCGAGGATGATATATTCATTTTCTGATAAGGTGACTCAAAAATCTGGTGAAGCTAATACAGAAATCTGTTCCAAGCCTGGCAGTTTAGAAATATCGACTTTCATCGCTTCGAAATTTGGTACACGAGGACGTTCTACGTAAACATATTTTGCACTTTGGAAGTAATCTTTTACTTTCTCATTTCGGGTACTCTCGATGAAACGATCGAGGTTAGCTAGTACTTTTTCGATAGCGGGTTGAAGTTGGTTGTCGATTTCTTGTTTGTAAAAATGTTCAGATAATCCAAATTTTCCAAAGAAATCTCTGTGGTCAGAATAGTCTCTCGTTTTGGAGAAGTTGAACTCAGTTTCCATTTCAGCTTTTAATTGTTCTTTCAGCTCGGTTATTTTTTCAGGTTCTACGCTGTTTTGTCTTTCTGTGGTTGCTTTTTTGAGGAGATGGAGGTAGTCAGAGAGGAGGTAATGAGATTTTTCTCCGACTCGCATTTCCATGCTTTTGAGTCCTTTGAGGACGAGGGCTTCCTGTCGGAGGTCGGGGTGTGACTGTTTGAGAGCAAAAGTGTAATAGTTGAGGTAATATTTTCTTTCACACCATTCCAGAACGGTGATTCTCGTATTGGATCGAGCAAGTCCTTTCGTTGGCTTTTTAGCAGGTTGGTAAGGCATGGGTATATGAGAAGGAGGATAAAGCTGAGTGATTACTTTAGTATGTATGATTTTTAGAGTAAATTACAAGAGTAAGGTAATAATTTTGATTTGGAAAAATACATAATTGATATTTTTTATAAATGTATATATATATCGGATTATTTTCGTAATAAACCAACCTAAAGTGGCTTAGAATCTTCCTTATTTTTTGCAAAATTTTTCATTTAGGAGTATACTTAGATATAAAAATTTTATATCTTTGTATTTGTAAAAATGAAAAAGTTAACAGTATCCTCTATAGTAAGTATTTTCCTTATCGGAGGATTAGTTCGACATGGATATCAGGATTCTCCTGAGGAGGTAGTTTTATATGACATTATGGAAGAGGGACAAAGTGAGAACCCTTCAGATGAAAGAGCTATCGGTGAAATAGATGAGATTCCCGATGAAGAAGCTAGTGATTGAGAAGCTAGTCTTGACTTTGATCTAGATGATATTGATGACGTAAATGAAGGTGACTCTGATACTAATAAAGAAACAGAAGTGGCGGAAGGGGGATTGTCAGATACGGACACCACCATTGAGGAAATATTTATAGGAGAAGAGGGAGCTACTACTGATGAAGAGCCTACTGAGGCTACTGCAGATCTCTCTCCTGCAGTCCTTGTCACCAGCGGGAGCATCACCATCGACATCCCCGACTACGATCCAGCTCAAGGGTGGCTTCCATGACCACTAGACGCAACGAAAGATGCCATTATCAATGTGGATTTCTGAAGCTCAGCAGGAACAGATAAAAGAATCAGAATCCAACTCGCAGAAGGCTTCAGATTTGTAAAATATCCTGTTCTCACCGTACAATATAGCGATAGAGAACTTCTAGCAGATAGTGAACTTCAAATCGTCCTCGATAGCGTGACGAGTAAACCCCAAAAACAAACTGCTTATGCTACGTATAATAGTGGATACTTGGAATATCAGATTACCCCTACAACGACACAGGTAGAAATCAAAAACATTTCCTTCACAGTAGATGAAATTGTGTATTATGGAAGTGACAAAGTGCTTACAGGAGCAATAAAGATCACGAGTCTCATAGACGGACAACAGACGAATGAACTAACGATGGACATCAAACAATCCAATAATCCAGCAACATCTCGAAGTTTCAATCAGGGAACTTATAGTCATAGGTATCTTAGTGGAGTGCAGTTTAATACAAACCAACTTAGCAATTCAAAAAATGGTTTACTTTATAGTAAATATAGTAGTCAATACATTAAGAGTAGGAAAGTATATTACTATTACTCCACAGGATTACAGTTTGTTTCTGCATATCCAGCTGGTTCATACATCCATTATCCTTCTTCTGGACTGGTGGTATTTGATACTCTTACCAATCCTTATCTTATTCTTTCTACTACGGGAGTGGCACCAGGAACTTATACAGCACCTGCCATTACTTACTGAGAACTAGAAATGTATGATGACACAATCATTCGTTGAAATTATTTTCAGCTCAGCGTAGTAGTACAAGACGCTGCTACACTAACTAATAAAGCATTTTTAGGAGGGGTAAATACTAACTATACTCCCTTATTATGATCAGATTTCTTTTCTCAATGACCTGGATTTGAAATTTATAATACGGATCCTTTACCAAAAACGAATCAAATTGCAGCATTTACAGTAAATAGTTCAGGATATGAAGTCATCCAAATGAGCTTTCCTTTTGCCACCAATACCAAACCTACGAATATCTATTGGGAGACTTGGAGCGGATTGACAGGAAATGCAACAAACAATCAGATTAAAGCTACTTACAATGGAACAGTCACTTCTCCCATTCAATATGGATATGGAATTTCCACCACTTCTCTGTGACTTGCAAGCGGAGAGTATCTAAGGTATGCACAAGCATATTTGGGAGATATAACAGCAAATCTAGCAGCACATGCTTATCATTATAATTGGTTTCATTATGTGGCTACTCATACAATAGGTCGTCTAAATGAGTGAACGAATAGTGCCACGGTCACCTTGCAAACACGAACAGATGATGGAAGTGGAGGGGTAGCATCTGGTACCCAAAATAGCATTACAAGAACCGTCACTAAGAATAGTAATGATAGTGAAGGATATCTCTTTAGGGCGACTACTTCCAATACCACTGTCACAGCAGGTCAACCTCTCACGTGGAAAATGCAACTTAGAGAACCAGATAATAGTTATAGATACGGACATTTTGCTGCATTTGCTGACCCTACGATATACATTAGAAAACCTGCAGGAGTGCAAATTTTGACGGGAAGTATTACCGTAAAGAAAATTGGTGGGGCAAATATTCCTTTTATCGTATCAGAATATACTACTACTCAGTGAGTAGAAATGGTAGCAATTTCCACTACCACGAAAATAGGATTTTACTATGGAATAGATATGTATCGTGAACCAGGAATAGAGGTAGAACTCCCATTTAAACCTAATATAGAGACTATGGGAAATATTAACTGGCACGATTATATTGTGGCAGATACTCCACAGTATCACAGCTATTGAGCACAAAATGCTACACTAGGTCAGATAAAAGACACCTATGACGCAAACAACAATGGAAATACAGGAGAAAACATGATGAGACTCAATACTGCGACTACCCAAATTATCGCAGCTAACGTGCTTCTGATGGATACCTACTTGATTCCAGACGGAGGAACGAGACAACCTTCCTATAATCCTGCTCAACCCGAAACAGCAGTAGCCTTCACCCCAGGTACTGTCGGAAAGTACGAAGTAATCTTTGATAATCAGAGAAGTAATACCGTGGGTTCTCTCGTCTATCTCCCTATCCCTAGAATAGGAAATAACTTCTGAACCAACTTCCAATCCACCGGTTTCTCCCGAAATATGAAGCTCTGAGGACAGCCAAGTATCACGGTCTATGACCAATATGGAACTAATGTGACAGCTACCAGAGCAGGAAACTATGAAATCAGATATAGCAACACTGCAACGAATGAAAATAATTATGCATCTGCTAGCTATGGAACTAATTATAGCGGGGCAACGATGATTAGAATGCAAAATAATCTCCAAATGCTTGCTGGAGAAAAGGTGGTATTGAGTTTTGACTATATTGTGGATGAAGCGAATAGCTCTGATAAAGTCTGATTGATCAATGATTTTATGCCTTACTATTTCTTTGAGGCAGGGAATATCTGATGGACGAACGGTTCCCGTGTAGGTGCAATGTTGCAGGTGGGGTCTATCTGAGGAATGCTCTTCCTTGACGAAAATGCAGATGGAATCTACAATACAGGAGAAACAAAGCTGACTAATAAGACCGTAAATCTTTACAAGTGAAGCACCTTTCAAACCACCGTACAGACTGACAACAACGGACAGTACCTCTTTTCAGGACTAAGTAATGGAATCTATAAAGTAGACTTTAATGATGCTCTAGGAACAGACTACGAATACTTCACTCTTAAAGGAACAGGAGATCAAAGTCTGACTTCTCAGGTAGAATACCTCGGAGCAAACGAAGGATATGTCCTCAATGTTGATCCTGTCCAACTCAGTTCTACAACTATCAACGCAGGAATCCTGAACTATGACCCCAATACTGACTTAACGATAACCCTCAATACCACAGGAACTACGCTTACTTTGACCACCACGGGAAGCAATCCCACGACCTGAGTAGTAGCAACTATCACCCCAACCTTCTTCAATGCAATCAAAGCTACCTCAAATGCGATCATCCGAACTAGTAATAATCCAACGGTTGCCACCGTGAGTGCTACGGGACGAGTAGAAGGGAAACAAGCAGGAACCGCAACCATTACCCTTACCATCAAAGACCTGCGAGGCAATACAGAAACTACGACTGTAACGATCATCATAGAAAATAAAATCCCGCTCAATTGTAGTATTGATTACAATCCTGCTGCCAATACGAATACCAATGTGGTTGCCACTTTAACCAACTGTAATAAGCCTCTTACGGTCACGAACAATGGAGGAATTACCACCTATGTATTTACGGGAAATGGAACGTTTACCTTCGCCTACCAAGACAGCTATGGCAATACAGGAAGTACAACTGCGACAGTGAGTTGGATAGACAAAACTCCTATTATTCCAACGATTACCTACACTACCACAGGACGAACCAACCAAGACGTGACCGCAAACATTAGCTTCAACAAAACAGGCATTACCCTTACCAGTACAGGCTGAACTAGCCATCTCTTCACGACAACGGGAAGCTTTACCTTCACCTATCACGATGACTATGGAAATCAAGGAAGTGAAACTGCAACCGTCACGCGGATAGATAAAATAGCTCCAACGTGTGATGTAAGTTATAGTCCAAACACCAATACGAATGGAAATGTAGTAGCTTCCCTTACCAATTGTAGTGAAAGTGTTCTCGTCACCAATAACCCCAACACCAACTACACCTTCACGGGAAATGGAAATTTCACGTTCCAATTCCGTGACCCCGCAGGAAATACAGGAAGTGCGACAGCAACCGTAAGCCGAATTGATGCAAGTGCTATTCAGGCAACTATTACTTATACTCCAGATACGGCTACGAGCGGAAATGTCCAATCTGTCATTAGTTTCAATAAAACCTGAGTGAACATTACTTCTACCTCTTGAGCTAGCACAACTCTACTAACTAACGATACCTCTCTCTTTACCGATAATGGAACATTTACTTATACCTACGAAGATACCTTTGGGAATACGGGTTCATCCGTAGCAGTGGTTAATCGAATAGATAAAACTGCTCCAACCTGTATGATAAGCTACAATCCAAGTACGAATACCAATCAAGATGTCGTTGCTTCTCTTATCAATTGTAGTGAAACCATCACTTGAACAGCAATGTATCATACTTTCACTAGCAATGATTCCTTCACCTTTAATTTTACCGACCTCGTAGGGAATACAGGAAGCACGACTGCGACCGTAAACCGAATAAACAAAACAGCAATTATTCCAACGATTACCTATAGCACTACAGGAGCTACGAGTGGAGACGTGACTGCTACCATTAGCTTCAACAAAACAGGCATTACCCTTACGAGTACCGGTTGAACAAGTCATCTTTTCACAGGAAACAGCTCATTCACGTTTATGTACCACGATGACTATGGGAATAATGGAAGCGAAACCGCTATCGTTAGCCGAATAGATAAAACTGCACCAACCTGTATGATAAGCTACAATCCAAGTACGAATACAAATCAAGACGTCGTTGCTTCTCTTATCAATTGTAGTGAAACCATCACTTGAACAGCGACTTCTCATACCTTCACAGGAAATGATTCCTTTACCTTCAACTTTACTGACCTCGTAGGGAATACGGAAAGCACAACGGCAACCGTAAACCGAATAGACAAGAATTGAATCATTCCAACGATCGCTTACAACATCACAGGAGCTACCAATCAAAATGTGACTGCTACCATTAGCTTTAATAAAAGCTGAATCACTATCACGAGTGACGGAGGAACTACTCATCTCTTCACGACGACGGGAAGCTTTACTTTCCACTTCCACGACGACTATGGAAATACAGGAAGTGCAGTAGCGACCGTCACGTGGATAGATAAAATAGCCCCAACTCTTACCTTATCTTATAGTCCAAACACTGCAACCAATCAGCCTGTTCTCGTCACATTGACCACAGATGAACCCGTGCTGAAGCCAAATACTTGGAGTGGTGCTACGACAGGAACGACCTTTACCAGAATTTATATTTGAAATGTTTCGGAACCTGTGACGGTGTATGATCTGGTAGGAAACCAAGGACAGAGCCGATTAACAATCGACTGGATAGACAAAACTGCTCCAACCTGTTCTGTCGCTTACTCAACGACTGCACCGACCAACCAAGCAGTAATCGTGACGCTGACAGGGTGTAGTGAAACCGTACTTCCTTATCCACAAAGCATTTCTTTGAACGCAAATGGAACAGGAGACTTCTTCTTCACCGACCTTGCAGGGAATACTGGAAGTATCGACTATGAAGTCAGTAATATTGATGCAACAAATATTGTAGCAAGTATCAATTACACTCCAACCGCCACCACTACTGGAAATGTGACAGCAACGATAAGCTTCAATAAAAGCTGAGTAATCATCACGAATAATGGAGGAAGTGAAGACTATACTTTCACTGATAACGGAAGTTTCACCTTTACCTTTCAAGATGTTTATGGCAATACCGGAAGCGAAACTGCAATGGTGAATTGGATAGATAGAACTGTCGTAGTGCCTCCAACTCCCCCTTCATCCGCAAATACTGGTTGAGGATGATGAGGAAGCTCTCTTGTCAAAGACACCTGCCCTAATGGGGATAAGTCTCCTTCTTACTATGACGGAACATGTGAGGGTGATGAAGAGGAAGGTGAGCATGGAGTGGCTGATGAGAAAAAAAGTATCTATGAAACTGCTTATGAACGAGCTAAAGAATA
>JAITGP010000031.1 GCA_031280545.1 Candidatus Peribacteria bacterium
TCTCAATAGAGGCTAAATCTCTTCATTCCTATATGGTTAAGCAGATAAATCTACTTCCCATTTTACTGACATTTCTATTTTTGCCTACTACTGACATTTTTACTCTGCTGGAACAAAAAAGTTAACTTTATCTTGCAATTTCAAAAGGATTAACTATAATGATAACTGTAAGATAGATAGAGGACTATTTTACCGCTTTATTCCCTACTAATTGCATGCAAGTAGTATTCAAAGATGATGAGTTGGAGAACTTCTACAACTTAAAGCCGAATAAACTTCGTTTCTCTGCTTCGGTTCAAAAGCAATTCATCCTCAAAGTAAACTTGTTGAAGTGAGCGAGTGATCTCAGAGCGGTCTATGCTTTGGCTGGCTCTCTTCGCTTCGAGAAGTTGAGTGAGAAAAAGTATAAAGGGAAGTATTCAATCAGGGTCAATGATCAACGAAGAGTTATCATTGATCTTCAGAGAGACACGGAAATTACTTTGCTCCTCGAGGAGATTACTGACTATCATTAGCAATCTCCCCCTCTATTGAGGGCTATTTATCCATTATCAATTATTCTAATGACTAAACAAAATTTAAATGTTCCATTCGCCGTTCATCCAGGAGAATACATAAAAATGGAGCTGGAAGGAAGAGGTATTATGCAAAAAGATTTTGCCGATGTTTTAGGGATCACAAAAGTAGAAGTAAGCAACATCATAAATGGTAAAAGAAATATCACAACAAGACTTGCCGTACGTATTGGTGAAGCTTTTGGAACAGGACCAGAAACTTGGATCAATCTGCAGACTATGTATGATTTGTGGATTTTGAAGCAAAATAAAAAGGAAGTTAAACAATGGAAAGTTATCCCACAAAGAATGTCAGTATTCTACCGTAAGCCTGAGGTGGATCTCGAATATGCTTAGTTTTTTTGAGGAACTTACGCAGTTGCAGTTTTTTACTTATATAGTCCATATCTACTCTCCTTCCTTGAATAGAGAGCACTTTTTCGTTCAACGAACCATTAAACTCCCTAATAAGGAAAGTCAGCCAATAGGCTGGGGTTTTTAATGAGGAGCATGAAAAGATCTCTTACACTTCCTTACACATATACGTCCCGACTAGCTCATACCCCAACTTACCATAATACTCTCTCACTCCAATTCCAGAAATCACCGACAATTGACGAAAGCCTTCCTTTCTCACTAAATCCTCAGAAAATGCCAATAATTTCTTACCTAGTCAGGAATGTTGAGTAGCAGAATCAGTCTTTTCTCCTAATTTTTGCAATTCTCCATATACATGGAGTTCTCTGATAATCGCGGTCCCCTTTCATAATCAAGGATAATCAACGGTATTTTCAGACAAAGGAAGTAGAAGTCTTGTAAACCCATACAAATATCCTAGTTCATCTTCATAAGAGATAAAAAATTCTGACCCTACCGAACTTTGATACTTCCTGATTACCAAATTCAGCTGCCCTGCTTCGGTTCAAGGTAAAGAAATCCTATTTCTCACCTCACGAGAACGCGTATCCAAGGAAACGAAATTACGATATGATTGCAAATCAGATTCACTTCCGATAATTTCCGTTTGAATTAAATCAGTATTTTCATACAAGCGTCCATAAAACTTCAACACCTCGTCCCTTTGCGGACTTGGCATCTCTTGCGGTGAAAGCACCTCCCTATACTCACGAAGCAGACTATCATGAGCCAACTGCGATAAATTCGTCACCGAGGAACCAGCTGAAATCTCCGTTGCCGGAATATCGCGAATCAGCCTTTTAATCCTCGTATACGGAGGAATAATATTCTGAAACATCACCCTAATAATCTGCAAAATTTCCTCCGTACTAATCGGCTGATACTCCCCTATCTGATAGAGCCTAAAAAGCTCCGTATTCGGAATCACAGAGGTCGGATAGACTTTCAATTCATCAGGCTTTAAATACGGATCAGAAAATACCTCACGAAACGTCTGAATATCTTTTTCAACCGTTGACCCATACAGTCACGGCATCAAATGTAGAGAAATTTTGAATCCATACTGCCTCATCAAATGCACAGCATTGCGAACTTGCTGAATAGTATGCCCTCTCTTATTGAGGCGGAGAATCTCGTCATCAGTAGACTGTACCCCCATTTCAATCCTCGTCACTCAAAGCTGCCTCCATTGCTGACAATTGGAATGATTTACGAGATCAGGACGCGTTTCGATCGTCAGCCCGATCACCCTGTGTTTCGCAGTTTGATTTTTTTCTATCGCTTCTTCTAGAGAGCTAGAAAGCTGAATCTGATCTTGATTCACTATCTCAAATCCATATTTGGAAGTAGTACTCATTTCGACATCCAGTTCATTAAAGGTAGTACACGCATCATAAAGCCTCTTGATAAACTCCACCTTATACTCTGCAGGATAGGCATCTCGCGATCCTCCCAACACAATCATCTCAATCTTGTGAGGCTTATGCCCCGTCAAGGTCAATGATTGCAAACGGTTATAGACCTGCTTTATCGGATCGAATTGATTGAGAAAAGCTCTCGTCGCTCCAGGTTCAGATTTAATATAACTTTTGGGCATGCTGGGATCATTAGGACAGAAAATACATTGTCCAGGACACGGCCAAGGTTTGGTAAGCACCTGTACAGGCACAATCCCCGACATCGAGCGAATCGCACGTTTTTTGAGGAGCAGTTCAAAGTCAGCATTTCTCTCTATCTCTCCACGTTCGATCATCTGAAAATAGACTTGCAAAATCTGAGATTTACTAGGGAGGGAGGGCATTTTTTGCTCTTTTGCAAAATCCCTCTGCAGATCCTTGAATCTATCAGGGGTCATCTGAGGAAGCTCAGAAATGATTTGATGTACAAGCGAAATAAATGATTCCATAGAGAAAGTATACGTTTTCAAGCGTAAATTACTAGCAAAAAAATTGACTTTTAAACGGTTTCTGAATATACTTTAACAAAACAGATTTACTTTTTTCTGTAACAATGAAAGAAAATATAGATACTTCTTATCTCAATGAACGGAAGGATGAACTCAATGAACTCAATCAACTCAAAGAAACCTGCACAAAAGGAACGCTCAAAAGTCCTCTTATCAAACTCTTTGAAGAAAAAGTAGATGAGCTTTTCGTCAGACACTAGCTTTTAACACCAGCTTTTAATAGCTTATAGCAAACAGGGTAAAGAAGGGATCGAACACGGAAACCAAGCATTACGAGGAGATTTTGACGAAGAACTTGTCAAACTTAGTAAAGAAAAAAACTGAGAAAGAGAACAGAGAGAACTTTTGGGTGTTCCTTTATCATTTTCACAAATCAGACAGAAAATAGAGGAAAAATTACATGTCTTAGAACTCTTTAACATCGAAATCATGGAAAACTCCTCAAACCTTTCTCACGTTTCTGTAACAATGGGAGAAGAGATTAAAATTCAGATTTCTCCAAGGGGTAGAATTTAGAGAGAAAGAGATTGAGCCAATCATTGCTCATGAAGTAGAAACCCACTTAATAAGATATATATATGGACTAAAAAGCTGACGAAAAATCTTCTCCTCTGGAACTGGACGGTATCTGAGAGACGAAGAAGGATTAGCAATTTGGAATGCCAAACAAAAATTACCTGAAGGATACGAAAGTCTAGGAATATACAAACAATACTATCTCCTGAACATCGCAAAAGAGTTAAATTTTAAACAAATCTATGATCTTATTCATACCCTTTATCCTCATTATACTACTGAAAAAATTTTTAAAACTTGTATTAGAATGAGAAAAGGAATTATCCATAATGGAAACCATACCAAAGGGACTGTATGGAGAAAAAATAAGGTGTACTTAGAAGGATATGAACAGGTGAGAAAAATGAAAAATATTGATAAAAGAATGCTCTTGGGTAAAATGAAGATTGACGACTTAAACTATTTTAAATCATAATTTTATGGGCTGTCTATTTAGTTAAGATGCGTTATACTTGAAATTGAAATATAATTCATTAAGTTCATTAGAGACAAATTTACCCAAGGTATTTTATCTCAAATTGTATCCTAGAGTCACAATTTTATGTTTTTATAACTCTCACATGAATAATAATAGACTTTTTATCTACTGATGACTACTAACAATTGTGGTAGTTATCATAATTTATATTATACTACCGAATAACGATATCATAAGTAATATTCTATGATTTATTTGATTATTATTGGTTTGATACCAATTATACCAAACCAATGGAATAAATAAACAAAATGCAGAATGGCAAATCAAAGAGTCCACTTATAATCACTTAAATAGTCATGAAAAGAGAGGATATTAGGCATATAACTAAACATTGAACATTTGAAGATCCAAAGCATATTTTGTATACGGAATGCCAAAATAATGAAAAAGATATCAAAGATAAAATAAAAGACATTCTGAATAAACTTGAAGGAATTGCCATAGCAGAAAACATTAATTTTTACTCTTTTGAAATAATATATAAATTACATTCCAATTTCTATATAAAAGAATATCTAAGATTTGAAGATTATATTTTAAATACCAGACGCGGAAGTGGAGGAAAATATCCATTTAGACAATTTGCAGGATTAATAAAAAAAATATTGGTAACAAAAATTAAAGACGAAAGTGAGTTAAGTGAATTGGGGAGAGCTTTATATGAAAGAATGCAAGAGCCCTGATATTTTCATGGAGAGACCATATAAATGTTTTATTGGCTATATATCCTTCATTTTTCTTCCCATGTTTCTAAAAATCCTCAAAAACAAAAGAGGTTACTATAACTATCATCTGTATCACTTTATCTCCCCCATTACAACAAATGAAAGCTGTTAAAATTACTGGGAATAGGAAACTTTTACCCGACCAAACAAATTATCAGCTTCCAATTCGCACTAAATGAAATAGAAAAAGAACTCCCTAAAAAATAAAAGAAAAAAGACTGATTTTCACCAGTCATTCTCCATATCCTGAAGGTGCGGAGAATCGAACTCCGGTCTAAAAGGCATACATACCAACTTCTACCACTATAGCGACTTTTCTAACCACTATTCTAGACCTAAAAGACCTAGCCCCGTACGTAACTACGGGGTTTAAAGTTATTGAGACAGGGAAAGACGAGAGAAATCACAAACTACTTATCTTTATTCGTTTCAACAACTATAAGTTCCCCCTAATTTCACCTCTACACATAGGAGGAGTCAGACGTAAAGGTTGATTCTAAAGCGGTACTAAATCCTAGCAGTAAGCTGGAGTAGCAACGTAAGCTTTAGCTCTCGCAAGGAGAGATTTAGATGCGTTAGCATTTTGAGTTTGGTCCGTGATTATGCTGTAGAACCATGCAGCAGTGGCTATCAATATCTACGAGGTCCTTCCATCAAATCCAAAGTCACCCCCATTGATACCTCCAGTATAAGGATTTTCTCAAGAAATACAAGAAAAATCTGAGATTGAAAAACGCCAGCAAGTCCCTATACTAAAGACATGAAATATCCAACCCTCGTAGCCCCTGGTGGGTCACATACCAAAGCTTTGGTCGCTTCCGCCTACGGTGCAGAAGAAGTCTATCTCGGAGTCCCCTTTACCTCCCTCAGAATGAGGCAAAATAAGCTCTACAGCTTCGATTCACTCAAAACCACCATCGACCAATTACATGCAAACGGCACCAAAGCCCTGCTCACCATGAATATCTTTCCTCGCAATACCGATATTCAGATTTTTGAATCTGTAGTAGAAAAAATAGCAAATCTGCAACCCGATGGGATTATTTTCTCCGACCCTGGAACCTTTCAAACCATTCGTAAATACCTCCCCACTACTCCCCTGCACCTTTCCACCCAAACCACCACACTCAACTACGCAGGAGTAAAATTTCGAACAGACCTCGGAGTAAAAAGAATTGTCCTTGCTCGTGAACTCTATATCGAAGAAATCGCGACCATCAAGAAAGAAGTTCCCGAAATTGAGCTAGAAACTTTCGTACATGGAGCAATGTGCATGGCGTACTCTGGACGTTGCTTATTGGGAGATTATCTATGAGGAAGAGCGGGAAATCGTGGCGAATGTAACCATGCTTGCAGATTCAAATACAAGGTCTTTATCCAAGAAGAAAGAAGAGGAGGAAAGCTGATGGAAGTAGTGAATGAAGAAAACGGGGAACATATCCTCTCCTCCCGCGATCTCTGCACCATTCACAGACTCAACGAGCTCCTTCCTCATATCGATGCCATGAAAATCGAAGGAAGAAGTAAATCTGAATTTTATGTCAGTGCCATCACCAAAGCCTATAAACACGTTCGCGATGCTTTAGAAAGCGGAACTCCAATCGACGAAAAGATCATGAACCTCGTGAACGTAGTCCCCCATCGTAGCTACCGAGACTGATTCCTTTTCAATCCTCCAAAAGACTACCCCGATGGGGAATATGAAGGGGATTTACAGCAAACAACTGGAAATACTGCAGGTCCCCTTTTCAATCGCAACTACTTCGGAACCTTCACCCCAAAAACCGTAGAACAACACGGAAAAATCTATCACCACATCGAACCCAAAGAGGAAATTAAAAGAGGTATGCAACTAAAATATATCTCTCCCGACAACATGGGAGAATTAGAAATTCTCGACATTGTAGACGCAAAAGGAAAAACACTAGAAAAAGCTGATTGCAATACCACAGATATTTTTATCCAGACTTCTCTACCTCTTAACGGACGAGAAAATATCTATGTAGATCCCGTTTTACTTTAATATTACCCTTACCAATGGACAAAACAGCACAACTTTTCCAAATCAGAGAAACCCTCCAACAACTCAAAGGATACCGTCCTCTTGAAGAAACAAAAGCCCTCTTAGCAGAAGTATTGGATGAGGAATCTTTCAAACAGGGACTAAAAAGTTTTTTCGCAGTAAAAGGAATGAAAAATCCTTTCCTCTACGAGGCATGCAAAAGAAGTGGACTAATGGATACTTATGGAGAACCTGCAGTACAAAGATTAGTAATCAAAGAGCTTTTAGCCCTTACTCCAGAGGAGATTGAAAAAAATAGTCCAGGAAATATTCTCTCTTGTTATCTAGCAGAAATTGTAAAGAAAAAATACACGGTACACTAACCTTATCAAATAAAAGAAAGAACTCACCATAAAGACGCAAAAGACACGAAACTGCAGGATAGTCAAAGCAACCCAAACCTTGCTGATGGGACCCACTTCCTTTGAGATCAAATGCAAAGTAGGTTTCGGCAAAGCATCCGTATTCCTAACATCCATTTTTTTGCCCCACAGTACTGCGGGGTCACCGAAGGCAATTCTATGTTAAATAAATATCGTATGAGTACTACAAACTCAGATTATTTTCCTCTCCTGATTGCATATTCTTGAGCTTATAAATTCCTTGCTCCTTTTCTCCTTCTCCCAAAACTACCACATAAGGGATCCCTTTCTTATCGGCATATCAGAATTGCTTTCCTAATTTATCAGCATTTGGATAAATCTCCACCTTCTTCCCCTTTGCCTGTAATCTTGAAGCCAAAGCGATAATTTCACTAAATGTCCCAGGAAAATTCACGAAAAGATACTCCGCAACAGTATTTTGACTAGAAGTTTTTTCTCCCAATACTTTTGCCAAAATTCTCGAAAGCCCAATCGTCCCGCCTACACCTGCGAAATCATCTCTCTTCACGTCGATATATCCCGTCAATCACCCGTATCTTCCTCCCCCAGAAATCGAACCAAGAGAAGTGTCTTTTTGAAATACTCCCTCAAAGACCGTTCCCGTGTAGTAGTCCAATCCACGCACAATTTGGAAGTCGATAACATACGGACAAGGTTGCCCAAACGCATCTCTAAACTGCTCTAAAAGACTGATCACTTCTTTGAGCTCAGCGAGTCCCTCTTGAAACAAGGGTTGATCGGTTAAACTTTCAATAACTCATAAATCAGATAAAACTGACTGGTTTGTGATGAACTCCACAGTTTTTTGTGCAACTGCTTCGTTAATTCCTAGCTCCTGCAGAGAAGCAATAAAACTCTCTTGTCCGATTTTCTGATACTTATCAATTAGTGAACTCACACTAGCCACCTGTTCCTCAGCCACCAAAGACGAAAGAAATCCCATCAATAGTTTTCTATTACTAATATGCATTACAGGAATATCATCAATTTGCATGGTTGTAAAAATTTGTTGCAAAGTCTGAGAAATCGCAAATATTGTTTCCGCATCATAATAAAGATAAGATTGATTACTATCCTTTCTCCAAATTACATCTACATCACATTGGAAAAATTCTCTAAATCTCCCTTTTTGAGCCCTTTCTCCACGCCAAACAGGCTGAATTTGGTATCTCTTAAACGGGAAAATAAGTTCACTTTCTCTATCGAGGACATATCTCGCGAAAGGCACCGTCAAATCAAAGTGCAACGCATAGTCTTTCAAATCTCCTGCTCCTTGAGCCAGTCCATAGAGTCAAAAAATCTGCTTTCCTGTCTCTTCTCCATTTTTCGCTAAAAGGACGGAATTAGCTTCCACGGCAGGCGTATGTATGTGGGTATATCAAAATTTTTCATAGCTCGTTTTGATAATTTCTACGAGTTGATCAAATTTGAGCTGTTCACTAGGACTATATTCCACAAAACCAGACGGACGAAGAGACATTTTTACAAAAGATTAAAGATAAAATCAAATTATATGAACTAATACATTCCCATTCCACCCATACCTCCCATTCCGCCACCAGCACCTTCTCCAGCTCCTCCGTGCCCACAACAACCTTTATCTTCTGGTCAGTCAACCACTACCGCTTCCGTAGTCAAAATCATCGCAGCAGTAGAAACCGCATTCTCTAGCGACACACGAAGCACTTTCGCAGGATCAATAATTCCAGCTTTTTTCAAATCTTTGAATTCTCCCGTTCTGGCATCGAAACCGTGGTTCATATCATCAGACTTTTTTACTTCTTCTACTACATAATCTCCCTTAAACCCTGCATTATCAGCAATTTGTTTCACAGGATATTGAATAGCTTGCTGCAAAATTTCCACAGCTACTTGTTCATCTTCGGCGTCCAATTTGAAATGAGCCAAAGTTTTAGAAAGCTGAACTAAAACGCTTCCTCCTCCTGCAACAATTCCTTCCTCAATTGCAGCTCTAGTCGCATTTAACGCATCTTCGATTTTGAATTTCTTATTTTTCATCTCCATTTCCGTAGCAGCTCCGACTTTAATCACCGCAATCCCTCCAACGAGTTTTGCTAATCTCTCAGCGAGTTTCTCTTTGTCATAGTCGGATTTAGAATTTTCAATCTGACTTCTAATCTGGTCTGCTCTGGCTTCAATTTCTTCTTCCTCACCTTTCCCAGCCACGATAATGGTTTCGTCTTTATTCACGATAACTTTATCAGCCTTTCCGAGCATATCGAGGGTCGTATCTTCCAGTTTAATTCCCAAATCTTCCGTGATAAGTGTTGCTCCCGTCACAGCAGCGATATCTTTCAAAATCTCCTTTTTTCTGTCTCAGAACCCTGGAGCTTTCACCGGCACAGCGTTCAAAGCACCTTTCAATCTGTTCAAAATCAAGGAAGCCAGAGCTTCTCCTTCCACATCTTCCGCGATGATGAGAATATCCTTTCTTCCCGTCTGAGCCATTGCTTCAAGCACAGGCAAAATATCCTTTAAAGAACTGATTTTTTTATCTGTTATCAAAATATACGGTTTTTCAATCACACTTTCCATTCTCTGGCTATCAGACACAAAATACGGACTCAAGTATCCTTGGTCAAACTGCATTCCTGTTTTGATTTCTTTCGTCAGACCAATCGTATTTCCCTCTTCAACCGTAATCGTTCCATCTTTCCCAATTTCCTCAAAAACATCAGAAATCAGCGTTCCTACCTCTTCATCTTGAGCAGAAAGCGTAGCAACCTGCTTAATTAGCTCTTTGCTATCTCCGATTTGCTGAGCAGCTTTTTGGATTTCTTCAATTAGTTTATTCACAGTTTTGTGCAGACCGCGACCGAGTGCGAACGGATTGATTCCGCTATCAATGTATCTGAGTCCCTCTTTGGTGATAGCGTGAGCCAAAACAACCGTTGAGGTTGTTCCATCTCCAGCCTCTTTATTCGTTTTTTCGGCAGCTTCTTTGACCATATTCGCTCCGACATTCTGCACTTTGTTTTCGAGCTCAATTTCTTTCGCAACGCTTACTCCATCGTTCGTCACGGTAGGTGCTCCGTAGGATTTGTCGAGAATGACATTTCTTCCCTTAGGTCCCATCGTCACTTTCACGACATCGTTCACGATTTTTACTCCTTCCAAGAGGAGCTGTCTTGCATCATTTGCATAATGGATTTCTTTTTTCATAGGTATATAATTTTAAAGTATAAAAGGTATAAAGTATAAAAGGTATAAAGTATAAGAGTTTAAAAGGCTGAATTAATACTGCTGTTCTACCCTAGTAGTCAAGCTATCTTCCTTTGTAAGGAAATCTTTCACTCTAGCAACTTGTCTTTCCGAAATAGCTTTCGGTAATTCATCTAAAGTCCATCGAGAGAACGCCCTCGCTTCTTCATTCAAAGTGAGCTCTCCTCCAATGACTCTACATTCAAAAAGAAAGCACACTTCGTTCTTAAAATCTTTGGCATAGACACCCGTCAATTTCACTATTTCTACATCAAATCCTGTTTCTTCTTTGACTTCTCTCACAACTGCATCTCGAGGACTTTCGTTATCTTCTACTCATCATCAAGGCAAATTTCGTAAGTAATCACCATTTCTTTGGATATCATTTCTTTGCACCCACAAGATTTTTCCTTCTTTATCTCTGATAATACCAAAGGCTCATAAGATGAATGTTGCTTGCATTATTGACTGAGATAAAAGATTAAAAAACTGATTTCTAATAATTTTATAAAATCTATTGATTATTGACCCTAAATAACTATACTAACATTGCTCTTGATAGTTTAAGTTTTGACTTACTCTTATCTTGAGTATGGGGGGTGGACCCGACACCAAATCCCCGAGACGATAGGGCTGGGAATGTCTTGAATATAAGCATTCCCATTTTTTTATTTGTTTTTTCTACTCATCCATAATATCCTGCAACTGATCCAAGCACTGTTTTACACTCGTGCAAACAATATCATCATCAGCTCCTTCCCCTGTAGCAGCAGAATAAAGCAACGTCATCACATCTCCTCTAGTAGTAGTCGCCTCTTTATTGGAGAAAGCACTAATATCTAGCCCCAATTCTTTGGCTCTCGTATAGTAATTATCTGCTCGATGAACACCATTCTCTGAAAGTTTTCCATTAAGAATTCTGACTACCACAGCTACAGCCTGAGCATTGGTAAGTTTTTGATCAGGAAGAAATTTTCCATTTGCCCCGTTGAAAATCCCATATTCACAAGAAGTTTTTACATAAGACTGAAGATCGGAAATCGCCTTAAATACATCACTAAAAGCACAATTAGTACCACCATCCGTATAATACTCCTGTGTGTCCACAAATTCTACAAAAAATTTACTAGCTTCATCTCTTCTCAGAGAATTAGAAGCCATAAAGGTGGAAGGAGTGTTATAACGCGTAAGTCCTTGATCATATCCTCGTTGGATAGCATCCTGCAAAAGCGTCGCACTAGCGAAAGAGAAAGAAAATGCTGCTACAGCAAGCACACTTCCTAAGACTAAATTAGATTTTTTCATTTGATAAAGTAATGAATAAATAAAAGTTATGTAGAACCTCCTTGATGGAACATTAGAGGTCTTCTCCTTTCAAGGGGACTTGGACCTTGCAAAGCGGATAAGTGTCTGTAGAACAGATGGGGGTTCTGCAGGGGCTATATGCCCTATTCCTTCACCAACAAAGACGAATGCTTAACCACCAGGTATTTCACTTTTTCTCCGTTTTCCTCTACTTCGATTTCATCTGGAGCATATTGGGTAAAGTAAACTACATCGCCTACACTTACATCCAGAGTACTTCTTGTCCCATTGTCCAAAATTTTTCCAGCCCCCACAGCCACTACTTCTCCCTTGTGAGGTTTTTCCTTGCTATCAGGCAGGATAATTCAGCTTTTTGTGGTGTGTTCCTCAACCAGAGGTTTAACTAATACGTAATCTTCTAAAGGTTGTAGCATGGTATAAAGAATTAAAGAATAAATATCACAAAAATGTGTTAGGTGCTATAAATATACAAATTTCTGAGAGTAATGCAAGGAAAAGTTGTAGTAAGAATTTTGTAGCAGAAAATTTGCTTTTTTTTGCGATTGTGAGTATAATAAATCTGAAGATTTTATTTTTCAGACCTTCACAATGAAAAACAAACCTCAAATTCCGACTTCTAAACTAATTTTTTTCGTTTTATTGCTTATAGTAGTAGGAAGTGCAGTATGGTATGCTTACCTCTGGACCAATACCACCGTGACCAAGAGACTAATCGCAATAGAGCAAAAAGAATCAGCAGAAATTCAAAAGGAAATCGATGCTTTTTCAGACATTCCTGGATTTGATAAACTCAAACTCGTAGAACAGATGGAAAATGACCGAAGCCAAATGCCTTGGTCAGAACACATCCAAGCGGTACTAACTATCCTCCAAGACATCCGTGATGTAGACAATGGAGGAACACAAAATATTGTGCTCTCAGATTTTAAAATCTCTTTGGAAGAAATCAGCTTACATGGATATGTATCTAACCTTCGTATGCTCTATTACGCTCCAGACACGAGTAAACAAACTGCCCTAATTGAAAGATTTAAAAAGCTGGATTTTTTGGATGATATTTCCATTAAAACCTATAATAAGTCGTCAGATAACCTATGATATGACTTCGTTTTAACCGCTAAAGTAATCAACAATGACACAAAATAATGACATCATTTCTAGGATCACCCAAACGGGCACACCTAGCACTCCAAAGGAGGAACCCATCGTTTCAGAAACCAGAGTTGTCACAGCGAAATACAAAGTATTCTCTGCGATTTTGCTCGTCATAGGAGTAATGATTTTTATGAGTCGAGGACCAGACATCCAAAACAAATACGATTCAACCAATACCGTCTATACCTCCATAAAAATGGAAGTAGCAAATAAAAAAAACCAGAAAGCTGGATATGAACAAGACAAAAAGAATCTCGAGAAAATCGAAGCGAATCAAACCAAGATTGAGACTTGTTTGAATCTGGAAGATAAAGAAGCTTGTACTTCGTTGCCAGATGACTGGAACGTAGAATACAAAGGGAAAACGATCAAAGACCTTTCTATTCCCCTCTCTTACCTCCAGCTTCACTCTCTCTTTACAGAAAAAATGCCTGTGGACGAACAGAAAGTCCTCAGAAATCTGAATGAATATCTCATCAGAGACGGAGTCGCACAAGGAATCCTTGTAAAAAATGGAGACATTAAAGGAATCAATATTAGTGATCCAACACCTGTCGCAGGAAGTACCGTACTCTTCGAAGTACCCTTAAGCTTAAGTATCGAATTTGATAGAGTAGAAGATCTAATTTCCTTTGTCCATAACGTAGAAAAAAAGCTGATCAGCGTAGCCAATGACCGTATCCTCTACAAAATACAAGAAGTCGGATATGACATCATCTCCTCTGATGAGCCACAAACCACAGCAATTTCAATGATTGCCTATTATTATCATGATCCTAGATTTGAAGAAGTAGAAAACAACAATACAGAAGGAGAAAATACTGAAGCCGTTGCTCTCGCTTCTCCTGACACCAGTGAAAACATCCCTACCACCACAGGTAGTCTAGCCAAAACAGGAACCGCACAATAAAAACAGCCTTTTATCTCTTTGCCTTATTTCAATGGCATTCAACCGAAAACAATTCTTCTCTTTCGATATTGGGTTTATCGACAATTCCATCAAAAATGTCCTAAAATCTCAGGATAAGGCAAACTTTTCAGGGAAAGAGAAAATTTTGTTTTACAAAGAGCTCGTATATATGATGAAAGGTGGAGTATCTTTGATGGGAGCAATGGATATTATCTTACACAGTTCAGAAAACTATGCTATCAAAAGCGTTGCAGCAGAAATTTCTACCTACTTAAACAAAGGTAAAGAACTCTCTTACGCCATCAGTAGACTCCCAGAATATTTTGATGAAGGAGATGCTGCAATTATCAAAACAGGAGAAGCTACAGGAAATCTACCAGCCGTTTTACAGTCACTTGCTGATGAATATGCTTATCTCAATGAAATCAAACAAAAATATATCGGAGCAATGATTTACCCCGTAGCATTGATCATCATTTCTGTAATTGCAGTAATTTATTTGTTCTGATTTGTTTTACCTGATATTTTTGATCTCCTCGCAAGTAATGTCCAAGAAGTGCCGTTTATTACCGGACTCCTCAAAAGCATTACCGACTTTTTCGTGAATAATTGGATGAATTTAGTGATTATCTTTGTAGTAGCAATTATCGTCATTAGTGTCTACTTCGCTACAGAAACAGGAAGAAAAAATATGTACCTCCTGATCTTAAATCTCCCCATTATCGGACCGATGACCAGATCTTACTATCTGATTAAATGGGCAAGATACATGAGATTAATGATTAGTTCAGGAATGGATTATGTAGAAACCTTCCGCTTACTCCGTGATGTACTAAAAATCCCGCTCTATCAAACAATGATTGAACACGTACTTGCTGACATCTCACTCGGAAAATCTCTCTACGAACCCATCAAAGAACATCCAGAAATCATCCCTTCCAATGTATCCGTACTCATCAAAGTAGGAGAAGAAACAGCAAATCTGGATAATTCCATGACCAATATTATCGAACTCTATCAGGAAGAACTCGACAATTCAATCAAAAACTTTTCCAAAGCGATTGAACCACTGATTTTGGTGGTAGTAGGAGGATTAGTAATGCTGATCGCCCTCGGAGTCTTTGGACTCATCTTCGCAGTGATGGACAGTGCTGGAATGTAATCTTCTAGAATCTTTTTAAATCCTTCCCCGAAACTTCGGGGAATTTACATCTGTAATCCTATAACAATGAAAGCCTTTACACTAATGGAAATGATGATCGTACTCATCATTATGGGAATAATCACTATGATGACAATGGGTATCACGGGAGAGCAATTACATAAATTACAACAAAAAACGGTCAAAGAAGCCATGCTCACAGAATATCAAACTCATTATACCAAAAATCTGACTTCCTCAAGATACGCAGGAACAGGATACACACAAATGATTACCACTTTCACAAAATGAAAAAATCTGATTTCTTTCGAGTATGATAGCTACCACAAAGAAACCTTTTCAGACAGCTTTGAAATCCAGAATATCTACACGGATCCAGACAATCCACTTCCAAATAATCTAAAAGAAGTAAACGAAATTAAATTACAGTTCACTCCTTACAAAGGAACTTGTAAAATCTCAGGTGACGGACAAACAATCGAGAGTAATTATGTCGCCATCGTAGCCAAAATCAAAGAAATGAAAGAATACTGTTTCTCTATCTCTCCACAAATGTGTAGAATGGTGGAAGTGCCCTGTATCGCTAACTGGACCTATGTAGAATAGTAAATCCCACCACAAAGGGGGTCTCACCGCAAAAAAAACGCTCCAAATCAGAGCGTTTTTATCATCTCAAATGAACGCGTTCTTGTTCATAAACTTGAGCATATCCTTAGAAAAAGAAGAAGGTCATCAATCCATTCCCCACCAATAAGGTCGCTAAAGACGACCAGGGATTTGTCAAGTAGATTAGAAAAGTGCATTAATATGTTCTTTCAAATACTTCTTATCCTCCTGACTCAGAGTTACATTCTCTAAAGCTCTCACCAAAGAAAAACACGACATTGAGAAATAACGACTCACCTGAATCAAATTCGCCAAATCCATATCGTCCCCCTCCTTACGCTTAAACATCACGAGATACTTTTTGTCATTCTTTTTAATTTCATCCAACAACCCGTGAAGCAATACAAAAGCCTGCTTATCATCAATATATGCCAACAAATGAAGCACAGACGTATAGAATTCCAACACCATTTTTCTCAACGTATTGTAATCCTTTTGAAGATCCTCACTGGTACTTCGCTGTCGATCCTCCACACGATCCCACACATCCTTCAGATACTTGGAGGAATCCCCAATATCAATCACCACTTGATAGAGCGAAGTCAGCTGATCAGCATCTTCAGCTTTCGTCACTTCTGCTTGATTCATTTTAGCCAAAAAGTTCAAAAGCTGTTCTTGAATAACTTTAGTTTCTTGATATTCTTTTTTAAGATAATTTTTTCACAAATTCACTTCACGTTTGAAAAGTTTCTCCATATCTTCTTGCCCCTGAGAAATATCCGTCAAATAAAAATCCCAAATATTCAGATTATAACTAATAATTCTCTTGAAATATACTAATAAATCCTGTTTAATCGCCAATAATGCCAATTCTGGATCAATAGCTAACATAGGAATTCTCTGAATAGCCAAGGTGACTTCTTCTTTGTCTTCTTTGATTCACTTTTGAATGAGTCTCGTAAAGAAATCAAGAAACGGAAACACCAATATCGCCACAAAACTCCTCATCGCAATATAAAAAATAGACAATCCCATCACCACTCCCACTTTAGGAAAAATATAGGTACTAAAAAGCCGAAGAATAAATGGCATTCCAAACATTCCAATCAACGCAGTAAGCGTATTAAATCCCACATGCCCGACCGCCACCTGCTTTTTGATGGTCGGTTGACGTCCAATAGAAGCCATCACAATCGTAATAGTTGCCCCAATATAAGATCCTAAAATAATAGGAAAAGCTACCTCTGGAGTAATCAATCCAGAACTCGCAGAAGTCAGAGCTACAATAAAAACAGCACCTCCCGCCTGCACCAGCAATGTCAAAGCCAATCAAATCAGGAAGAAAATCCACAAATTCATCGACATAAAGCTACTCAAATCCACCATATCCGTCACAAAGACCAATCCATTTTTCATAAAAGAAAAAGAAAGAAAAGTCAGCCCCAAAGCAACACAAGCCTTACTCACTCCTATCACTTTTTCATGAGAAGAAAAAAACGTCAGTCCCACTGCTCCGAGAAAGAGTAAAGGTAGAGTCAACATTTTAATATCATAATTCAGTCCAATAGATCCCAAAAGGGCATCAGGGATCGTGGTACCAACACTAGATCCTAACATCACCGTGATCCCTCCCGTCAAAGATACAATTCCCGTCCCCACAAAAGCCAACACCAGCACCGACACCAGATTACTACTTTGCAAAATCAGAGTAGAAATCAGTCCTGTAAAAAAAGCAGGAATCTTTTTTGTCGTAAATTTTTTCAAAACTTGTTTAAAGCCACCTTTGGAGAAAACTCCTACGGCACTCTCTAAATAGTTTGCACCAAACAGAAAAAGTCCAAGTCATCAGAGAAATTCTAGTATTCCAGCCCACATTATTGATAATAAAAAGTAAAATAAGTTATTTTAATTATAGTTAATTTCTTCTATTTTGCAAAAAGTAGACAAGAAAGCTGAGTAGTAAGTATTGACTTTATAAGCAATCAGATACAGAAAGGGAAACGGATTACACAAAGATTTCAGGGAACATCAATTTTACTAAGGTAGTGGCAATATTTACAGGATCATTATCCCCTGGCAACATGTGCATAGCAATCCCTGGATTCACATTAATCTCCACTACGGTATAGGAAACATCTGTTTGCTCTTTGGTAATATCACTACACATAAAATCGATCCCCGCATAAGGCAATCAAGTAAAAATCTTTAAAATATGCTTAGCTTGTACGATAATTGAAGGATGAATCAAAGGAGTAGCATTATGACTATACCCTCCCTTAGCAACATTTGAAGTATTTCTTACATAAAATTTTTCTCCCTCTTTCGGAATAAAATCTGGGCTAATTTGTTGTTTAAAAAGGAACATCTCATCAATCACAATAGGACACAAACTATTGGTTCTAGGGTGAGTTCTTCTATACGATTCGTCCTCTGCCAACTTTTTGATAGAATCTTTCCCGTTTCCTATCACAAAAGGTCTTTCTCTATGTAAAACAGCATAGTCTCCATTTTTTGCAATAAAAATTCTATATTCTTCTCATGGAAACTGCTCCTCGACAATAAAAGGAGTTTTTCCGCCGGTTTTTTCCAAAAATTCCTCTATTTTCTCTGCCAATTCATCAACATCTGCTATATCCAAGATAATATAATCACCATGTGAACCCCAATTAGGTTTAATCACTACAGGGAATTTAAGATTTTTCTTTGCATAGAGTAATGCATTATTTTTCTCACCTGCATCAAAAACCTCTCCTTTTGGAGTGATTATTCAGTTTTTTTGTAATAATTTTTTCGCCAAAATTTTATCCGAAGTCATTTGAGCCTGAATATAGGGAATATTTGAACAAAATCTATCCAAAATAAACTCTTTATGTCCATTATATTCCGCTTCAATAAGTTCTATAGAGAGATCAACAGGATTTACTGTGATTCCATATTTTAATAACTCTTCTACAAAAAGCCTTTGATTGGTATGTAAAGACTGAAGGTTTTCTTTCGTGAAATACATGTGATTACATCAGGAATATAATAACTTATTCTCCTCTAATTCTACAACTATCCTCTCCTCAAGCATAATAGGTCTCTCTTCTTCCAGTAAAACTTCTAGTTCTACTAGTAACACTTTCTCAGCTAGATACAGAGTCTTCTCCTCCTACATAGCTATTTACTCTTTTCCCTGCCGTAGGAATAGTATTTCCGCTAGCTCACAAAAGTCTCACTAACAAAGCTTTATCTGTTTCTGTCAGATTTTTAAGAGCTTCCAAAACCGTTTCAACACGGTTATTACGTTCTTGAGTCTCCATGGGAATAAGGACTATAGAATAAAATACTATTTTACTTCAAAATCAGCTTATGTAAATTTTTAAGAAAAACAAGAGGAAATAATCCACTTGATTATCAATAGGTTATCTATATAATTATGTCAATACAATAATTTATATTATATAGATATTATATGAATGTTTTAGTCATAAATCCGCCAAACATTCCATTCACAAATCCTGGAATACTTATTGAACCCATAGATGTCCTAACCATAGCCACCTCTATTCAAAGTCAGGATTTTTCAGTATCAATACTTGATATGGATGTAAGAAAGATGCTGACCAACGATCTTAAAAGCTACCTAGAGAACAAAAACTTTTCCCATGTAATTATCGTATATGATTACCATATCCCTCTCCATACCAATGAAGCTTTTAACGAAATTCTACATATTGCCCAAACACTAAAAAACGCTTGAATGCAAGTAATCTTAGTAGGGAAGATAGCCACTTACAAACCCGAACTAGTCTTGAAAGAAAACTCCCCTATCGATATTTGCATACAACACGAAGCAGAGACTTCTTTGGGAGAAATTCTAAAATTAAAAAGTCTGGATAAAAAGCTCTTATCTAAAATTTCCAATATAGCATATTTCAACAATGGAGTAATCAAAACAAAATCTGAAAATCTACAAACCTATACTAGCCTCCCGATTCCTGATAGATCCTTAGTAGACCTTAATGCATACATTGATGTAAGGACAATCCTGAGTTCTCGCTGATGTAATAGGAGATGTAGTTTCTGTCATGTCCCAGGATTTTGGGGAGCATGGAAAGCCAGAAGTGCCGAATCCGTAGTGGAAGAAATAGCATACTTGATAAACGAATACAATGCTCAAAAAATCTTATTTTTAGACGATAATACTACCGTTGATTCAGAAAGAATGAAACAAATTTCCGAAGGAATCATCAAAAAATGACTTACTATCAAATTATGATGTCTCGGAAGTCTCAAAAATTTCAACCAAGAAATGATGGAAATGATGTATCAAGCGGGATTTAGATGGATACACTATGGCATAGAAACAGGGGACGAAAAAGTAGCACAAAAAATAAATAAACCCTTAACTCAGACAGAAGTCCTATCTACTATAGAAAAAACCAAAAAAATCTGATTTCGTATCAGAACGAGCCGGATCTTAGATTTAGAGGAAAGCATTCTTGATAAAACACTTGACTTAATAAAACAAATCCAAACAGAAGAAATAAGATTGCATTTTTTGGCTCTTAGATATGGAAGTGATATATATATCAAAAGAAAATCATCAGAGCTATCCTCACAATACATCCACAGACCCAATACTCAAAACGATTCGCCAGTAATAAAAAAAGGGATCGCTTCCCTAATCAAATGTTTGGAAAATGCCGGATACCAAACAATAAGAGAAATCAAAGAAAATAACAATATACAAACTTGACAAAAATTAGTCTCTTTATGTCCTTTAAAATACTGAATCAACTGGTAATGGCAAACAGAATTATTTGAATCGCTGGGAAAATCGCCACAGGCAAAAGCTATCTAATAAACGCTCTCAAAGACATAGCTTCCTCTTTTACAATTAAAATAAACATTCTGGATGTTGATACTATCAGAAGAGAGCTATTACAGCACTCAATAAATGCAGAAGATATCCTTTTTAGAAAACACCTAATTGACCTTTTGAGACTTACGACCTATGGAGAAAATTATGCTCTCAACGGGAAAGACCTGCAAAGAGAAATCTTCAATGATAAAGAAAAATATCTCTTATATACCAAAGAAATAGGAGAAAAAATCAGACTAAAACTATTACAAAAAATAGAGACTACGTCTGGGATACTGATTATTGAACGGGCTCTATTAGTAGAAGATAATTTCTACGAAATCCCCTTTGATTTGGTGTATTACCTGATCTGTAACCAAGAGACCATACAATCCAGATTAAAAGGAGGAGGCTTTACTACTCCAGAACTTGCAGAAAGATTGAAAAACTTTTATAACATTGATAAAATAATACACATTTTAGAAGAGAAATACAAAAATTCCTACAGAATACTGAATACTAAAAAATTCCCCAACAAAAATCTATATAAAGAAATCTTTAATGAAATAGCACTAAAAAATGACTAAGAAATACGATTTTTGCCTCTTTAACATCAAAGAGGAGTGAGGTAGAGTAATCTGGGAAATCACCAACACTTGCAACTATAAATGTAGCTACTGCATTTTCAGTTCAGATATCCATGGGAAAGGAAAAGAGCTCTCCTTTGAAGAAATAAAATCCACCATGGATACCTTGAAAAAAAGTAATTTCACCTCTATAAAATTTACTTGAGGAGAGCCTTTTCTCAGGAAAGATATGATAGAAATAGTAAAATATGCTGACGAATTAGGATTTTCCTTTGACATATCAACCAATGCCTCTCTAGTGACAGAAAGTATCGTAAAAGAGTTGTCTCAATTAAAAAACTTATCGTATGTACACGTAAGTTTAGATGGAGCTACTCAAAAATTACAAGAACAAATCAGAGGAATCGGAACATTTAAGCCAACCATAAAAGGCATACAACTCTTGAAAAAATATGGAATCTATGTCAGAATTTGATCTATTCTCTATAAACACAATGAAGACAACATAGAAGCCATCATCCAATACGTTCTAACACTAAGAGTGGATGAAATTATTTTTTCTTTCATGGAGGCAGTAGGCAGAATGAGTGGGAATACTACCCTACTTTCTACAAAATCCTCTACTCAACTCATAGCAGAACTAGAACAGTTAAAAAAAAGGTATGAGAAACAAATTCTTATTAGCTATGCCTTTTCTAAACAAGCTAGCTCAAACACTACTACCACTTGTCCAGGAGGAGAGAAATTTTTCTCTATTGATTCCTTAGGAAACGGTTCCCCTTGTACGTGGATATCCGAGCATTTTCCCGAATTCATTTCAAATGAAAACATAAAAAACACTTCATCAACTCCTACCATTCACCAACAATCTATAAAAAAATTCAGAACATTCTTGAATAAAATGGCGACTTTAGGATTTTTAGGTTGCCCAAAAGAGTTTCTACCAGAAGCAAAAGAAGTACTTTGGATCGATAACTATCTACACAAAATATCTCATACTCCTCTCTCAGCAGGAAGAAGATTCTGAGAAGATGGAGCACTCTACGCTTTTACTACAGAAAATCTCAAAGAATATTACGACTTTTTCGATTTCACAGATAAGCATTGCTTACTAATAGGAGGATCTGGAGACCAAATGATCAATGCCTTTATGAAAGGAGCAAAACAAGTTGAGATTTTCGATACCAATAAACTGGCTCGCTACTATATAGAACTCAAATGGACAGCATTAAAAAATCTTTCCTATTCAGAGTTTAAAGAATTTTTTTTCATCAATAAAAACGCTTTCACATATCAAAGATATGAAAAATTTAGAGAGCAATTATCATTTTGAACAAGATATTTCTTCGATGAACTCTATAAACTCTTCGACTATCAAGGAGAAAAAATCAGAACATCAAACATATTCAATACCTCTTACGACACCAAAGAAAACAAAATAAGATACAACTCCTATGTAGAATCCGAAGAAAATTACAATACATGCCTAGCAGGTCTCAAAGAAAAAAGCTATACGTTTCTCAACCTAGACTTTAGAGAATTACACACTTTGGCAGAGATCAACACTTGCGACCTCATCATGCTTGGAAATATTTCTGACTATCTAGAGGAAATCTACAAGACAACAGACTACATCTCCTGTTTTGCAAAAGATATCGAAAAATTATATAAAAAATCTCCATATTGTAGTATCATTTTCGCTTATCTCTATGATATAGAAAATAAAAAGCAGAGAAGCAATATTGATACCCCTCACTATCAAAAAGATCTCATTAATTTTCTCAACGCAGAAAGTGCTATTTTCACCTCGGCTATTTCTCTTCAGAAAAAAGATAAAATTCTGTATATAAAAGGAGAGCAATCCTTGATGGAAGACTCAAAAAGCTATAATGCTGGAAGTGAAATCTATGAAAATTTTTCTCAAGCAGAAGATTTCCCAGGGAAAGTACTGCAGGAACTTATTCCTATCACAACAGGAAAAACGATACTAGATATTTGATGTGGAACTTGAAAATTTTTATGAGCTATCTGAGAGAAGGCCTCAAAAGTATATGGCTTAGACAAATCTCAGCAACAATTAAACATTGCTTCAAGCAAACTAGAAAATCCAAAGAAAATCAGTTTTCTTTGTAATGATGCAACCCATATTCAGCTGGAGGACGAAAGTGTAGAGATCATCATTGGATGTCGATTTTTTGGAACTCTCTCCCCAGAGAGCAGACAAGATGAAGTGTTTAAAGAAATGCAGAGAGTACTAAAGAAATGAGGACACATCTACCTAATAGAAAATTCCCACTTGGGAGTATTTGAAAAAATCAGAGGGAAAAACCTCTTGCCTTCAAATCCAACCATCGCATATAATGAAAGATTAGTACACAAATATGGATTTTCCATAAATAAAGAGATAAGTAGCTACTTCAAATTTTCTAATCTGGCAGAAGCAAAGCAAGTATTTTGATACATCCGAGGAGAGGAGGTAGCTAAAAGGGTAAAAAGCAAAAAGATAAATCATGAAATCCTAATTTTTAAATGGGAAAAATAAAGGAAGCCTCCTTAATATTTTTTATTATCATAAAGTTTTCTATCATATCTCTTGACTTTACCACCAACTATCCATATATATATAAATAATTAAATTTCAAAAAAAATGGAACAGAAAAAAAGAGAAATTTGTATGGTCGTAGCAATCGACCAGAAAAACGGGATTGGAGCCAAGGGTGACCTTTTATGCCACCTCTCCAGTGATCTAAAAAGATTCAAAAATCTGACCACGGATCACACCATTATCATGGGAAGAAAAACATTTGAATCCTTCCCCAAAGGGGCTCTCCCAAACAGGAGAAACATTGTAATCACTCAGACAGAAGGAAAAAAATTCCCAGGTGCCGAAACTGCCAATTCTTTGGAAGAGGCTTTGGAAATATGCCCTGAAGGGAAAATCTTTTTTATCGGTGGAGCAAGTATCTACCGTGAAGGATTGAAATATACGGACACCGTATATTTGACAGAAATCTGTCATACCTTCGAGGAAGCTGATACGTTCTTTCCCAAAGTAAAATGGTATGAAGACTGGGAACTTGGAACATTGGAAAAATTCCCTGCTGATGAAAAAAACGACTATCCAACAGTCTTCCGCATATACAAAAAAAAACCAGAAGTCATTACTCGCAAGGAAGCCACAAATTTAGGGTGGACTCCTCAATGGGGATTTTGGATGGAATTAAAACATGGGCTAATGGGATGTTTTCCACTCATTAGTGCAACTGAAAAAAATTCTCGTGGGTATTATAAACTCATTATCTGTGCAAAAAGAGAAGACTTACAAAAATTTTGGGAAGCTTTTCCTCCCGCAGAAGTAGAAGTACACCACGAATTATTTCTGATAAACTCAGAAAAAACACAATGTGTATCTGCAGAACATGACGAAGAAGGATCTGATCACAACCTCTACATTGATGCCCTCTCTGGAGAAGAAAATCTCACAGACATAGCAAGATACGCTAGAGGACTGATAAGTTTCAATGATCAGTCCAAATCAACATTCCCAGAAAACGATGTATAATCGATAAACGGGGAAATTAAAAAAGGAACAGGTAGCTTATAGTTGCCTGTTTTTTTCTATTCTCGGAATCTCTAATTTATTTTCTCTCAAAGTCAGAGAATCCACTCCCTCTAAAATAAAGGCTAAAAGCACCGTCGCATAGCTTCCTGTCGGCAACGAAAAATGAAGCAACAAATCATCCCCTTCCCAGCTCCACTGCAAATCATGCAGAAATACCCACAGCGGACGACGAAGCCCCCAAAGCTGATACGTTTTGCAGACTTCTAAGGCATGCTCATCAAACTCCGCCAATTCCAAAAGCTGATCATCACGCACTCTAGCCTTGCTTCCGCTCGGAGCCAAAAGAAGATTCCAACCTAACATCGGTCATGTAGGAATCCGGGTCGTTTCTTCAGCAGAAAAAATATACGGAAACGTTTTACCTTTCCCATGATTAATCAATAACGGAGGATCAAAAAAACCCTCCTCTACATATTTCTCTTTCAGTTTTTTATAGTCAAAAAGTCTGACTTCTTGATCCTGATACACTCCAACTCTCGCACCACTTGCATAATAACGATCTATCATAATATCCCCTTGCAATTGTTGCTGTCACTTCTCCCAACGGTTCATCACATACTCATTGAAATACATGCTCGGATACGCTTGCAACATAAACCTCAAATGATATGCTACTCTCTTTCATAAAGGGGCTTGGTTCCAGCCTGTTCTCGTAACTACGGAATCCATCGGAAGGGAGAGGGGATTTTCTACAGATGAGATCACCTCTTTTGCTTCCCAAAAATTCTTATACCCCTTTCCAAACCTCTGATATCCAAAACAATTTGGAAATCCGTTTTTCTTCACTTTCTCAATATTCGCTTCAATTAACTCCTTTTTCTCAGTGAAAATATCCCCTTTTCAGGGGGACGAGCGAAACGGGTGGGGGTTTCTCGCCCTCAATCTCACTTCAAATATATTCCCCACATTCCCCCCAATCCTCAACGGGTTCTCCCCTCGCGTAGTCTCCAATATCTTCACAACCTCTCACAAAGAAGACAAAAATTTGTCCCTTCATCACGCACGCTCCAAAGCACTATGAAAAACTGTAATCCACTGCCTCGTAATTCCCATCTTATCCTTCAAACCCGCAATCCCAAAATCCTCACGAAAAAGCCCCAACTGACGTTGAAGATGCTCAAGAACTTCCATCGTAGTCAGATTTTCTTTTTGGAAATAGACATAAAAAACATCTCCATTCCCACTAGGCTGAGCAGCAAGGATTTCATCCACAATAAAATCTGAAGGAGAATGCTTAAATTGGTAGAGCAAAAGAAATAGTAAAGGTATAAAGTATCTTTTCTAAAGATAGGGAAAAGCTGATCAAATACAATAGCGATTGAAAAAAAGTGTTCCAGCAGAGTAAAAATGTCAGTAGTAGGCAAAAATAGAAATGTCAGTAAAATGGGAAGTAGATTTATCTGCTTAACCATATAGGAATGAAGAGATTTAGCCTCTATTGAGAAAAA